>JACQAE010000296.1 GCA_016195095.1 Pseudomonadota bacterium
CAGGTTCCAGTGGTGCCGCCGGCCCCCGGGGCCCCGCCGCCGCAACGCCCGGTGCAGCAACAGGTTCCAGTGGCGCCGCTGGCCCCCGGCGCCCCGCCGCCGCAACGCCCGGTGCAGCAGCAGGTTCCAGCGGTGCCGCCGGCACCCGGTGCGCCGCCGCCGCAGCGCCCGGTGCAGCAGCAGGTTCCAGCGGTGCCGCCGACCCCCAGCGCACCGCCGCCGCAGCGCCCGGTGCAGCAGCAGGTTCCAGCGGTGCCGCCCGCACCCGCTGCCGCCACATCACCACCCGCGCCGGCCGCCGCCGCAACGCCGGCCGCGCCACCGCGCCGCCTTGAGGAATTGCGCGGCGCCCGCCAGCAATCCAGCGACGGCAGTCGCATCACTATCCGCGAGGTGGACCGCACGATCATTCGCGAGGACGGGCGCCAGATCATCCGCCACAACGAAACCGCGCGGTTTCGCCACGACGCGCGTGACGTCGATATTCAGCGCCGCGGCGACGACACCGTGACGATCGTCACGCGCCCGGACGGAACGCGAATTATTTCGGTCGTGGACGGATCCGGCCGTCTGCTGCGGCGGGTGCGGCGTGAACCGGACGGACGCGAGATCGTGATCATCGACAACGCCGGTTATGGCCCGCCGCGGTCGGCGATCGCGGGCTATTTCATCCACCTTCCCCCGCCAATCGTGCGCATACCGCGCGAAGTCTATATCCGCGAGGCCACGCGCGCGCGGCCGGAGGAAATCTTTGCCACGCTGCTCGCGCCGCCGGTCGAGCGCATCGAGCGGCGCTACCTGCTTGATGAAATCCGCTACAGCCAGCCGCTGCGCGAGCGCATGCCGCGCGTCGATCTCGACAGCATAAACTTCGAGTTCGGGTCGTGGGCGGTACCGCCCGACCAGGTCAACCGCCTGGCGGTCATCGCCAATGGAATGATGCAGGCGATCGCGCGCAATCCGCGCGAGGTGTTTCTCATCGAGGGCCATACCGACGCCGTCGGTGCCGATGTCGATAACCTCTCGCTGTCCGACCGGCGCGCGGAATCGGTCGCCATCATTCTCACCGAGCAGTTCCGCGTGCCGCCGGAAAATCTGACGACGCAGGGCTACGGCGAGCAATATCTCAAAATACCAACGGACGGCCCCGAGCGCCTCAATCGACGCGTGACGGTGCGCCGCATCACGCCGCTGCTCAGCGGCCAGAACTAAGCGCCGTGGCGCGGGCGCGCCGGGCGGAGCGAAACAAGGCCCACTCCGACCGGTGCTTGCCGCGCGCCCAGCGGCGCGCGGCATTGACAGCTTATTGCCGGGGGGACCGACTTTTCCCGACACCGGCAATCAGTGCGCGGCACCCGTGGCCGTCGTCGATCTGCACCTCTCCTTTGTCACCCTCTTCGGCGCCGATCACGGCCTTGCCGAGCGAAAAGACGGCGCACAGCATTCGCATTCCCGGCGCCATCGGCGAAAATTGAAGTGATCACGAAATCACGTCCCGACTTCTTGCGATTCGTGTCTCAGTGCTTGCCGTTGCCCCTGACCGGATAATGCGCCTATGCCTAACAGTCGCATGCAGTTTCCCGAGGCGATGGCGTTCTGCTCGTCAGGCGAAAGTCTCGCGCGCCGCATCGCGTCCGTCAGCGGTCCACGAATGGGATTTTCACCGGCGATCGGCCAGTCGCTGCCTGCGACCACATTGTTAGCGCCTAACAGATCGACCGACGCGCGGATCAACGCTGGATGAGCGAGCGTCGTATCGATGTATACATGCTTTCGCATCACGTCGATGGCCCCGCCGGGCAACCGACTCTGGCTGGAAAGGCCTGCCGCCATTGCCAGGCCGCCGATCGCATGGGCAGTCACGACGACGCGCAAGCCGGACAACTGCGAGAACACTCCTCCTTCCACCAGCGCGATAAGAGAGGCTGAATTCACCGTACCGCGGGCGAACAGCGTCCCAATGAGACCGTATGGAGCCATCTGTTTCGTGAGCGGCTGGGGAGCGATCGGGTGCGCGAAGACCGGCACGCCGAGCTTCGCCGCAACTTCAAGCGTGGGGCGCGCCTGCGGCGCGTCGATCAACAGATCGCCGCGTGCGCAATCGACGAAGAGGCCGCGCAACCCGAGTTCGCGGACGGCGCGCTCCGCCTCGCGGGCGGCCCTGTCGCCGTCATAGGGGTCGATCGACGCCAGGCCATGAATACGACCCGGATGGCGCGCGACCAACCCCGCGAGATCGTCGTTCATGGCCATGATGGTTTCATGAGCGACGTGGCCTTGCGCGTCGGCGATCAAATTGCCTGGAATATTGACCACGCGCGCGCCCAGATGGCCCTCACGAATGTCGCTGAGCAAAAGGTCCTCGTCCGGCAATTTTCGTGCAAGCATCTCCCAGCGGGCACGCTGAGCCGCCGGCTGTGTCAGCGCAGCCGTCAATTCGAAGCGTGCTGGAATGTGGTGGTTATGGAAATCGATGATTTGTAACGGTGGCGTTGGCTCTGCATTCGTATTGGACATTGGGTTCCCCAATGCCGCCGCCAAACTTGGGCTCGTGGAAATTTAATATTTGCCACAAGCCCTCGGCCCGGCGAGCGGGCAAAGTGCAGTGCTTGGGCGAAATGCCTTGGTTCTTCCGGGCGACTGCGATCAAGCCCGAAAGCGGATAACTTCCGCACCCGACGCCAAAAGTCAACGAGCAAATGTGCGTATCGAAGCGACCCCCATACCCGTCCGCGCATATGAACGCGAAGATCGCCCGCGCGCTGCCGGTTTCGCGCGTGACGGTGCGCCGCATCGCGCCGCTGCTTTGGGGCCAGAACCGAGCGCCAGGCGCGGGAGCGTCGGGCGAGCCGTATAAAGCGCGCCCTACCGGTGCTTGCCGCGCGTCCAGCCGCGCGCGGCGAGATTGCGTTCGCCAGCCGAAATGCCGATCTCCTCGAGCGTCGTCGCCATCGAATCGTTCCAGCGGTTGAGAAACCCGAATAGCGCGACGACGCCGAGAATTTCGACAATCTCGTCGTCCGTCCAGTGCTGGCGCAAACGGCTCGCGATTTCCGCCGTGACGGCATTCGGCACGCAGGCCGCCGCCAGCGCGAAATCGAAAGCGGCCTTTTCAGCGGCGGTAAAGAGCGGGCTCGCGGCATAGTCGAAGATCGCGGCCAGGCGCTCGGGCGTCGAGTGGAAGCGCTCGGCGGCGAGGATCGTATGCGCCTGGCAATAGCGGCATCCCGCCGCCTGCGACGCCACGAAGCCGATGAGGCGCTTCTGCTCGGCGGTGACCCGGCCAAGATTCTCCATGACCGCCTTGTTGAGCTCGGTGAACGCGCGCGCGACTTTCGGCCGCCGCTGCATGGTCAGCACGCTGTTGGGCACCGTGCCCAGCGGGCCGCGAAAGAACTGGATCAGATCGACGAGATCGGGATTGTGATCCTCCGGCAGCGGGTCGATCAACGGCATTGCCTGTTCCTCCTGGCAGGATTTCGCGCGAAATTAGTCCCGAAAAATTTGCAGCCTTTCGCCATCGGGCTCTACAAACCAAGCTTGCGCTTGCGTTGCGCGAGCGTGCGCAGGCGCAGCGCGTTGAGGCGAATGAATCCCGCGGCGTCGCGGTGATCGTAGGCCACCGCGCCTTCCTCGAAGGTGACGAGGTCCTGGTCGTAGAGCGAAAAGGCGCTCTCGCGTCCGACGACGGCGACGTTGCCCTTGTACAGCTTGAGCCGCACGCGACCGCTGACATATTCCTGGCTCTTGTCGATGGCGGCTTGGAGCATTTCGCGTTCGGGCGCGAACCAGAATCCGAAATAGACCAATTCGGCATATTTCGGCATCAACTCGTCCTTGAGGTGCGCCGCGCCGCGGTCGAGCGTGATCGATTCGATGCCGCGATGCGCCGCGAGGAGGATCGTGCCGCCCGGCGTTTCATACATGCCGCGCGATTTCATTCCGACGAAGCGGTTCTCGACGAGATCGAGCCGGCCGATGCCATTGGCGCGGCCGAGCGCATTGAGCTGGCCGAGCAGCGCGGCCGGCGACAGCGGCTGGCCGTCGATGGCGACCGCATCGCCTTTCTCGAAATCGACGCTGACATAGCTCGCCTGGTCGGGCGCGTGTTCCGGGTCGATGGTGCGCGAATAGACGTAGTCCGGCACTTCGCGCGCCGGGTCTTCCAGCACCTTGCCCTCCGAGGAGGCGTGCAGCAGGTTGGCGTCGACCGAGAACGGCGCCTCGCCGCGCTTGTCCTTGGCGATCGGGCTCTGGTGCGCCTCGGCGCATTCGATCCGCCGCGTGCGCGAAGTGAGGTCCCATTCCCGCCACGGCGCGATCACCTTCACGTCCGGCTTGAGCGCGTAATAGGCAAGCTCGAAGCGCACCTGGTCATTGCCCTTGCCGGTGGCGCCGTGGGCAACCGCGTCGGCGCCGACGCGTTCGGCGATTTCGATTTGCTTCCTCGCGATCAGGGGCCGCGCGATCGACGTCCCCAGGAGGTATTGCCCTTCGTAGAGCGCGTTGGCGCGGAACATCGGAAAGACGTAGTCGCGCACGAACTCCTCGCGCAAATCCTCGACAAAAATATTCTCCGGCTTGATGCCGAGCAGCAGCGCCTTCTGGCGCGCCGGCGCGAGTTCCTCGCCCTGCCCGAGATCGGCGGTGAAGGTCACCACCTCGCAGCCATAGGTCGTCTGCAACCATTTGAGAATAATGGACGTATCGAGCCCGCCGGAATATGCGAGCACGACCTTCTTGACGTCGCCTTTAGCCATTGACCGCCTGCACCTGACCACGCTTCGGCGCGGACTATAGAGCATGATCGCGAAAAGTGGGAACCGGTTTTCGGGACCAAGATCACGCTCGAACAAAAAGTCGTCGCGTCACGCCCCTGCCGTCGCGATGCGTCAGTCTCTGCCGCAGACGGCAAGCGCGCGCAAGCGCCGCTGTCAATCGGGCAGGCAGCGCTCGGCGGCGATGACATAGACGCGGCGCAGGCCGAGGACATGCGCGACAAGGCGGCTCGCGTCGAATTTTCCGCCAAAGGCCGCGTCGCGGATGCTCAACCCGCCGGCATAGGCGCCGAAGGCGGGCATCACCACGCGGTGCGTGTCGGTTGCAAAACAGCGCCGCCGGATGACGCCCGCGCGCGTCGCCACGCGGGCAAGGGGATGCAGGTGACCGGCGATTTCGCCTGGCGCGGCACCCTCGCGCGGCTCATGGCGAAACGTCAGCGGCGCCATGGCGATGATACCGGCGAAAACGCCGCCGATGCGTTCGGCCGGATCGGGATCGTGATTGCCCGCGATCCACACCCATTCGCGCCCGCGCTGCAACCCGGCAAGCGTGGCGCGATCGGCGTCGCACAGGCGCGCCGGTCCGCCGCCATCGTGAAAACTGTCGCCTAGTGCCACGACGATGCGCGGGTTGTAGCGGGCAATCACGCCGGCAAGGCGCGCCAGCGTCGCCGCCGTGTCGTAAGGCGGCAGCAGCACCCCGCGCGCGGCAAAGCTCGAACCTTTCTCCAGATGCAGGTCGGCAATTGCGAGCAGGCGCTGCTCCGGCCAATAAAGCGCGCCCGCGCGATCGGCCAGGAGCGCCACGGCGGCGACGACGAGATGATGCTCGTCTCCGCACAACATGCGGTCTCGCGGCTGCGGTGCATGGCGTACCCGCGTCAACCGAGCGCCTCCTTCACGATGTCCTCCTCGGCCTGCGCCAGCAGCATGTCGGCGGCCTCCCCTTGGATCGGTTCGCGCCCGATTTCGAGCATTACCGGCACGGCAAGCGGCGATATGCGCTCAAGCCGCTGATGCACGATTCGCCCGCGCACGCGCGCGAGCATCGCGGCCAGCCGGCGGATGTCAAGCTGGCCGGTGGCGGCGTCGGCGCGTGCCGCGCGCAGCAGCACGTGTCCGCCCTGATGCCGGCGCAGCACGTCGTAGATGAGATCGGTCGATACCGTCATCTGCCGTTTGGTCTTTTCCTCGCCCGGATAGCGCCGTTCGATCAGCCCGGCGATAATGGCGCATTGGCGAAACGTGCGTTTCATCAGCGCGGATTCCTCAAGCCAGGCCTCGAGGTCGTCGCCCAGCATGTCCTCGCCGAACAAAACGGCCAAGTCCAGCGCGCCCCGCGCGATCGCCGCCGCCATGTCGGCGAGGCCCCAGACGGCGAGCGCATATTCGTTGGCGACGAAGCCGAGCGGACGCAATCGCGCGCGTTCAAGCCGGCGCGTGAGCAGCATGCCGAGCGTCTGGTGGGCGAGACGGCCCTCGAACGGGTAGCAGACGAGATAGTAGCGGCCGTTGCGTGGAAAGGTTTCGATGAGAAGATCGCCGGCGCGCGGAAGAACGGAGCGTTGGCGCTGCGCCGCCAGCCATTCGCGCACCTGACCGGGCAACGCTTTCCAGGTCCGCGCATCGGCCAGCATGGCGCGCACGCGGGCGGCGAGATAGGTCGAAAGCGGGAATTTGCCGCCGGCATAGGCCGGCACCTTGGGATCCTCGGCGGCGGCGCGCGAGACGTAGACTTCGTCCTCGACCAGCGCCTCATAGCGCAACACCTCGCCGGCAAAGATGAACGTGTCGCCTGCTACCAACCCCTCGATGAAATATTCCTCGACCCTGCCGAGCACGCGTCCGCCATGGCGGATCGGCCCGGAATAGCCGCCCGGCGCGTTGCGCGCGCGCACCAGGCGGACCTTGAGCATGTCCTGCTCGACGATCGTGCCGACGTTGAGGCGGTAGCGCTGCGCCACGCGCGGATGCGCGATGCGCCAGCGCCCGTCGCCGCCTTGCCTGATCTTGGCATAGCGCTCATAGGCCTTGAGCGCGTAGCCGCCGCTGGCGACAAAATCGACGACATCGTCGAAGTCGGCGCGCGCGAGGCCGGCGTAGGGCGCGGCGGTCGTCACTTCCGCATAGAGGTCGTCGGCGTCGAACGGCGCGGCACAGGCGCAGCCGAGCACGTGTTGCGCCAGCACGTCGAGGGCGCCGACGCGCGCCGGCGGGGTGTCCTGCACGCCATCCGTGATCGCATCGATGGCGGCGCGGCATTCCATGGCCTCGAAACGATTGGCCGGCACCAGCACCGCCCGCGAGGCCTCCTCGAGCCGGTGGTTGGCGCGGCCGATGCGCTGCAACAGGCGGCTCGCGCCCTTCGGCGCGCCGAGATTGACGACAAGATCGACATCGCCCCAATCGACGCCAAGATCGAGCGAGGACGTGCACACCACGGCGCGCAGCCGGCCCGTCGCCATGGCCGCCTCGACCTTGCGGCGCTGCGCGACATCGAGCGAGCCATGATGCAGCGCGATCGCGATCGCATCCTCGTTGATGCGCCACAATTCCTGAAACACCATCTCCGCCTGGCTGCGCGTATTGACAAAAACCAGCGTCGTGCGATGGCGCCCGATCAGGCGATAGATTTCGGCGAGCGCGTGGCGCGCGGTGTGCCCGGCCCAGGGAATATCCCGCGCGCTGTCATGCATTTCGACGAGTGGCGCGGCGCCGGCTGCCGCCACGACGATATCGGCTGCCGCGAAATCGGTGGCCGCGACCCCGCGCGAGGTTTGCGGCGTGAGAAATCGCGCCAGCTCCGGCGGGTCCGCCACGGTCGCCGAGAGACCGACGCAGGTGAGCGTCGGCGCCAGGCGGTAGAGGCGGGCGAGCGCGAGCGCGAGCAGATCGCCGCGCTTGCTGGTGACGAGCGCATGCAGTTCGTCAAGCACGACGCGCCGCAGGCCTTGGAACAGGTAGGGCGCGTCGGCGGAGGCGAGGAGGAGCGCCACCTGCTCGGGCGTCGTGAGCAAAATGTCGGGCGGCTGGCGGCGCTGGCGCTGCCGCTTGGAGGCGGGCGTATCGCCGGTACGGGTTTCGATGCGCAGCGAGAGCGCCATCTCCGCGACCGGACGCCCGAGATTGCGCGCGACATCGACCGCCAACGCCTTGAGCGGAGAGATATAGAGGGTGTGCAAGCCGGAAGGGCGAATGCTGTCCAAGCGCGCGCGCGGCGCCGTCGCACCGGCATCGCCTGTATTGCCGCCGCTGAGTTCGACCAGGCTTGGCAGAAATCCGGCGAGCGTCTTGCCCCCTCCGGTCGGCGCGATCAGGAGGACCGAGCGTCCCGCCTTTGCCTTGGCGAGCAACTCAAGTTGATGCGCGCGCGGCGTCCATCCCTGCCGCGCAAACCAGCCGGCAAAGGATTGGGGAAGCGCCTGCGCGTCGACCGAAGGAGCACTCGCGGACACGCACCAGAGTTAGCTGTTGCCACCGGCGCGGTCGAGCAAAACCTGCAGCGGTTTTGCGGCCGGCGGCGTCAGGCCTTCGCGGCGATGGCCAGAAGCCCGGCCACCGGGGCGGTATTCTCGGTTCGCGTCGCGCAAGCGGCAAGCTGCAAGAGGTGGAGATTGGCGTTGGCCACGGCCGCATCGACATGTTCCGCCGCATGCGAAAATCGCAAGCCCGCGCCGACCACGACGCCCTCGCCGCCATGTGTTTCGACGGAAAATGTGAAAAGCCCACCCGGATGGAGCAATGCCGCCAGCACGGCAAGGACTGGCGTCAGGTCGGCGGCATAGACGAACACGTCGGCGGCGACAATGAGGTGATAGCGTTCGCGCCCGCGCGCCTCGGCTACGGCGAATTGCAGCATATCCGCGGCGACCAGGCGATCGTAATGCCCCTTGGCGCGCGCTTGCGCCAGCATGGGCGGCGAAACATCGACCCCGACCAGGCGGCCGGCATGCGGGCGCAACGCCGCGCCGCAAAGCCCGGTGCCGCAGCCCACGTCAAGCACGCTTGCAAAGTCAAACGGCACGCCGCGTGCCTGGCAGAGCGAGGCAAGCGCCGCGCAGATCAGCTCCGGCGCGCGGTAGCCAAGGCGCGCGATCGCCCGGTCGAAACGCTGGGCGTATTGATCGAACAGCGTGCGCACATAGGCGCCCGGCGCGACGCCCGCGGCCGATGCCGGTTCAAGCCGCGCCAGCTGCAGCCCGGCACCCAGCCGGTCGTCGGGATCGGCGGCGCGCGCGCGCGCAAAAGCCTCGATCGCGCCCGCGCGCTCGCCACCGCGCAGCCGCAATTCGCCAAGCATGAACCAGGCGGGCGCGAAATGGGGCGCCAGTTCGAGCGTCTGTGACAAAAGATCGGCTGCATCGGCGTCCTCGCCGCGCGCCTTGAGTTCGCCGGCGAATTGATAGCGACGGTCGGCGATCAGGTTCCCAGAGGTCAAGGACAGGTGCATGGCGGCGGGTGGGTTGGGTCCACGGACTGGGCGCCTTATGGCATATTCACACGCCCCGCGCGGCCGGTCGCGGCGTCGGGTCATGCACAATATCAATGACAATCCGACAGGGCGAATGTCGCATCGGCGACCGCCATGCTAACATCGCGTCATCGGCGCGGAGAACTCCCTATGACAGGCGATGTGATGACACGGTTTCTCGGCGGCAGCCCGGTATCCATCGTGGTACGGCTGGTGCTGCTCTCAATCCTTGTCGGCGTCGTCCTTGCCGCGATCGGCCTTGATCCCATGAATATCCTCATCAGCGTCGAGCGGCTGATCCGCACGGTCTGGGACATGGGCTTTGACGCGGTGCGGTGGGTCTGGCGCTATTTCCTGCTCGGGGCGGTGATCGTCGTGCCGATCTGGCTCCTCGCGCGGCTGGCGCGCGGCGCCAGGCGCTGAAGCCGACATTCCCTGTCATCGGCAACATGAAAGCGAACCGGCATGAAAGTTCAGTTCGTCGGCTGTGGCGATGCCTTCGGTTCGGGCGGGCGCTTCAACACCTGCTTTCACGTCGCCGGCGAGAACGCCAATTTCCTCATCGATTGCGGCGCGACATCGCTGGTCGCGCTCAAGCGCTGGGGCATCGAGCGCGAGAGCATCGATGCCATCCTGATCACGCATTTCCACGCCGACCATTTCGGCGGGATCCCGTTTTTCGTCCTCGAGGCGCAATTCGCCAAGCGCACGCGGCCGCTGGTGATTGCCGGGCCGCCGGGCATCGAGGCGCGCTTCGCCCAGGTCATGGAGGCGGCGTTCGAGCATTCGTCTAAAACGTCGCGCCGCTTTGAGCTTGCGCTCGTGACCCTGGGCCCGGAGCGCGAAACCGCGATCGGTCCCATCAAGGTGACGCCGTTTCCGGTGGTGCACGGCGCCTCCGGCGGACCATTCTTCGCCTATCGCGTCGAGGCGGAAGGCCGCGTCATCGCCTATAGCGGCGACACGGAATGGACCGACAACCTCATCGAGGTCGCGCGCAACGCCGACTTGTTCATCGTCGAGGCGTATTATCGCGAGCGCAAGATTCGCAACCATCTCGATCTGCGCACGCTCGAAACCTACCTGCCGGAAATCAAGCCGAGAAAGCTCATTCTCACGCATATGAGCGACGACGTGCTGGCGCATCACCACACCTTGCCGCACACGACCGCCGAGGACGGCCTGATCGTGACGCTGTGAGCGCGCCATGGCACCGGCCGGTCAATCGGGCCAAGGCTGTCTGGTCAAGGCAGCGGCATCGGCGCCGACAAAGGCCGCAAGCGAGGTTGCCGACGACGACGCCAGCGCGGCAAGCATGGCGGACTTGATGTTGGCCACGAGCCCGAAGCCGCGAAACACCAGCGCCGAATAGAGTTGGATCAGGCTGGCGCCGGCGCGCAGCTTGGCGAGCGCCGTTTCACCGGAATCGATTCCGCCGACGCCGATGAGGGGAAACGCGCCGTCGACGCGGGCATAGGTCTCCGCCAGGATGCGCGTCGCCAGCGCGAATAGCGGGCGGCCGGAAAGACCGCCGGCCTCTCGCGCCTGGACGATATCGTGCAGATTGGCCGGGCGGCGGATGGTGGTGTTGGCGACGATCATGCCGTCGATGCACCGCCGGCGCGCGATCGTCACGACGTCATCGAGTTCGGGCAAATTCAGGTCGGGCGCGATCTTTAACAATAACGGCCGCCGGCCGCTGCGGGCAGCGGCGCGGTCGCGCGCGTCGATGACGCGCGCCAGGAGATCATCGAGCGCATGCGCGTGCTGCAGCTCGCGCAGTCCCGGCGTGTTTGGGGAGGAAACGTTGACGGCGAAATAGCCTGCGACTGGCGCCAGCGTTTCGATGAGCTGCGCATATTCGCCGACGCGGTCCACCGCGTCGCGGTTGGCGCCGATATTGACGCCGACAATCCCGCCGCTTGCGTCCCGCACGGCAAGGCGCGTGCGCACCGACGCGGCGCCGGCGCTGTTGAAGCCGAGGCGATTGATGACGCCGTCATCGCCATGGAGGCGAAACAACCGCGGCCGCGGATTGCCCGGTTGCGCGCGCGGTGTCACCGTTCCAATCTCGACGAAGCCGAATCCGAGCCGCAACAACCGGTGCGGCACGTCGGCATTCTTGTCGAATCCGGCCGCCATGCCGAGCGGATTGGGGAAGCTCAACCCGAACGCGCCGACGCGCAAGCGCGCGTCGTCGACGCCGGCGCGCGGCAGCGGCGGTGGAAAATGCGTCAGCGCCTTGATCGTAACCGCGTGCGCGCGCTCCGGGTCGAGGAACCCCAGCAGATGCCGCGCTGCCCAATCGATCGCGGAAATCACGCATCAAGCCCCGGAAACGACAGGCTGCCGTCGCTTAGGCGCGCGAGCGGCCGCGTCCAGCGCATGCAGGCGATCGGCAGCTCGCCATATAGATGCGGAAACAACTCGCCTCCCCGCGACGGCTCCCAGCGCAACGCGGCGCCAAGCGCCGCGGCATCGACCGCGACCAGCACCAGATCCGCCGCTGCGGCAAAATGCTTTTCCGCGGTTGCGGCCACCTGCGCGGCGCTTGAGAGATGGATGAAACCGTCGCGCAAGTCGGCCGCGCTGCCGGCAAACCGGCCCCGCCGCTCGGCCTGACGCCACGCGGAAGCTTCGCAGATTTTGAAGACAATGCTCACGGAAAACCCCGGATGGCGGCGAAAACCTAACCCCGCGCAATGGGTTGTTCAACAATAACAAAAA
The DNA here is from genome assembly GCA_016195095.1 of Pseudomonadota bacterium. Classification (GTDB taxonomy): domain Bacteria; phylum Pseudomonadota; class Alphaproteobacteria; order Rhizobiales; family Xanthobacteraceae; genus JACQAE01. Next base: position 11,980 of record JACQAE010000296.1, read on the forward strand.
TCGCCCTGGTTGCTGGTCATTTGAGGTTATAATTCCTATTATCGTGATAATTGTCTCACACGGGTGATGATTCGTATGGCCATGCTGACACACGCTCAGATCTGGGGGGCGCTCGACCGTCTCGCCGCGCGCGCCGGTTTGACCGCATCCGGGCTCGCCAAGCGGGCCGGGCTCGATCCGACGACATTCAACAAATCCAAGCGCATCACGCCGGACGCGCGTCCGCGCTGGCCGTCGACGGAATCCGTCGCCAAGTCGCTCGAGGCGACGGGCACGACGGTGGATGAATTCGTCGGCCTCATCACCGAGACCGCGCGCGCGCCGGCGCAGGCGGTGCCGCTGATCGGCTTCGCGGAAGCCGGCAGCGGCGGCTATTTCGATGACGGCGGCTTTCCGGTGGGAAAGGGCTGGGATGAAATTTCCTATCCGCAGATCGACGATGAGCACGCCTATGCGCTGGAGATTTCCGGCGATTCGATGCAGCCCGCCTATCGCGACGGAACCGTGATCGTGGTATCGCCGGCGGCACCGATCCGGCGCGGCGATCGCGTCGTGGTCAAGACCAAGGACGGCGAAGTCGTGGCCAAGGAGCTCAAGCGCAAGACGGCAAAGACGATCGAACTGCGCTCGCTCAATCCCTTGCACGGCGAGCGCACCTTGCCGGTGAAAGACATCGTATGGATCGCCCGCATCATCTGGGCGAGCCAGTAGTCAGCGGTCCGTCGCGTGCGCGGCGATCGATCGCGCCAGCGCGCCGTCGATCATGGCGATCGTGTTGGCAATTCCGTAGATGCCGACGAACGAACCGAAGCGCGGCCCTTTTTCCATTCCCAATAGCACCTGATAGAGCATGTTGAACCAGTCGAGCGATACGCCCGGCCGGCCGTCCTTGGTCTTGATCTTGCCGCTCCGGTCGAGGAACGGCTCGCGCCGGCCGATGTCGTAGACGACGTCCTGGATCGCCTCGGGCGTCGCGTCGGTCGGCAATTGCGAGAGTGCGTCGCGCAGATCGGCGAGCGCGCCGCGCGCGGCGGCCTCCGGTTCGCGGAACGTCTTGGCCGGCAGCACGAAGTCGCGATAATAGTTGATCGCGTATCCGACCAGTCGCTCAAGCTCGGGATGCGATTGACACGTCACGCCCGGCCGGTAGCGGCCGATGAACCCCCACAACGTCTCGGCGTCGGCCGCGTTGGAGGCGGTCACCAGGCTGAGCAGCATGGCGAACGAGACCGGCATATCGACGCGCGGCGGATTTCCGCCGTGGATGTGCCAGGCCGGATTCGACAGGCGCTGTTTCATATCCTGGCGTTCATAGCCGTCGAGGCATTGCTGGTACTCATCGACCTGGCGGGGAATGACGTCGAAATGCAGGCGTTTGGCGGCCTTGGGCTCGCGGTACATGAACAGCGACAGCGATTGCGGGCTGGCGTAGCGCAGCCATTCGTCGATCGTCAGCCCGTTGCCCTTGGACTTGGATATTTTCTGTCCTTTTTCGTCGAGAAACAGCTCGTAGTTGAAGCCTTCCGGCGGCGTGGCGTCGAGCGCGCGACAGATCTCGCCTGAAAGCTTGACCGAATCGATCAGGTCTTTTCCCGCCATCTCGTAATCGACGCCAAGAGCAAGCCAGCGCATCGCCCAATCGGGCTTCCATTGCAGCTTGCAGCGCCCGCCGGTCACCGGCGTCGTGACGCGCTCGCCGGTCTGCGGATCGTCATAAACGATGACGCCGCGGGCTTGATCGCGCGCAACGATGGGAACCTGCAATACGATGCCGGTGCGCGCGCAAATGGGCAGGAACGGCGAATAGGTCTGCGCCCGCTCCTCGCGCAGCGAGGGCAGCATGATCCCCATCACCGCGTCGAAGCGCTCCAGCACAACCAGCAAGGCGGCGTCGAATTGGCCCGACATGTAGCAGGCGGTCGACGACATGAATTCGTAATCGAAGCCGAACGTGTCGAGAAAGGTTCGCAAGCGCGCGTTATTGTGCTCGCCGAAACTCGCATGCGTGCCGAACGGGTCGGGCACACGCGTCAACGGCTTCCCGAGATGCGGCTCAAGCAGTTCCTTGTTGGGCACGTTGTCGGGGATCCTGCGCAGCCCATCCAGATCGTCGGAAAACGCGATCAGGCGTGTCTTGACCTTGTCCTCGGTCAGCACGCGGAACGCATGCCGCACCATGGTCGTGCGCGCGACCTCGCCGAACGTGCCGATATGCGGCAGGCCCGACGGCCCGTAGCCGGTCTCAAAAACGACCTCGCGCGCCGGCCTGCGCTGCAGCCTGGCGACGATCTTGCGCGCTTCCGCGAACGGCCACGCGCCCGATTGCTCGGCAAATGCGCGCAAGGTCGCGGCGTCGGGGGCGGTGGCAATGGACATCGATAAAACTCCGCGCACGATCGCTCGTGGTCCGACCGCAACATCCCAAACCCGATCGTTGGGACAAGCCACGCCACTAGAACGGGCTGATGGGAAAGTATCGCAGCCACAGATCGACAAATCGACCCTTTTCCCAAAGCCGGAACATCGCCCAGTTCATGGCCTGGCTCAGCGTGTCATTGCCTTTCTTAACCGCGATGCCGATACCCTCGCCGAAATAACGGCTCTCGGTATAAGGCCCGCCCTTGAACGTGCAGCAGCCGCCGGAATCGGTCCCGTTGAGCCAGAAGGCGAGCGAAAATCCATCGTCGAAAATCAAGTCGACGTCGCGCCGCCGCAGCGCGTCGCGCGCCGCATCCTTGTTGGCATAGGGACGAATCTCCGCCTCGGTGAACAACTCACGCAGATAGGTTTCCTGCGCCGTCCCGGCGACGACGGCAACCTTCCTGCCTTCCAGCGCCACCGGCGTGACCAGATCGATCGGCGACGTTTTCAAGGCGGCAAAGCGCGCCACCGGCCGATAATATGGCTCGGTGAAATCGACGCGCTCGCGCGTCAGTTCGGTGACCGAAATCGAGGCGATCGCCGCGTCGCCGCGGTTGTCGGCAAGCGCGGCAATGAGCGTATCGAAGCGGCGCATCTGGACGGTGCATTGGACCTTGAGTTCCTCGCAGATTAGGCGCGCCAGATCGACGTTAAGGCCCGCGGGATTGCCGTCCGGTGCCGCGTAGTTGAACGGCGGGAAGTCAATTTCGGTGAGAAACCGCACCAGAGTAATGCGCGACGTATCCGGGCGCTCGGGCCGGCGTCGCGGATCCCAGAACCCGGGAACCGGCAGCGCGGAGACGGCAGGTGCAGCCGGCGCCGGCGCGGGGGTTGGCGCCTGCGCCATCGCGACGCCACTGCCAAAAAACATCACCGCGCAGGCGAGGATGCAGCCGCGCCGCGCGCCACGCGCCGGCGTAATGGGATTGCGGCGCTTGGCAGATGGACGGTATGGGGGTAGGCTGATCATGTTTGGCATCGCGTTGGCCCGGCGGAATGCGGTGCGCGGCCTTATAGCGGAAACGGCGCTGCGTTTCTGCAAGGATTGGTTTGTTTCACGGTTGCGCAATGGCATACCTGGAACAGCGCGATATCGGGTCCGAGCGGCGGCAGCGGGCGCGGCCGGCGCCATTATTCAACGTCCCCACAGATATCACGCAACATGGCGAATCGGCGACGCTGCTGGAATTTCCCGGTGCCCATCGCCCCGGTCGATGCGTTGAAATCAACCGCGTGCGTCACTTGCTGCGACCGCAGGATGTGGCCGACGCTGAGCAACGCGCGCACGAACTCAATATCGGCGCCGATCGCGTCCTCGTCGCCGCCGGCGCGATCAGCGAGGACGCGTACCTCTTGGCGCTCGCCAGCGAACTCGGCGTGGCTTTCGAGCCTCTCGATGGCGTCGCGCGCGAGGCTTGTCCGCTGCCCGAGGAGAGCCTGACAACGGCCGTTACGGCGGGAATATTGCCGCTGCACGTCGACGCGGGCGTGGTCTTCGTCGTGGCGCCGCGCGAACTGGCGGCAAGGCGCCTGTGCGTGTTTTTTGCGCACCGGCCGGACGAGCGCGAGCGCTTCCGCCTCACCTCGACGCCACGACTGCATCGCTATGTCGCCCGCCATGGCCGCGCCGCCATCGGGCACCTGGCGACGCATAGTCTCGCCAGCGTTCGGCCGGACCTCTCCGCCGCGCCGCGCAGAACCCACCTGCCGGCACTCACCGCCGCCGCTGGAACGCCGTTGGGCGGAACGTGGCTTGCCTGGCCGCTGGCGGCCGAGATCGTGGCCGGGCTCTTGCTCGCGCCGATATATCTTGGCTGGTCGGTTTTGCGTGTCATATGCGCGCTCACCGCGCCGAAGACGCCCGCGCGCGACGTGGCCCTGCCCGACGGCGAGTTGCCGGTCTATTCCATCATCGTCGCCCTGCATCGCGAATCCGCGACGGTGGCGGATCTCTTCGCCGCCTTGCGCGCGCTCGACTACCCGCGCGAAAAACTCGACGTCAAGCTCGCGCTCGAGCGCGACGATGTCGCCACCCGTGCCGCCGTCGCGGCGCTTGACCCCGAACCCTGGATCGAAGTGGTCCTGGTGCCCGAGATCGGTCCGCGCACCAAGCCGAAGGCGCTCAACGCGGCGCTCGCCTTCGCCCGCGGCACATTTTGCGCGATATTCGACGCCGAGGACCGGCCGGAACCCGACCAGCTGCGGCGCGCCCTGCAAGTCTTCATGTCGGCGGGCGGCGGCGTGGGCTGCGTTCAAGCGCGCTTGACGATCGACAATACCGGCGACAACTGGCTCACCGGATATTACACGGCGGAATATGCCGGCCTCTTCGACGTGATGCTGCCCGCCCTGGCACAGATGCGCGCGCCGGTGCCGCTCGGCGGATCGTCCAATCATTTCCGCACCCAGGTCCTGCGCAAGATCGGCGCCTGGGACCCCTACAACGTCACCGAGGACGCCGATCTCGGCATGCGTCTGCATCGCCTGGGATACCGCACCATTATTATTGCCTCCTCGACCTTCGAGGAGGCGCCGGCGCGGCTTCGCGCCTGGATGTGCCAGCGCACGCGCTGGTTCAAAGGCTGGATGCAGACCTGGCTCGTGCACATGCGCGCGCCGCGCCAGTTGCTGCGCGACCTCGGACCCGGCGGTTTCGCCATATTCCAGCTGGCGGTTGTCGCCACGGTGATGTCGGCGCTGGTGCACCTGCTCTTCATCGCGGCGATCGCCTGGTCGATCCTCGTCGACCGGACGCCGTTGTTCGGGCCGGACGCGCCCGCGCCCATCCTCGTGGGCTTCTTCACGCTGACCTTGCTCGCGGGCTATGTCACGTCCGCGCTGGTGGCGCTACAGGGCCTAGCGCGGCGCGGCCTCCTGGCGAGCGCCTGGGTCGTCATGCTTGTTCCCTTGCATTGGATCATGCTCTCGACCGCCGCCTGGCGGGCGGTCTATCAACTGCTGCGCGACCCCTATCGCTGGGAAAAAACCGAACATGGCCTGGCGCGAACGTCGCGGCGATCGCGCTGATCGCCCTCGGCGCCGCGAGCGGCTACGCACTCACAGATACTTGCGCAGGTCCGCCGCCGCCTCTTCCGGCTTGCGCTTGAGCCTGAACGGGGCGACGAAGCGGCCGTCCTTGTCCATCAGGTAGACAAGCGCTGTATGGTCCATGGTGTAGTCGCCGTCGGCCAGCGGCACTTTCTTGTAATAGGCGCGATAGGCCTTGGCGACGGCGGCGATGGCCGCGTCATCGCCGGTCAAGCCGCGCAAATGCGGATCGAAGCTCGACATGTAGTCCTTGAGCTTGGCGGGCGTGTCGCGCGCGGGATCGACGGTGACGAAAAGGCCCGCCGTGCGGTCGGCGTCGCGGCCGAGCAGGCGAAAGATTTCCGACACTTCAAAGAGCGTTGTCGGGCAGATTTCGGGACAATGCGTGAACCCGAAAAAAACCAGGAACGGCTTGCCGCGCAAACTTTTCTCGGTGGTCGCGCGGCCATCCTGGTCAACGAGCTGGAACGGGCCGCCAATGGCCACCGCCTGGCGCAGCGCTGGCACCGAGCCGCCGCCGGTGATCAGCAGCACGACCGCGAAGCAGAACACCAGCCCGGTGGCAAAGGCGGCGGAAATCAGCAGCATCCGTATCGCGCGTGCCGACATGCGTTCGCGGTTCCTTCGCCTCTGGCGCCATGATCGCAAAAATCCGCTGCCTTCGCGGATGCGCGCACGGCGAAAATCATACGATCAGGACGCCATCGCCGATGCGGCCTGGAAACGACCGTCCTAGAAACAGGCCGCGAGGCCGGCGAGGATCATCTCGTAGAACACGGCGCTGCCATAACGCAGCCAGAGCGCCAAGGCGCCGCCGACAAGCGCGGTCGCAACGATCCCTAACCCGACCAGGATGGGCCGGGCGGACGTCAGGCGCGGCATGAACGAGAGGTCCGACATGCAAAACGTCCGCAATTGCCCTTTTCCCTAAATAGTTGCTCGGCCGCGAGGGTACAATATCCCGCGCTGCATATCGAGCAGAGCGCCTATCGCGAAATGCGATGCCGCGCCGCGCGCCTACTTCTTCTTCCAGATTTCGGTGCCCTTGGTGCCGGGGTCGGTGCGCCGCCACCATTTTCCCTCCAACGAGCCGTCCGGCTTGATGTCCATGATGCCGATCACGACCCTGCCCTCGGCATAGGAGCCGATGGCAAGCTGATTTCCGATCACCTGGCCGATGCCGACATATTTTCCGCCGTCCCATTTCAATTCGAGGGCGCCGGACTTGTCCATGGTGATCGCCAGCGGCCCCGGACCGTCATAGGGCTTGCCGTCGGACTCGGTGCCGGTGACGGACATAGTTGCCCAGGAGGCTTGCATTGGTCGCCTGGGCCAGGGACGGCGACGCCGACGCAAGCGC
>JACQAE010000013.1 GCA_016195095.1 Pseudomonadota bacterium
AACCTTCTCACCGGCGTGCTGCGGCCAACGCAAGGCCAAGTCATGCTCAATGGCCACGACATCACGCAGGCCACGCAGGCCGAGCGGGTCAAGCTCGGTATTGCCCGCACATTCCAGATCAATCGGCTGTTCCGCGGCCTCTCCGTGCTCGAAAACGTCTACATCGCCGTGGCGGAGCGGGTCGGGGCCGCTGGAACAATGTTCGCGCCGGCGGGCAACCGCCGCGACGTCATCGAGGAATCGATGCGGCTCCTTGAAATGCTGCGCCTTGACCAAGACGCGCATGCGCGCGTGGTCGAGCTGCCCTACGGACGCCAGCGGCTCATCGAGCTCGCCATCGCGCTTGGCCTCAAGCCGAACGTTTTGTTGCTCGATGAACCGGCGGCCGGCGTGCCGAGCGCGGAAAGCCACATCATTCTCGACGCCATCGACAGTCTGCCCAAGCACATCGCCGTCCTCATCATTGAGCATGATATGGACGTGGTGTTTCGTTTCGCCGAACGCATCACCGTACTGGTCGGCGGCGGCGTTTTCGCGCAGGGAACGCCAAAGGAAATTTCCGCCAATCCCGACGTGCGCGCGGTCTATCTCGGACAGGCCAGCCATGACTAGCGCGCTGGAATTGCGCCAGGTTTCGGCGGGCTACGGCGAGACCGTGGTGCTTGAAGACATCAGCCTCGCGCTCGCGCCAGGCGAATGTATCAGCGTGATCGGCCGCAACGGCGTCGGCAAGACGACGCTGCTGGCGACGGTCATGGGACATACTACTTTGCATTGTGGCGAGATCAGGCTCGGCGAGGCGCCGCTCGGCGACACCGCGATATTCCGGCGCGCGCGCGCGGGGCTTGGTTTCGTGCCACAGGAGCGTGAGATTTTTCCCTCGCTCACGGTGCGCGAAAATCTTCGCGTCGCCGCCCGCCCGGGGCCGTGGACCGAGGAGCGGGTATTCGAGCTCTTTCCCAATCTGCGCGCGCGCCTTGGCAATTTCGGCAGCCAGTTGTCCGGCGGCGAGCAGCAAATGCTGTCCATCGCGCGGGCGCTTTTGACCAACCCCGCGGTGCTGCTGATGGACGAGCCCACCGAGGGCCTGGCCCCGGTGATCGTGGAGGCGCTCACCGCGGTGCTGGTGCGATTGCGCGCGGAACGTGCGATCGCAATCATTCTCGTCGAGCAGAACAGCCGCGTGGCGCTGGCTTTTAGCGAGCGCACGGTGGTCATGGACAAGGGGCGTATCGTCTTTGACGGCGAAGCGGCGGCATTGCGCGCGGATTCCGACAAGCTGGCCAGGCTCGTCGGCGTCACCGAATGAGACCGCGTCGTGCCTGAAGGTGCAACCCCGCTCGTTTTCCCGGCACTCGGTGATATCTACGCGGTGCTCCTGCCGCTCGCCGAGGCGGCGCTGCGGGCATTTGTCGGGTTTGCGCTTGTTCCGCACGCCTTGCGCATGACCTGCGGCTATTTTCGCGATACCGGCCTGCCCGTGCGCAACCTCGCCATGCTGGCCTCGCATCTCGACGAACACGGTTGGCGGCCCGGCTGGTTCTGGGCGCGCGCCATCGCGTTGACACAGTTCGTCGGCGGCCCGCTTTTGATGCTCGGATTGTTCACGCGTCCGGCGGCGCTTGCGGTGGTCGTATTTCTCGGCATGGCCAATATCGAGCGCTGGCGGGTCGGCGGCTATTTCTGGAATATGCTCGGCCTGGAGTATACGCTGATGTGGACGCTCGCGGCCTTCTACTTCCTATTTCGCGGCGGCGGACGATACTCGCTCGATCATATGTTGATCGGCTGGGCGTTATGACGCCGCCCGCGCGTCGGTGCGGAGACACGCGCATGGACTTTCCGCTCCCCGCGCAGCTTGAGACGATCCGCGCGGCGGTGGCGAGGATTTGCGCCGGCTTCGACGATGATTATTGGCGCGAGCGCGACCGCGACGGCGGCTTTCCGCACGATTTTTACCGCGCATTTGCAGCCGCCGGTTGGCTCGGCATCTGCGTGCCGCACGACTTTGGCGGCTCCGGCCTCGGCGCGACGGAAGCGGCAGTGATGATGCAGGCCGTCGCGCAATCGGGCGCGGGAATGTCCGGTGCCTCGGCGCTGCACATGAACATATTCGGCTTGAGCCCGGTCATACGTTTCGCCAGCGCCGAACAGAAGGCGCGCATGCTGCCGCCACTCATCGAGGGGCGCGACAAAGCGTGTTTTGCGGTCACTGAACCGGATGCCGGCCTCGATACGCTCAGCCTGACGACGACCGCCATGCGCGAGGGCGACGGCTATTTGATTCGCGGCCAGAAGATCTGGATCTCGACCGCGCAGGTTGCCAACAAGATGCTGCTGCTCGCACGCACCGGCCCGGTAAACAACGGCGGGCAGCGCGGCGACGGCTTGAGCCTGTTCTATACCGACCTCGACCGTCGCCATATCGAGGTGCGGGAGATCGACAAAATGGGACGCAAGGCCGTCGATTCCAACATGCTCTACATCGACCGCCTGCCTGTGCCGGCGACCGATCGCATTGGCGAGGAGGGAAAGGGGTTTCACTACATTCTTTCCGGGATGAATGCGGAACGCATCCTCATCGCGGCGGAGGCGATCGGGCTTGGCCGCGCGGCGCTGGCGCGCGCGGTTACCTATGCGCGCGAGCGCGTCGTATTCGGCCGCCCCATCGGGCGGAACCAGGCCATCCAGCATCCACTCGCCGCGCGCTGGGCGGAACTTGAGGCCGCCAATCTCATGATGTTTCGCGCCGCCGAGTGCTACGACAAGGGCGACAATCCCGGCGCCGCGGCAAACGCCGCCAAGTATCTTGCCGCGGAAGCCGCGTTCCACGCCTGTGAAACCGCGCTCATGACCCATGGCGGCATGGGCTACGCCAAGGATTATCACGTCGAGCGCTATTTTCGCGAGGTGATGATCGCGCGGCTCGCGCCAGTAAGCCGCGAAATGATCTTATGTTACATCGCCGAAAAGGTGCTCGGCCTGCCAAAATCGTATTGATTCCAGCGCGGGCGTCGCGCGGTCGACATTCCGGTCTTGAATTCGCTGGATAACCGCGCGCCGGCGCAGGTTTTGGTTGCACTCGGCGCGGCGGCGGCGAACCTGTGAGCCGGCCGCGTGTTTGATTCGCGCGGCCGCCGCGGCACGCAGGGGGCGAAATGCTGGGCTGGTTTCAGGCGCTGATGCCCAAGGAAATGCGTTTTTTCGACCTGTTCGCCGATCACGCCGAGGCTGTCGTTGCCGGCGCGGAGGCGCTGCGCGCCATGCTCGAGGGTGGCGGCGACGTCGAGCGGCATTTCCAGACCGTCATGGACCGGGAACACGATGCCGACGACGTCACGCGCGAGGTCCTCATCGCGGTGCGACGCACGTTTATCACGCCGTTTGATCGCGGCGCCATCAAGAACCTCATCACCTCGATGGATAACGCCATCGACCAGATGCAGAAAACAGCCAAGGCCATCATGCTGTTCGAAGTGCGCAGCTTCTCCCCGGAAATGAGAGAAATGGCCGACGTGATCGTACGATCGGCGATGCTCGTGCGCGAGGCGTTGCCGTTGCTGCGCTCGATGACGGCCGAGGCAGGACGCCTGAGCGGCCTGACCGAGCAGATTTCGCAGCTCGAAGGCCGCGCCGACGAATTGCACGATCGAGGCCTGCGCGCGCTCTACCAGACCCGCGGCAAGAGCGACCCCATGGCGTTCATCGTCGGCAATGAAATCTACGATCACTTGGAGAAGGTGGTCGACCGCTTCGACGATGTCGCCAACGAGTTGCACGGCATCGTGATCGAGCATGTTTGAGCGCGTTGGTTCGAGGGCATAATGGATAGTGTCGCGCTCGGGCTGCCGCTCCTCGTTGCCCTGATCCTCGTTGCCTTGGTGTTTGACTTTCTCAACGGCCTGCACGACGCGGCGAACTCGATCGCGACGATCGTGTCCACGCGCGTGCTCAAGCCGCATTACGCGGTGATCTGGGCCGCGTTCTTCAATTTCGCCGCGTTCCTCGTCTTCGGCCTGCATGTCGCCAAAACCATCGGCACCGGCATCGTGGCCACCGATATCGTCGACCCCAAAGTCGTGTTCGGCGCGCTGATGGGCGCGATCGTTTGGAACGTCGTGACCTGGCGGCTCGGCATTCCCTCAAGCAGCTCGCATGCGCTCGTTGGCGGCTTGCTCGGCGCCGGCGTCACCAAGGCCGGATTCGGCGCGGTTGTCTGGTCCGGCGTCATCAAGACCGGTGCGGGCATCGTACTCGCACCGGTACTCGGCATGGTCGTGGCGTTGCTGCTCATGTTCGCGGTGTCGTGGATATTCGTGCGCACGACACCCTATGGCGTCGATCGCATTTTCCGCTCGCTGCAATTCGTGTCGGCTTCGCTTTATTCCCTCGGCCATGGCGGCAACGATGCGCAAAAGACGATCGGCATTATCGCCGCGCTCCTCTATTCGCAGGGAATGCTGGGCGGTGAGTTCAGCGTTCCGTTCTGGGTCGTCATCCTGTGCTATGGCGCGATGGGGCTGGGGACGCTGATGGGCGGATGGCGCATCGTGCGCACGATGGGATCGCGAATCACGCGGCTCACGCCGGTGCAAGGCTTCTGCGCGGAAACCGGCGGGGCCATCATGCTGTTCACCGCGACCAATTTTGGCGTACCGGTATCGACGACCCATACCATCACCGGCTCGATCATCGGCGTCGGCGCCGCAAAAAGAGCCTCTTCCGTGCGCTGGAGCGTTGCCAATGGCATCGTCATGGCCTGGATCGTGACCATCCCGGCGGCGGCTGGCGTCGGCGCGCTATTCTATCTGCTCGCCGGGCTATTCGGCTGAACAGGAGGAACTGCGCGCGCCTGCGCCCCGCGGGGCCC
>JACQAE010000297.1 GCA_016195095.1 Pseudomonadota bacterium
CGCCACGGCGGCCCAGGTCGAGCAGGCGCGCGCGCGGCGTCGCGCCGACCCGCGGGTCGCGACGCTGGCCTATGCGCGCGGGGCGATGCGCCGACGGGTGCCGGCGACCAGCACAAACGTTTCGGCCTGACCCACCGGGCGAGCGCGCCGGCGGCCTCAATAGCCGAGCGCGCAGCCGTCCTTGCGATGGTCCGACGCCCCGATCAGGACGCCGCGCTGCCAGTCGATCGCGACCGCTTGCCCGCCGCCATAGGGCAGCGGGCGCGGCATCACGTCGTGGCCGCGGCGCGCCAGGCCGGCAACCGTCGCGGCCGAAACGCCTCGCTCGACCATCGTTTTCCCCGCCTCAAAGAATGCGCGTGGCGCGTCGAGTGCCGCCTGCGGGTCCATGCCGAAATCGATCATATTGGCCACGACATGCGCATGGCCCATGGCCTGATATCCGCCGCCCATGACGCCAAAGGCAAGTTCGCAGCGCCCCTCGCGCAGCCCGAGCGCCGGAATGATGGTGTGCAGCGGTCGCCGGCCAGGCGCGATGGTGTTGGGGTGGCCGGGATCGAGCACAAAGCAGGCGCCGCGATTGTGTAGGAGGATGCCGGTCTCCTGCGTGGCGATGCCCACGCCGAACGACGCGTAAAGCGAGTTGATGATCGACACCGCCATGCGGTCGCGATCGACGACGGTGGCAAGCACGGTATCGTTTGCCGGCGCGCTGATATCGGCGACGTCGGCGCGACGCGCCGGATCGATGCGCGCCGCGAGCGATCTGGCATACGCCTTGTCGAGCAAGGCCGGCACCGGCACGCGCATGGCCTCCGGATCGGCCACATGCGCGTCGCGCAGCGCGTAGGCGAGGCGGCCGGCCTCGAGCGCGAGGTGAAGAAAATCGCTGCCGAACGGGTCGAGCCGGCCGATGGCGAAGGTCTCCAGAATGTTGAGGAGGACGAGCGCCGCTATTCCCTGCCCGTTCGGCGGCAGTTCGACGATGTCGAGGCCGCGATAATTGCCGCTGATCGGCGCCACCACTTCGCCCGCGTGGCACGCGAGATCGTCCGTTGAGATCAAGCCGCCGCGCGCCGCCAGCGTTGCAACGATGTCATCGGCAATCGCGCCCCGGTAGAACGCGGTCGGGCCCCGGCGCGCGATCGCCTCCAGCGTGTCGGCCAGCGCAAGAAACCGCATGCGCTCGCCCATGGCCGGGGCGCGCGCGCGCGGCAAATAGTGGCGCGCCGCGCCGGGATCGCGCGCCAGCCGCGCGACCGCCAGCGCCCAGTCATGGGCCACGCGCGCGGCCACGGGAAAGCCATCGCGCGCATGCCGGATTGCCGGCGCCAGCGCGCGATCGAGCCCGAAACGTCCGTGCCGCGCCACGATCGCCGCCCAGGCCTCGACCGCGCCGGGCACGGTCACCGCGTGCACGCAATCCGGGCCGATGGACGTGAGGCCTTGTGCCAGCAGCGCCGGCGTGCCGGCGCGCGCGGCGGCGCGGCCGGAGCCGTTATAGCCCCACAATGGCACGCCGGGTTTTGCCACCACGCAGAAACAGTCGCCGCCGATGCCGCTCATGTGCGGCTCGACAATTCCGAGCAGCGCCACGGCCGTGACCGCCGCGTCGGCGGCGTTGCCGCCGGCCTTGAGCACGTCAATGGCGGCAAGGCTGGCAAGCGGATGCGAGGTTGCCGCCATGCCGGAATCGGCCAGCACCGGGGAGCGGCAGGGGAGATGGAAGTCGCGCGCCATGATTTACCGCCGTTGCCGCCAGCCACCGTGCCGGTGGTGGCGCCATCCAGCGCTCCACGGCAATGTCGCGGGGGAGAAACCGCCGCAAAGATAGGAAGTGAGCTTTTCCCGATTGCCCCGCGGACGCAACGTCATTGCCTTGGTCCGCGAATTGCCGCGCCGCGGCCGATGTCGCAGGCGCTCTAGGCGCTGGGCTCGATCCGCTCGATCTCGATGTCGCGCCGCGCGGTGCGCACGGCGATGGAAAAGCCCGCCACGACATCGACGAAACCGATGGCCAGGAGCAAAAAGAAGGTGCCGGTCGCCGCCTGCCGCAGCAGGAGGAATTCGATCAGCATGACGACGAAGAGCACCATGGATAAGAAATGATCGACCATCGCGCGCCGGCTCATGCGCGCCGCCTTGAGCATTTCGACGAACAGCAGCAGCACCGAAAAGGTGATGAGAATATCCCCGGCGGTCAGCGTCCAGACGCCGCCGGACATCATCTCGACGCGCGTCACTTCGCCCGACCACGACACGCCAGGCGTGAGAAACGCGATCATGTTATAGATGGCAAATGGGACGACGAGGAGCGGGATACCGAGCATGCCCATGCGGCCCTCACCACGCTGACGACGACCGGCGCGCCGTGGTGCGCCGTCCCGAGGAGTTTCAGGATTCGGTCTTGACCTTGAGAACTTGCCGGCCGCGATACATGCCGGTCTTCAGGTCGACATGGTGCGGCCGCCGCCGTTCGCCGGAATCCTTGTCCTCGACATAGGTCGGCTGCTTGAGCGCGTCCGCGGAGCGGCGCATGCCGCGCCTGGAGGGCGATGTTTTTCGCTTCGGGACGGCCATTTCGATCTCCAGCTCGCCGCAGGCGGTGAATTACCCGCAATTTCACGTTGGTTTGGATGCCGGCCTTATAGAGGATGCCGTGCCCGCATGCTAGCGCATTTTCGCGCCGGTCGAGCGTTGCGCGCGCTCGAACTTGCGACAAACAAAAGCGCGCGCGCTCCAATCGAATCGCGGCGATAATCGCCCTAGGCCCCGCCAATGCAGTCGTCGAGCCCGCGCGCGGCGTTGGCGCGCGCCTGGTAGGATGCGGCCAGGCGGCGCAATCCGCGGCCCGGCCGGCGGGTGTCGCGCGCAAGCGGATTGGGCAGCATGGCGGCAAGCAGCGCCGCCTCGGTGCCGGAGAGCCTTCGTGCCGGCTTGCCAAACGCGCGCAGGCTTGCCGCTTCCACGCCGAACTCGCCGTTCGCGCCCCATTCGGCGATATTGAGATAGATTTCCAACACCCGCCGCTTGCCGAGCACAAGCTCGAGCCATAGCGACAGCGGCACTTCCAGTGCCTTGCGCAGGTAGCTGCGCCCCGGCCACAGGAACAGGTTTTTCGCCGTCTGCTGCGTGATCGTGGAAACGCCGCGCATGTCGGCAAGATCGTCGGCGTCGGCGATGGCCACGCGCAGCTCACGCAGATCGATACCGAAATGGCGGCAGTAGCGGGCATCCTCGGCAACGATGACCGCAAGCGGGAGCGTGGGCGCGATTTGCGCGAGCGTGACGACGGTGCGTTCGACGCGCGCGCCGGTGAACCAGCGCCAGGCCATCAGCGTCGAGACGGGGTCGAAGAGCCGGTAGAGCGGTGCGATCGCGTAGGGGAGCGCCAGGACGATGGCCAATCCGATGATGAGCCGCCGGAACAATGGTCGCAGCCGGGCCGTCCAGCGCCGTCTGTCCAATTGCCAGCCCATGGGTTCGGCTCGGTCTGCGTCGCCATCGTGGCGGCCGTGCCGGCCGCTTGCGGTGAAAAGCAGAATACACGCGCGCAAGCAACCCGGCTGCATGGAATTGGCGGCGCGCGCTTGCGCGGGGTCGCACGCCGCGCGCAACATCGCCTAGACCATGATCCCGAAAAATGGGAGCCGGTTTTCGGGACAAGGATCATGCGCGAGCAAAGGACGAGAGCCGTCGCGCGATTCAACCAGAAGCAATACGGCTCCGCCCCGCGCCGGGTTGGCCCATTGCGGCGACGGACCGCGCTGTTATCCAACGCGGGCCGCACATCAGAATGCGAGCCTGGCGAAGCCGCGTATCGTGCGGCCCGGTAGCAGGATCTCGTCCTTGCGGAACATGACGTGGTTGCGCACGTCGTCATTGAGCAGATTGTCACCAACGATGCCCATGGTGATTTCGCGTGGACCAAAGCCGCCCCCGGGGAGCGTGTGGGTGAAACTAACCTCCGCCTTCAGAAGGTCATAGCCGGGGGTGCGTGTTTCCGCGGGCGCAGGGCGATTTTGCGCGAAGCCATGCAGGTAGCCGACGCGCATCAGCCAATTGGCGTCGCGCCACCAAACGCCCATGCCCGCGCGCTGTGGGGGAATGCGGGGAACATAAGTGCCATTGGCGAAGCGCGCGCGGACGATGTCATATTGACCGTCTATTCCCAAGCGTCCCGATCCCAACGGCATCACGTCCACCTGCGCGGAAAATTCCCCGCCCGTGAATGTCGCGTCGCGCTGCGTGAACGCGACCTGCGTCAGCTCGGTGCCGGTGCCGCATGCGGCGAAATCGTCGTCGCAGCGCAGGCCGGTGACGCGACGGAATATGAATCCCTTGTATTGCGTGTGATAGGCATTGGCTTCGAAGCGCAGCCGGCCGCGCGCGCGCTTGAGCCCAACCTCGATCGTTTTGGCCGCCTCCTTGCCGAGGTCCGCATTGCCGATCTCGAACGTGCGCGTGGCGTCGTGGGGTCCCTTCGAAAACAGTTCGGGTGCGCGCGGCGCGCGCTCAACATATTGCGCGGTCAAGCTGGCATTCATATGCCATGGCAGGGCGGCCAGCGCGCCAATACTGGCGCTTACCGGCGTGAAGCGGCGCCGCGCGTCGAATTGCAACGGATCATCGCCGCCTCCGCGAAGGTCGGCGGGAAAAATGGCGCCGGCGCCGAATATCCGCGCGTGCTCGACCCGCCCGGCGCTTTGCAGGCGAAATGGCGTGCCGGCAAGCGTCAGTTCGTTGAACAAATATCCGGCAACACGCTCGGTGCCGTTGGGCGCGAGAAGTTCGCCGCTCTCGCCCGCCGTCGCCAGGCGCTGGCGGCCGATATGCATGCCGACGGCGGTCGCGATCCGGCCGATGCGCGTTTGCCAGGGCAGCAACTCCACTTCCGCCCGCGCCTCCTGCTCGCGGTTGCGGAACGTCGAGCGCACGCCGTCGGCGCCCAGGTCGTCGCGCGCGCGTTCGTGGTGGCGGTAATTCGTCGCGCCGAGCCACAGACGCACCACGTCCACGATGCCAGTATTCGCCGGCCGCCACTCGCCCTTGCCGGCAAGCCTGGTCTGATCGAGATCGATGCGTGAATTGATCGGCGCGGAGGTCAGCCCGGGGATATGGTAGAGGCTCGTGAAGCGGGTCAACGCGGCACCGAAATACCCATCGTCGAAAAAATACGTCGCACCGCCCGACTGCCCCCGCGCATGCAGGCGCGAATTGTCCTGCCGGCCGCCGGGGATGCGATAGTCGCCGCCGCGCCTTGCATGCGCATCCAGATGCAGCGCGAAATTGCCGCCGCCGCCATCGAGGAGCAACGCGCCGTCGCGGGCACTATCCGCCGATGCGAGCCCGCCGGTCGCCATCCCGGCGAGGCCAGGCGTGGCAAATCGGTGAGCGGGGATACGATTATTGCTCGCCTCGACAACGCCGCCGATCGCTTCGGAGCCGTAGCGCAAGGTTGCCGGCCCGCGGATGATCTCGATGTTTTGCGCCACCATCGGGTCGATGGCGACCGCGTGGTCTTCGCTCAGATTGGAAACGTCATGCAGGCCGATGCCGTTCTCCTGCATGCGAACGCGGTAGCTGTCGAGTCCGCGAATGACCGGGCGGCTTGCCGCTCCTGGCGCAAATGTGGTCGCGGTCATGCCGGGCCGGGCGAATAAGAGGTCACCGATCGTCGCCGCCGCGTTGCGTGCGATTTCCGCACCGGTGACAACCGTCACTGGAACAAACGTATCCGCGATGATGGGCGGGCCGTTCGCCAATCGCGGCTCCAGCGCCACGGGGAGGGGTGCCGAAGGCACCCGCGCGCCTCGGCGCATGATTGGCGAGGGTGCGTTGACGACAATCTCGGGAAGCGCCGTCTGCGCCGGTGCCGAACCGTCTCCGGCCATCGTGACCAGGGTTGCCAAGCCGAACCTGAGGGCGCGAGGCAAGCGCGCGCGAATTCCCGCTTCGCGGGCGGCGCCCGAGGGGGCCAGATCGGGCGCGAGCGGCCGCGTGCGCACGGCGTTTTCGACCGAACTGTCAAACTCGTGCCCGCCGGCCCTAGCCCGCGTTGCCTCAGCCTGTCCGATCCCTGTTTCGCGCGCCGCCATGCCCATTACCGCCCGCGTCATCGGAA
>JACQAE010000293.1 GCA_016195095.1 Pseudomonadota bacterium
CCGGCCATGGCGGCGGCGAACGCCGTCAATGTCGGGCGCATGAAGCTCATCGGTATCGGGCTCGCCAATGCGCTCACGGCGCTTGCCGGCGCACTGTTCGCGCAAATTTTCGGCGCCGCCGACGCGCATATGGGCATCGGCGTCATCATCATCGGGCTGGCCTCGGTCATTGTCGGCATGGCCATCCTACCGACACGCACGATCATCCAGGCGACCTTCGCCTGTCTCGCGGGCGCGCTGCTTTATCGCTTCGCCGTGGCCTTCGCGCTCAATGCCGACTTCCTCGGCCTTAAGGCCTCCGACGTTCAGCTCGTTACCGCGGTCCTGGTCGCGCTGACGCTCGTCGGCCAATCCTCGCGCTCCGAAATGACCAAGCTGGTCAAGCGGTGGGGCGCCAAATGATCGAATTGACCGACATTCATGTGACGTTCAATCAGGGAACGCCGCTGGCAGTGCCCGCACTGCGGGGCGTCAACCTTTCGGTGCCGAAGGGACAGTTTGTTACGGTGATCGGGTCCAACGGGGCAGGAAAGACGACGGCGCTCAACGTCATTGCCGGGCTGGTGCGGCCCAATCCCGGCCATGTGCACATCGACGGCTCCGAGGTCACCGATTGGCCACCGCATCAACGCGCCGGCCTGATTTCGCGCGTTTTCCAGGACCCAAAGATGGGGACGTGCGAGAACCTGACAATTCTGGAGAACTTCGCGCTGGCGCATGCGCGCACGCAGCCGCGCGGATTCCGTTTCGCCATCGATCCGTCTATCCGCCGGCAAACCGTCGAGCGCATCGCATTGTTGAAACTTGGCCTTGAGAAGCGCCTCGACGACAAGGTTGGCCTACTATCGGGAGGCCAGCGTCAGGCGGTCAGCCTGCTAATGGCGACCACCGGCGATACCCGCGTCCTGCTGCTCGACGAGCACGCGGCCGCGCTCGATCCAAAGACCGCCGAATTTGTTATGGAGCTTACGCGCACCATTATCGCCGACCTGCGATTGACTTCGGTGATGGTAACCCACTCCATGGCGCAGGCACTGCAGTATGGCGACCGCACCATCATGTTTCATCGCGGCGGAATTATCTTCGATGTCGCGGGCGATGGGCGGCGCGCGATGAAGGTTGCCGACCTGCTTGAGCTGTTCAAACGCGACCACGGCGAGGAGTTATCCGACGATGCGCTCCTGCTTGGCTGAACGCATTGCGAGGCGATGACATGCCGGAAGAAGCGCATGCGCGCGGCAATGGGCGGGTCGTCATCGAGCCCGGCGCGGTCGCGTTGTCGACCTGGCGAGAAATCCTGCGCCAACCGCCAGTGATTTTTCTTGCGCCCGGCGCGCACGCCGCGATGGACGCCAGCCATAGGACCGTCCGCGATCTCATTGCGACGGGGCGGCCAATCTACGGCGTCAATACCGGCTTCGGCAAACTCGCGAGCGTGCGCATCGACGATGCAAAGCTCGTGGAACTGCAACGCAATCTCATCCTGTCGCATTGCGCCGGCACCGGCGAGCTGCTTGATGACGCGCTGGTGCGCCTCATCCTGGTGATGAAGGCGAACGCGCTGGCGCAGGGGCACTCGGGCGTGCGCTGGCAACTCGTCGACGCATTGCTCACATTAGCCAATGCCGGCGTGTATCCCTGCATTCCGGCCAAGGGCTCCGTCGGGGCGTCCGGCGACCTTGCCCCGCTGGCGCACATGGCGGCGGCCCTCATCGGCGTCGGCGATATGCGCCACCAGGGACGCGTGATGCCGGCGGTGGAGGGTCTGGGACGGGCCGGTCTGGCGCCGATGACGCTCGACCCGAAGGAGGGCGTCGCACTCATTAATGGCACGCAGGTCTCGACCGCCTTGGCGCTGCACGGTTTGTTCCTTGCCGAAGACGTTCTGCGCGCCGCGCTTGTCACCGGCGCGTTAGCGCTGGAAGCCTGCCGTGGCAGCGATGTCGCGTTTGACGCCCGCATCCACGCGGTGCGCCGGCATCGCGGCCAACAAGTCGTCGCGGCGGTCTATCGCGACCTTCTGGCCGCGAGCCCGATCCGCGCCGCCAACCGCGGCAACCTCAAGGTGCAGGACCCCTATTGCCTGCGTTGCCAGCCGCAAGTCATGGGCGCCTGCCTCGACACGCTGCGCCATATCGGCGACGTCTTGGCGAGCGAGGCCAATGCCGTCTCCGACAACCCTCTGGTGTTCGCCACCGACGCGGACGTGCTCTCGGGGGGTAATTTCCATGCCGCGCCGGTGGCTTTTGTCGCCGACATGGCGGCGTTGGCGATCTGCGAAATCGGCTCGATGTCGGAACGCCGGCAGGCTTTGCTGGTCGACGCTTCGCTGTCGGGATTGCCCGCATTTCTCGTGGAGAATTCCGGCATGAATTCCGGTTTCATGATCGCGCAAGTCACCGCGGCGGCACTCACCAGCGAAAATAAAATGCTGGCGCATCCGGCATCGGTAGACTCCATCCCGACTTCCGCCAACCAGGAGGACCACGTGTCGATGGCTTGCCACGGTGCCTATCGCCTGATGCAGATGGCTGACAATGCCGCGACGATCGTCGCGCTCGAATGGCTCGCTGCCGCGCAGGGCGTCGATTTCCTGCGGCCGCTCACGCCTGCGCCGCCGCTCGCCGAAGCGACGCGGCGCCTGCGCCAGGAGGTCGCGCATCTCGATGACGACCGCTTCCTGGCGCCCGACATCGCCGCCGCCAAGCGCATGCTGCTCGCCGGCGCGCTCGCCGATCTCGTCACCCTGCCCCTTGTCACCAATCGCTGACGCCGACAGGATTTGGCCGATGTGGATATCCCATATTTCCTATGCGGACGCCAACGCGCGTCTGCGTACGCTTTATGATCGCGTCAAGGGGCCCGGCGACAATGTCGATAACATCATGTTGGCGCATAGCCTGCGACCACACACGATGGAAGGTCATATGGCGCTCTATAAATACGTTCTGCATCACGCGGCGAACGTGACGCCAAAATGGTTTCTGGAAACGCTTGGCGTGCAGGTCAGCCTGCTCAATGGCTGCGCCTATTGCGTCGAGCACCATTTCGCAGGCCTGCGTCGGCTGCTCGGCGACGACGCGCGCGCATCCGCCATCCGCGAGGCGTTGCGATCCGGCGATTTCGCGCAGACATTCACGCCGGCCGAGCAGGCGGCGCTGCATTACGCCGAAACGCTCACGCGCGCGCCACAGTCGGGCGCAGCGTTGCACGCGCGCGTCGAGGCCATGCGTCAGGCCGGTCACGATGACGGCCGAATTCTCGAGATCAATCAGGTCGTTGCCTATTTCAGCTACGCCAATCGCACCGTGCAGGGCCTCGGCGTCACGACCGACGGCGATATTCTTGGACTTTCGCCCGGCAATTCGGAAAATCCCAATGATTGGTCGCACCGCTGAACCGATACCCGTGGCGCGCGTGCGCGGCCTTGCCGCCATGCAGATCCCCGCGACGCCTGCGGATGACGGCAGCGCCTGGCCGGTGCGCAGCTTGCATCTCAACGAGGGGCCATATGCGCCGGCGCCCAGCGTGCTGGCGGCGATAGCGCGAGCTGCCGGCGTTCTCAATCGCTATCCCGATCACGACGCATCCGCATTGATCGCGGCGCTCGCCCGCCATACCGGGACCGACGCCGCGCGGCTCGTCGTCGGCGCTGGCTCGAATGAACTGTTGCATTTCAGCGCCGAGATCTCCCTTGAGCCGGGCGACGAGGCGCTGGTGCCGGTGCCGGGATTTCCCACCTACGCCAGGGCCATCGCACAGCGCGGAGGCAGGTGCGTCGGTGTTCCGGTCAGGCCGGATGGCGTCGTCGATATCGACGCCATGATGGCGGCGGTCGGAGCGCGTACGCGATTGATTTTCGTCGCGTCGCCACACAATCCGACCGGCGGCATGCTCAGCCAAGGCGAGATCAGCACGTTGATCGACCGCCTGCCCAATCACATCTTGCTGCATTTCGATGAAGCCTATTATGAATTCGGCCGTCACGCGGGCGCTTCCGAGGTCCTGCCGCTCCTTGAACGACGCGGCGGCCCATGGATCACCACGCGCAGCTTCTCCAAGGCTTATAGCCTCGCCGGCGCGCGCGTCGGCTATGGAATCACCGGGTCCGCCGCGCTTGCCGATGCCTATCGCAAGGTCCGCGTCGGTTTTGGCATCAACGCGCTGGCACTTGCCGCGGCGCAAGCGGCGCTTGCCGAGAAGTCGCATGTAACCGCCTTGCTCGACCATACGGCGGCGGAACGCCAACGCCTATCGGGCGCGCTTGAGCTTCTGGGGATGCGCGTGTTGCCGAGCGCCGCGAATTTCGTCGCGGCAATCACGCCCGGCCTGGCCGGCGACCTTGCCGGCGTGCTGGCGCGCAAGAGAATATTCGTCCTACCGGCAGCCTGGCCGGGCGCGGGCGGCATGTTGCGCATCACCATCGGTACGCGCGCCGACACCGGTGCCGTCGTCGCGGCGCTGCGTGAGGCGATCGGCGCGCCGTGACCGACATCGACGACCTCCTACGTCGCATTTCCGACAATGACGGTGTCCTGCGCGAGCCCGCCGACCTCGACGCCTATCGCGGCGACATGGCCTGTCCATTGGGTGGCGAGGT
Source organism: Pseudomonadota bacterium (assembly GCA_016195095.1). GTDB lineage: Bacteria > Pseudomonadota > Alphaproteobacteria > Rhizobiales > Xanthobacteraceae > JACQAE01. Next base: position 4,601 of record JACQAE010000293.1, read on the forward strand.
CCTTGCCGTCGCGCGGCCGCGCACGACGGCGCAGGTGCGCGAGTGGGTGGCGGCCTGTGCCGCCGCCGGCATAGCGATCACGCCGCGCGGTGGCGGCACGGGGCTCAGCGGCGGCGCAACGCCCTCCCCCGGACGGCGCACGCTGGTCATGTCGTTTGAGCGCCTGCACCGCATACGCGCGCTCGATCGCGTCGGCAATACCATGATCGTGGAGGCGGGATGCCCTCTGCAGGTGGCACGGCAGGCGGCGGCGCAGGCCGGACGCCTTCTTGGCCTCGACCATGGCGGCAGCGGGTCAAGCCAGATCGGCGGCAATCTATCGACCAATGCTGGAGGCAATAACGTGCTGCGCTATGGCATGGCGCGCGAGCAGGTGCTCGGGCTCGAGGTCGTTCTCGCCGATGGGAGCGTATTGTCCGACCTGCGCGAGCTGCGCAAGAACAATGCCGGCTACGACCTCAAACAGATTTTTCTTGGCGCGGAGGGCACGCTCGGCCTGATCACCGCGGCGGTATTGCGCCTGCGCCCGGCGCCAGTCGCATGCGCAACCGCGTGTCTGGGGTTGGATTCGCTCGACGGCGTACTGCAACTTTTCACCCGCGCGCAGGAAACGATGGGGGACGCACTCGTTGCCTTCGAGGTCATGTCGCGCGAGGCGCTGGCGCTGCATTGGGTGCGGGTCGCGCAGCCACGCCGGCCGCTCGAGGCCGATACGCGGTGGCTCGTCCTCGTCGAAGCCGATTCACCGAGCCGTTATTTCGATCTCGCCCGCGCGTTCGATGAACTGATGGCCTTCGGCCTCGCGCGCGAGATCGTCCGCGACGGCACGATCGCCGCGAGCGAGGCGCAGCGGCAAGCCTTGTGGCGGCTGCGTGAAGGAATAGCGCTCGCCATGATCGAAACGCCGGGCAGCCTCAAGAGCGACCAGGCCGTTCCGGTCGCGGCGATCGCCCAATTCGTCGCACAAGCGTGCGCGGCCGTGGAGGCGGTCGTGCCGGGCTGTGTACCCGCCCCCTTCGGCCATGTCGGCGACGGCAACATTCATTTCAACGTGCTGCCACCTCCAGGCATGACGGCCAGCGACTTTCGCGACCACTGGCCGGCGCTGACGCAGTCGATCGAGGATTGCGCCCTGGCGCTTGGCGGCACGGTCAGCGCGGAACATGGGATAGGCCTGCTTAAACGCCAGGCCTTGCAGCGAATGCGGCCGCAAGGTGAACTGCAGCTGATGGCCAGATTGAAACGGACGCTTGACCCGCGCGGCCTGATGAATCCTGGAAAAATTTTGTTGTGATTGGCCGATGCTCGTTGTCGGCGCCCTGCTGGCGCCCGAGTCGAGGAAGGCTTTAGAGCCTTACCGCTTCAGGTTGAATCGTGCGACGGTCCTAACCCTTGTTCGCGCATGATCTTTTCCGAAAAGCGGTTCCCACTTTTCGGGATCATGCTCTAGACGCGTTCGATCGCGAGCGAAACGCCTTGACCGACGCCAACGCATAGCGTCGCCAGCGCCAACCGCCCGCCGCGCTTCTCGAGCCCGTGGATGGCGGTCAGGGCAAGCCGTGCGCCCGACATGCCAAGCGGATGGCCAAGCGCGATCGCGCCGCCATGCGGGTTGACGTGTTCGGCATCGTCGGGGAGCCCAAGCTGGCGCAGGCATGCGAGCGCCTGCGCCGCGAACGCCTCGTTGAGCTCGATCAGGTCGAAATCGGCGATCTTCAATCCAAGGCGCTGCATCAGTTTTCTCGTCGATGGCACCGGCCCGATTCCCATGATTCGCGGTGCAACGCCGGCTGCGGCCATGCCGAGCACGCGCGCGCGTGGGGTGAGACCATGCCGCTCGACGGCGCTTGCCGACGCCACGATCATCGCTGCGGCGCCGTCATTCACGCCAGAGGCATTACCTGCGGTAACCGTGCCGGGCGTGCGGAACGGCGTCTTGAGCTTGGCAAGATCGTCGGGTGTCGTCTGCGGGCGCGGGTGCTCGTCGGTATCGACCATTATGGGGCCCGACTTGCCGCCCGGAACCGCAACCGCGACGATTTCCTCGGCGAAGTAGCCCGACGCGATGGCCTTGCCGGCGCGCTGCTGCGAGCGCCAGGCGAACGCATCCTGGTCCTTGCGCGCGACCTGGAATTCCAGCGCCACGTTCTCGGCCGTTTCAGGCATCTGATCGACGCCATATTGTTGCTTGAGCAGCGGGTTGACGAAACGCCAGCCGATCGTCGTGTCGTGGATCTCGCCGCTGCGCTGAAACGCTTCCCCCGCCTTGGCCATGACCAGCGGCGCGCGCGTCATCGACTCGACGCCGCCAGCGATGGCCAATTCGATCTCGCCGCAGCGTATCGCCCGCGCCGCTTCACCCAGCGCATTGAGGCCCGAGGCGCAAAGCCGATTGACCGTAACGCCCGGCACCGTGTCCGGCAGTCCGGCAAGCAGCAGCGCCATGCGCGCGACGTTGCGGTTGTCCTCGCCCGCCTGGTTGGCGCAGCCGACATAGACCTCATCAAGCGCCGACCAGTCGAGCTTGGGATGGCGCTGAGTCAGTGCCTTAAGCGCTACGGCCGCGAGATCGTCGGTGCGCACGCGCGCGAGAACGCCGGCATAGCGACCGATCGGCGTGCGCACGGCGTCGCAGATGAAGGCCTCGCCCATGACGACCCCTGTCTTCCCGGACCGTCACGCGTCGCGTGGGCGCGAAGGTCATACAATGCCTCGGTTTCCTGCACCGTGGACAAGCGCCTATTTACGGACCGCCGCGCGGACGGTCAAATGCCGCCGGCCCCGACACAAGCGCGGCCCGCTTGACCGTCTGCGGCGCGAGATGCCATGCAGCATGGCGATTGCGCCGATGGGGAACCGGGCCGATGTCTGTATCCAAAGCCAAACGTGGTTCGTTGCGCAAATTGCCAGCGACGCTGCATGCCAGCCGCCGTGGCGAAATCGCAATCCTGCGCCTCAACCGGCCGCAGAAACGCAACGCGCTTGACGATGCCACGGTGCTTGGCCTGGAGGCATTTTTTGGCGATCTCGGCGACGATACCAAGGCTGTCGTCCTTCATGGCGAAGGCAAGCATTTCTCCGCCGGCCTCGATCTGTCGGAGCTGACGCGGCGTGGACTCGTCGAGAGCGTCGAGCATTCGCGCATGTGGCACCGCGCATTCGACCGAATCGAATTCGGCCGCGTACCGGTCGTCTGCGTGATGCAGGGAGCGGTCGTTGGCGGCGGGCTCGAGCTTGCCGCGGCCGCCCATATCCGCGTCGCCGAGCGCACCGCCTATTATGCGCTGCCGGAAGGCAGCCGCGGCATCTATGTCGGCGGCGGCGCATCGGTCAGGCTGCCACGGCTGATCGGCACCGCGCGCATGATGGACATGATGCTCACCGGGCGCATCTACGACGCCGAACAGGGCCACGCGATCGGCCTGTCGCAATATGTCGTCGATCCAGGCCAAGGCCTGGCCAAGGGGCTTGAGCTTGCGCAGCGTGTCGGGGAGAACGCGCCGCATACCAACTTCGCCATCATGCATGTGCTGCCGCGCATCGCCGGAATGGACCCCGCCAGCGGATTCATGATGGAAGCGCTCATGGCGGCGATATCCTCGGGCAATCAGGAAGCGCAAAAGCGCCTGGCCGATTTTCTCGAAAAGCGCGCGGCAAAGACCGCGCCGAAATAGCCGCGCAGTCATGGCCGCGAGAGGCGGACGTCGCGCGTCGCCAGGCACCCGCGGTACGGCTTACGACCCCTGACTGCTTGCTCAAACGTCGCCGCGACGACGGCGGCTGGCGCGCGGCAATCGAACGGCGTGCACGATTGGTCGCGGGCCTCTATGCTATGCCGGCGCCCGCCCACGTGATCGCCACCGACGAGAAGGTATGACGCATGCGCGACCCCATTCCCGGGATAGGCGCGACATTTTCCGATGCGGTTTCGCTCAGGCGCGTTGAGCTTGCGCTTTGCGCCGGCGCGGAATCGATGAGCCGCAATCCGGACGCTGCCTATACGCATCGTGGCGGTTTTCGCATGGGCCAGGTGGAGTTCAAGGATTTCCTCCGCAAGGCGCTCAATGATCCCGTCGCCGAAATGAGCATGGACGACACGGCGGAGGACCGGGCGCGCCAGTACCAGATCACGCGCGGCGAGGTCGAGACCTATGCCGCGCGCGGCTTCGCGCGGGCGCTGGCGGCGCAGCAATCGGGATTCCTCGCCGGTGAAATCGCGCCGGTGCCGGCGATCCGCTCCGTTCTGGCGCGCGCGCGGCTCACATTGGCCGACATCGACCGCTTCGAGATCAACGAGGCCTTCGGCGCCCAGGTCATGGCCTGCGCGCGCGCACTCGGCATCGATGAGGAGAAACTCAACGTCAATGGCGGCGCCATCGCCATTGGGCACCCGCTGGGCGCGACCGGGGTGCGCCTGACGCTAACATTGGCGCGCGAACTCCGTCGCGCCGGGCGCCGTTACGGCATAGCATCGGCCTGCGTCGGCGGCGGGCAGGGGATCGCCGTTCTGATCGAAAATCCGCAAGCCGCGCCGTCGGCGCAACGCAAGAGTTGATCATGAACCCGCAAGGACACGCGGCGCTGGTGACCGGGGGCGGTTCCGGCCTTGGCGCCGCCACCGCGCGCAAGTTGGCCGCCGCCGGCGCCAAGATTGCAATTCTCGACCTCGACATCAATGCCGCGACCAAGGTCGCGGCTGAAATCGGCGGCATCGCTATCGCCTGCGACGTGGCCGACGCGTCAAGCACCGAGGACGCCGTCGCACAGGCACGCAAGGAGCACGGAACCGCCCGCATCCTGGTCAATTGCGCCGGGATTGGGCCGGCCAAACGCATCGTCGGCCGCGACGGCGCCATGCCGCTCGCCGATTTCAAGCGCGTCATCGATATCAACCTCATCGGCACATTCAATGCGATGCGGATCGCGGCGGCGGCGATGACGAAGCTCTCCACGCTGGACGATGGCGAGCGCGGCATCATCATCTCAACCGCCTCCATCGCCGCCTATGAGGGTCAAGTTGGCCAGGCGGCCTATGCCGCATCCAAGGGCGGCATCGTCGCATTGACGCTGCCGGCGGCGCGCGAGCTCGCGCAGTTCGCCATTCGCGTCAACGCGATCGCGCCGGGCATTTTCGCGACGCCGATGCTCGGCGCGCTGCCGCGCGACGTGCAGGAAAGCCTGGCGGCGGCAGTTCCATTTCCAAAAAAGCTCGGCCACCCCGACCAATATGCCGACCTCGCCCTGCATATGATCGCGAACCGATACATCAACGGCGAGGTCATCCGGCTCGATGGCGCGCTGCGGATGGCGGCGCGCTAGAGCATTTTCCAGCGAAATGGGAACCGGTTCGCCGCGGAAAATGCGACAACGTCAAGGAAAACAAGGCGTTTTTTGATTCAATTGAACCCGCAAGCGCTCTGGAAAACGTTCCCGAAAAGTGGCGGCCGGTTTTCGAAGCCGATCATATACGAACAAGGAATCCGAGCGCCACGCCGATTGAACCGCGATGAATCGGACCCGGGGCAAGCGGATGAATTCCAATCATACGCCGGCGCATCTTGTGCGAGTGAACAATTCTCGGCATTAACGCAAAGCACGTGGGAAGCCAGGGGAAAACGCAATGCTGACGAATTCACGCACGCTGCGCATCGAATGGGGAGACTGCGATCCCGCGGGTATCGTCTTCTACCCGCGTTTTTTTGTCATGTTCGACACCAGCACGACCGCGTTGTTCGAACGCGCGCTCGGCATGACGAAGTACCAGTTCCTCAAGGCGCATGACGTGATCGGCTATCCCATGGTGGAGACGCGCGCGCGCTTTCACCGACCGGCACGATTTGGCGACGATGTCGTCATTGATACCGCGATCACGGAAATCAAGCGTTCAAGCTTCGCAATGGAGCATCGACTGCTCAAGGGCGGAGAACTTGCGGTTGAGGGATTCGAGACGCGCGTATGGGTCGGTCGCGACCCCGACGATCCGGAAAAGATCAAATCCAAGGCAATCCCGCCGGCCGTGGTGGCGCGGCTTTCGCAACCTTGATGCATCGCTCGACCTGTCGGCCGAGGGACGCTTAGCGGGAAGGGCGGACATGCGGCCAATGGGTTTGCGCCTTGTCGCCGTACTGGCCGCCGCAATGACCGCCATGCAGGGCGGCGGCGCCCGCGCTGACGAAATATTGCAACTGAAGATTTCGCATTGGCTGACGCCCGCGCATCCCGTCAACCAGGTGCTGGAAGAATGGGCGGCGTCGATCGCGGCAGCTTCAAGCGGGGCCATGAGGTTGCAGATTTTTCCCGCTGCGCAGCTTGGCAAGGCGTCGCCTTCGACACCTGGTACCGATCCTACGCCGGCGACGAGATGCGGGAGGTCAAATTCTGTCTCGCGTTCTTGCGTCCGTCCGGCACCCTACATTGGCATTCAAAAAAAATTGAATCGCCGGAAAACCTGCGCACTCTGAAAATCCATGCGCCGAACGCAATGCTGTCGGCTTGGATCGCGCAGCTTGGAGGCTATCACGTGCCCGCCGAGGGGCCGCAACCACGCGTTCTGCGCGCGAGCGAACTGGACGCGGTGCTCTCGTCGTGGGAAACGCTGTCCCAACTGGGCATCGACAAGATCATGACCAAACATCTCGACGCGCGGATTTTCGTGTCGCCGCTGGCCTGGGTCCTCAACCGCGCACGCTACGAGCGCCTGACAGCGGCACACAAGGGAATCATCGATGCCCACTGCGCCGGCGCGTGGGCGACACGGATCGCAGGCGCGTGGGCGCAGGCCGAGCAAGCCAGCATCGCCACGCTGCGCGCGCGGCCAAATCACGAAGTCGTTGCTATTTCCGCGGCGCAGGACGCGGCATGGCGCCGGTCGGCCGCCCCGCTGCGGCCGGCCTGGGCGCTGCGGGCGCGCGGCGAGGGTCATGATTCCGACGCCGTCCTGGCAAAGCTAATCGCGACGCTCGCCGATGGCGCGGCCGGCGCGCGCCCCGACCACCCGGCATCGCCCTCGGGTCGGTAGCCGATGATGCGACATTGATGGCCCGGCGCGGGATCGCGGAGGGCGGCATGGAGCGTTCGTTCAAGCAGGAGGTCGCGGCCGTCAGGTCCACCGATGGCGAGACGTTCCCCGGCGAAGGCATTCCCGCAGCGGGCATAGGAGAGTGGGCCACGCGCGCCGCGTGCATGGACAGGCGCATTCGAGCGCGCTAACAACACACGGCGCAATTCGCGCCAGTTGCACGCACGGCATTCGTCGCGCGCGCGTCCACTTGCAGGTATGACGGGAGCAGCACCCATGCGTCTCGACGCGTACACGCATTTCATCCCCAAGCGCTTCTTCGACATGATCGTGGCGAGCGGGCACAAGGACATCGGCAAGCGGGTACGCGAAATTCCGTCGATTCACGACCTTGACGTGCGCATGCGCATTGTCGATTCGTTCCCCGACTATGCGCAGATACTCTCCTACCCGATGCCGCCGCTGGAACTGATGGCGAAGCCGCAGGAGATCGAGGACTACGCCAAGATCATCAATGACGGCTTCGCCGAAATTTGCGCCCGGCACGGCGACCGCTTCCCCGGCTGGGTCGCGCAGGCCCCGCTTGGCGCGCCTGACGCCGGCGTGCGCGAATGCGAGCGCGCGCTCAAGAATGGCGCGCTTGGCGTGCAGATCTACACAAATGTTGCCGGCAAGCCACTCGACCGGCCGGAATTCGCGCCATTTTTTGAGGCGATGAACAAGAACCGCAAGCCGATCTGGATTCATCCTTCGCGCGCCGCGAATTTCCCCGATTATGTCGACGAAAAGAAGTCGCTCTATGAAATCTGGTGGACGCTGGGATGGTCCTACGAAACCGCCGCCGCCATGTCGCGTCTCGTGTTCTCGCGCACGCTTGACCGCAATCCCGACCTCAAGATCATCGTTCATCATTTCGGCGGCATTGTTCCAATGCTTGAGGGCCGCATCGGCCCCGGATGGGATCAGCTCGGCGCTCGAACCTCCGACGAAGACCTTGGCGTCTTGCGCAAGAGCCTGAAAAAACGCACGCTCGCCTATTTCAAGGAGAATTTCTACGCCGATACCGCCGTGTTCGGCGCCGACGCGGCGACCGCCTGTGGCCTGGCATTTTATCCGCTCGAAAAGGTGGTTTTCGCGTCCGACTGTCCCTTCGATCCGGAAAAGGGCCCAGGGTATATTCGCGAGACGCTGCGCATCCTCGATAGCGCCAACCTGACCAAGGAACAGCGCAACCAGATCTATTTCAAGAATTTCGAGGCCATGGTCGGCAAGACCTTCGTGCGCTAATTCGTTCGTGCGCTAGTTCGTTTCTAGACGTCGCCATCCGTCCGCCGGTACGACGCACCATCCGCGCGACGCCGGACGCATTGCACTTATCCACGATCGGCCTATGCTGCGATCAAAGATCGGCGCCGCATGCAGCGCGTCGCGCCAGTTCGCTTTGCGTTTCATCTGAACTGGAAAGCGTTCGATATTTTCTGGCTTTGTCGCATTTTCCGCGGCGAACCGGTTCCCACTTCGCCGGAAAATGCTCTAACGTTGTCGCGGAAAATAACAATCGGCTGACCGATCCAATGGAACGCTAGTGCATAGTCCCGGAAAGTGGGATCCGGTTTTCGGAGAAGATCATGCTCGAACAAAGGGCGAGAGCCATCGCACAATAACACCTGAAGCGATAAGGCTCTAAGAGCTGACACGGGAGGAATTCGATGCAACCGTATCGCGCAATTCTTGCCACCCTCGCCGCCGCCGCGCTGGCCATGCCGGTCGGCGCCGGCGCGCAGACGAAACTCACGGTGGCGATGCCGACCTCGCCGCCGAATATCGTCCATATGCCGATTTACATCGCGATCGTCCTAGGCCTGTTCAAGACGGCGGGCGTGCAGGTTGATACGGTATCGCTGGAGGGTGGCGTCAAGACCTATCGCGCCGCCGTCGCCGGCAATGCCGATATTGCCTCCGCTTCCGGGCCATTCGCCATAATCGGTCGCGCCAAGGGCGCGCCGACCAAGGTTATCCTGGCCAATGCGCCCAAGCTCGAGGCCTCGATGGTCGTCGACAAGGGCATCAAGTCGATGGCCGATCTCAAGGGCAAACGTATCGGCATCCAGCAACCTGGCGGCTTCGCCGACGTGCTGAGCCGCGGCGTGTTGCGCGCGGCGAAGATCAGCGACAAGGAAGTGAGCTTCGTCAGCATTGCTTCGGAAGACGTACCGGCGCTGGTCGCTGGCCAGGTCGACACCGCGATCTTGCATGTCGAGCAGGAAATGGTGGCGCAAAGCAAGGTGCCGTCGCTGCACGCAATCGCCCGCCTGTGGGAAATCCAGCCAAAAAATCTCTACAACGTGATGGTCGTGACCGAAAAGATGATCGCGGAAAAACGCGCCGCGGTGAAAGCCTATGTCAAGGGCCACATCGAGGCGACGCGGCTGATGTACACGGACAAGGCCAAGGTCATGCCGATCATCATCAAGTACACCGAGCTGCCGGCTGACGTTGCCAACAAGGCCTACGATTTCATGGTGAAGAACTGCATCTGGGACGCCAATCATGGCCTTGGACCGACGCGGATCAATTTCACGGCCGATCTGATGGAGCGGGTCGGTAATATCGACGCCGGCAAAGCGCCGAAATATGCCGAGATCGTCGATATGTCGTTCGCCAACGAGGCGATTGCCGAACTTGGCGAATACAA
>JACQAE010000301.1 GCA_016195095.1 Pseudomonadota bacterium
ATGTCGACCACGTGATGGCGCTGCTTCCGTTCGAGCCCGGGGTGCATCGCGAACTTGGCGGGCCGTTGTGCAGTTATGTCGGACATCCCCTGATCGAACAGAGCGCGAGCCTGCGGCCGAACGCAAGCGAGAGCGCACGCCGGGAAACGGGTCCACCGGTGCTACTGGTTCTTCCCGGCAGCCGCACGTCGGAACTGCACAGGCTGATCGATCCCTTTCATGCAGCGGTCAGGTTGATCGAGGCGCGCATGGGAGCGCTCGACCTGGTGCTGCCAACCGTTGCGCACCTCGAAGGGGAGGTGCGCCGACTGACGTCGAACTGGGAGCGGGTGCCGCGCGTCATCGTCGAGGCGGAGCAGAAACGTGCCGCGTTCCGGATCGCGCGCGCCGCGCTCGCGGCCTCGGGAACGGTCACGCTCGAGCTTGCGCTCGCCGGCGTGCCGCACGTCGTCGCCTATCGAATGTCGGGATGGGAAGCGTTCATTATTCGGCGGTTGGCGCGGGCGCCGTCCGTCGTCCTCACCAATCTAATCCTTGGACAAAAAGTCGTGCCGGAATTCCTGCAGGAGGCCTGCGAGCCGGGGGCGCTGGCGCAAGCGACGCTTGAGCTATTGTCCGATTCGCCCGCCCGTCGTGCCCAGACGGCGGCGTTTTGCCGATTGGATGGCGTCATGGCGAGCGCCGGCGGCGCCCCCAGCGAACAGGCCGCCGATATCGTGATCGCAATGGCCTTGGGCGGCCGCGATTACTTGCGCCGAGAAATCGGAGCATAATTGCGCTGCGGCGCGCCGGTATAGAGCTGGCGCGGCCGGCCGATCTTCTGGTTGGGGTCTTCGATCATTTCCTTCCACTGCGCGATCCAGCCAACGGTGCGCGCGAGCGCGAACAACACCGTGAACATTGAGACCGGAAAACCCATCGCCTTGAGTGTGATGCCCGAATAGAAGTCGATGTTGGGGTAAAGCTTCTTCTCGATGAAATATTCGTCGTGCAGCGCGATGCGCTCGAGTTCGAGCGCGACCTGCAGCAGCGGGTCGTCCTTGTGGCCGATTTCGCCAAGCACCTCGTGGCAGGTCTTCTGCATGATCTTGGCGCGCGGGTCGTAGTGCTTGTAGACGCGGTGGCCGAAACCCATGAGGCGGAATGAATCGTTCTTGTCCTTGGCGCGGCGCACATATTCGGGAATACGATCGACCGAGCCGATCTCGCCCAGCATCTTGAGGGCAGCCTCGTTGGCGCCGCCATGCGCGGGTCCCCACAGGCACGCGATCCCCGCGGCGATGCAGGCGAAGGGGTTGGCGCCCGTCGAGCCGGCCAACCGCACCGTGGAGGTCGACGCGTTCTGTTCGTGATCGGCGTGCAGGATGAAGATGCGATCCATAGCGCGGGCGAGAACCGGGTTGGCGGTGTATTCGTCGCACGGCACGCCAAAGCACATGTAGAGAAAGTTCGACGCGTAATCGAGGTTGTTCTTTGGGTACATGAACGGCTGGCCAATCGTATATTTGTAGGCCATTGCCGCGAGCGTCGGCATTTTCGCGATCATGCGGATAGAGGCGACCATGCGCTGATGCGGATCGGTGATGTCGGTGGAATCGTGATAAAACGCCGATAGCGCACCGACGCAGCCCGTCATGACCGCCATCGGGTGCGCGTCGCGCCGAAAACCCTGAAAAAAGCGGTTCATCTGTTCATGAACCATCGTGTGGCGGGTCACCCGATAATCAAAATCGGCCTTCTGCGCCGAGGTCGGCAGATCGCCATAAAGGAGCAGGTAGCAGGTCTCCAGGAAGTCGCCATTCTCAGCCAGCTGGTCGATGGGATAGCCGCGATAGAGCAGTATGCCCTCGTCGCCATCGATGTAGGTGATCTTCGATTCGCAGCTCCCGGTCGAGGTGAACCCAGGGTCGTAGGTGAACATCCCCGATTCGGCGTAAAGCTTGCTGATGTCGATGACGTTGGGGCCGATCGTCCCTTCATAGACGGGAAACGACCAACTCTTGTCCGCGACCTTAAGCTGACCGGTCTTGGTGTTGGCGCCGGATTCTGCGTCCATGGCCGTTGCCCTTATCTGTTTGCCGAGGGTGACCTTTCCGCACGTTCCGAGCCATTGCTGGCGCGGCTCCGAAGGGCCGGCGCGCGGCGAAAGCGGCCCGATGTCGATTGCGTATCTTATCCGATTTTTCGCCGCAAGGGACGCTGTGCACAGCGTTCTAATCGCGCTTTCGCGCGGCTACAGGCAGGGTCGCCTGGTCCTTCAACCGGGCGAGGCTTTCCTCCTTGCCGAGCACCGCGAGGACATCGAAGATGCCCGGAGACGTCGTGCGGCCGGTCAAAGCGCCACGCAGTGGCTGCGCGACCGCGCCCAACTTGACGTCATGCGCAGCGGAAAATCCACGCACGGCCAATTCGGTGGATTCCGCCGACCATGATTCCACTGCCTGCAGGTGACCGGCGAGGGCGCCCAGCAGCTCGCGCGCTTGCGGCGTGAGCAGCGCCACCGCCTTTTCGTCGGGAGTGATTGGCCGCTGCGCGAGGATGAACCCTGCCGCGTCGAGGAGTTCGACCAGTGTCTTTGCCCGCTCCTTGAGCCCCGGCATGGCGGCGAGGGTGCGCGCGCGGACCGCCGTCGTCAGCCTTGCCGCGATCCGGTCGCCGCCGGCGACGCGCGCCAATAGGCGCTCGATTTCGTCAAGCAGAACCGCATCGGCGGTCTCGCGCATATAATGGGCATTGAGGCTTTCGAGCTTGGCAAAGTCGAAGCGCGCCGGCGAGCGCCCGATGGCGCGCAGATCGAACGCCGCCAGCATCTCGGCCGTCGAGAAGATCTCCCGATCGCCATGGCTCCAACCGAGCCGCAGCAGATAGTTGCGCATGGCGGCCGGCAGATAGCCCATCGCCTGGTAGGCATCGGCGCCGAGCGCGCCATGGCGTTTCGACATTTTAGTGCCGTCGGGACCGTGGATCAGCGGAATGTGGGCCATGATCGGCACCGGCCAGCCAAGCGCGTCGTAGATCTGCTTCTGCCGCGCGCCATTGGTGAGATGGTCGTCGCCGCGAATAATATGCGTGACCGCCATGTCATGGTCATCGACCACCACTGCCAGCATGTAGGTTGGCGTCGCGTCCGAGCGCAGCAGGACGAGGTCGTCGAGATGCTCGTTGCGCCAGACCACGCGCCCCTGCACCTGGTCGTCAACGACGGTTTCGCCATCGAGCGGCGCCTTGAGGCGAATGGTCGGGCGAACGCCCGGCGGGGCGTCGGCGGCGTCGCGGTCACGCCAGCGCCCGTCATAAAGCCGCGAGCGCCCCTCGCGCCGCGCCGCTTCGCGCATCACCGCGAGTTCCTCCGGCGTCGCATAGCAACGATACGCCTTGCCGCTCGCCAGGAGCCCCTCGGCCACCTCGCGGTGGCGTTGCGAGCGCGAAAACTGATAGACGACCTCGCCGTCCCAGTCGATTCCCAGCCATTTCAGGCCGGAAATGATCGCCTCGATGGCGCCGGGGGTCGAGCGCTCGCGATCGGTGTCCTCGATGCGCAGCAGGAACTTGCCGCCGCGTCCGCGCGCATAGAGCCAATTGAACAACGCCGTGCGGGCGCCGCCGATGTGCAGGAAACCGGTGGGCGAGGGGGCAAATCGGGTGACGACGGCGTGGCTCATGACCTGCAATGGCGGGTGCGAATGGCGGCGCCAAGGCGCGGTCCGGCGCCGGGCGGCCTACGCGCGAATTCGCCCAGGCGGGTGTTCAATAGTTCACCCAGTGGCCGGAAGCAAAGCCGACGATCCCCGACCAGATGGAGTCTCGCGCCAGGACCGTCCCGCCGGCCCGCCGCTTTAGGCCGGCCGCGGCAATATGAGATCGCGGCAATACGGCCGCAGCCGCCTTGGCGCGCGCGCGCGAATTTGGCACATAGGCATGGCGTCGCGGCCGGACGGCGGCGGATAAGCGGACTTTGGAAAGGCCGGCATGGCAGACAAGGACCCGACGGCGGCCGAAGCGGTGGAAATCGAGCCGGGCCGCGATTTCATTCGCGACATGATCGGCGCCGACCTCGCCGCCGGCCGACATCAGCGTGTCGTGACCCGGTTTCCCCCGGAGCCGAACGGCTATCTGCATATCGGGCACGCCAAGTCGATCTGCCTCAATTTCGGCGTCGCCGCGGAGTTCGGCGGGCGTTGCCACCTACGCTTCGACGATACCAATCCGACCAAGGAGGAGCAGGAATATATCGATGCCATCAAGCGCGACGTTCAATGGCTGGGATTCGACTGGGGTGAGCATCTCTACCATGCGTCGGACTATTTCGCGCAATTATATGCCTGGGCGGAAGGGCTCATTGGGGCCGGCAGGGCCTATGTCGACGACCAGTCGCAGGAGGAGATGCGCGCCAATCGCGGCACGCTCACCGAGCCCGGGCGCAACAGCGCGTTCCGTGACCGTGCGCCTGCGGAAAATCTCGACCTGTTCCGCCGCATGCGCGCCGGCGAGTTCGCCAATGGCGCGCGCGTCCTGCGCGCAAAAATCGACATGGCGGCGGGCAATTTCAACCTGCGCGACCCGGTCATCTACCGCATCCTGCACGCGGCGCACCCGCGCACCGGAAGCGACTGGTGCATCTATCCAAGTTACGATTTCGCGCACGGCCAATCCGACGCCATCGAAGGGATCACGCATTCGCTGTGCACGCTGGAATTCGCCGACCACCGGCCATTATACGACTGGTTCCTCGACAATCTGCCGGTTCCCTCGCGGCCGCGCCAATATGAGTTTGCCCGCCTCAACCTGACCTCGACCGTCCTTTCCAAGCGCGTACTCACCGAACTGGTCAGGCATGGTCATGTCAGCGGTTGGGACGACCCGCGCATGCCGACGCTCGCTGGCCTGCGCCGGCGCGGTGTGCCGGCGGCGGCGCTGCGCGAATTCGTGCGCCGCATCGGCGTCGCGCGCGCCGACAACCTGGTCGACGTCGCGATGTTCGAGCACGTGATCCGCGACCTGCTCAACAAGAGCGCGCTGCGCCGCATGGCGGTGCTGCGCCCGCTCAAGGTCGTCCTGACCAACTATCCCGCCGGCCAGGGCGAGGAGTTGGAGGCGCTCGATCATCCCGAAGGCAAGGACGGTCCGAAACGCAGCGTCCGGTTCGGCCGCGAGATCTTCATCGAGCGCGACGATTTCATGGAAGTCCCAGCAAAAAAGTTCTACCGCCTGGCGCCCGGGCGCGAGGTGCGGTTGCGCTACGCCTACCTGATCACCTGCCGCGAGGTCGTCAAGGACAAGGCCGGCGACGTCGTCGAGCTGCGCTGCACCTACGATCCGGCGACGCGCGGCGGCAACGCCCCCGACGGGCGCAAGGTCCAGGGGACGATCCATTGGGTCGGCGCCGCCGACGCGATCGCGGCCGAGGTTCGCATCTATCATCCGCTGTTCACCAGCGCCGAGCCCGCTGGCGGCGAGAATTTCGCCGCCGACCTCAATCCGGTCTCGCTCGAAATCCTCAATCATTGTCGCCTTGAGCCAGCTCTCGCCAACGCTCCCATGGGCGATCCCGTGCAGTTCGAGCGGCAAGGCTATTTCTGCCGCGACCTGGATTCTTCGGCGGACGGCCTCGTTTTCAACCGCACGGTCGGTCTGCGCGACACCTGGGCCAAGGTCGCCGCCGGCGGCCGATAGGTTGTGCAAGCGGGCGGTGTTACGCCCCGGTGGGGTCGTATAGCATCGGCCTTCGGGCTATAGATCAGGTTCGTTCTGGCTGGAATCACGCAGGCGTCCTGACACTGAGATTGCACGCGATCGGGTATGCGAGGCTGCGGGCCTTGCGTGATCGCGCGCAGGGCCGCGTGGCGGGGGCGCGATATGGTCGATGGGGACCAGGCGCGGGGACGGGCGCGCACGGTACCGCGGACCTGGCCGGCGACATGGCCGGCGGACGCGGCGCGCCGGGCGGCGCCTTGGCCATGGCCTGGATCGGCCATAAGCCATGCCCCTCGGCAAATTGAGCGGCTGCGTGACTGGGCGCTTGCCGACAGCGCGCCCGGACGGCTCACACCCTGGCTTGCCGCCAGCTTCGGCATCGGCATTGCCATTTATTTTGCCGCCGACCGCGAGCCGCAATGGTGGGCGGCCCCGGCCTTGACACTCGTTGCTTTTCTCGTGGTCGTCGTCGCGCGCGGCCGCCCGGTCGGTTTCATCGTAGCGCTGTTTGGATTGGCGCTGTGCGGTGGGTTTGCCGCCGCCACCCTGCGCGGCGCGACAGTCGCGCATGCGGTCATGGAACGGCCGGCCTATGGCGTGAGCATCAAGGGCTATATCGAAGCGCGCGAGGAACGCGAGCGCAGCGACCGGATCATCGTGCGCGTGGAGGCGCTGGAGGCGGCGCGCATCGACCATCGGCCGCAACGCGTGCGGCTGTCGCTGCGCAAGGGCAGCGCGCCGCCGGTCGGCGCGTTCGTGGAATTCAAGGCGCGTCTTAATCCGCCATTCGAGCAGATGCGGCCAGGCGGCTACGATTTCGCGCGCGACCTGTATTTTCAGGGCATCGGCGGCGTTGGTTTTGTTAGCGGAAAAGTGACGACGCTGCCGCCGCCGAAACCGCCCGGCCTCGCCATCGACTACGCGCGCGTCATCGGCGGATTGCGCGACGCCATCGACGCGCGCATCCGCGCCGCCGTCTCCGGCGATAGCGGCGCGATCGCCTCGGCGCTGATCACCGGCAAGCGCGACGCCATCTCGGCCAACGTCAACGAGGCCATGTATGTCTCGAGCCTCGGCCATATTCTCTCGATTTCCGGCTACCACATGGCCGTCGTCGCCGGTGTCGTGTTTTTTGTCTTCCGCGCCGGGCTCGCCCTGTTCCCGGCGGTCGCTACGCGCTATCCGATCAAAAAATGGGCGGCGCTGGCGGCACTCGCGGCGGCGGCGTTTTACCTGCTGCTGTCGGGCGCGGAAGTGGCGACGCGGCGCGCCTTCATCATGACGGCGGTCGTGCTTGTCGGCGTTCTGTTCGACCGCGCCGCGCTGACGTTGCGCAACCTGGCGCTGGCGGCGTTCGCCGTGTTGCTGACGACGCCGGAAGCGCTCGTTCACCCAAGCTTTCAGATGTCCTTCGCCGCAACCATGGCGCTGGTCGCCGCCTATGAGGGCGGAATGCCGTTGAAGGGCGCCGGCCGCGACAGTTCGCTTGGCGCGCGAATCGCGATGCTCGGCGTGCGCGAGGTCGCGATGCTGATCACCGCATCGATCGTCGCCGGCCTTGCGACCATGCCGTTCGCGGCCTTTCATTTTCATCGCATGGCGCCCTATGGGGTGCTGGCCAATCTTCTCGGCATGCCGATCGTGTCGATATGGGTCATGCCCTCGGGACTGCTTGCCCTGTTGGCGCTGCCGTTCGGGTTTGACGCGCCGTTGTGGCGGGTCATGGGCGAGGGCATTGAGTGGATGACCGCCGTCGCGCTGTGGGTGGCGAGCCTGCCGGGGGCGGTCGGGCGAATTCCGGCCTTTGGCATCGGCCCGCTGATCCTGTGCAGCGCGGGCCTCGTCGTCATTTGCCTTTCGCGCACGCCATTGCGCCTCGGCGGCGCCGCCATGATTGTCGCCGCCGCTATGTGGGCGGCGCGGACGCCAAGCCCGGATGTCTTCGTGGCGCATTCGCGTGACGTCATCGCGGTGCGCGGCGCCAACGGCAAGCTGACCGTCGCCAAGATCGCCAGCGACTCGTTCGCGTTGCGCGAATGGCTGGCGGCGAGCGCCGACGCGCGCGACGCCAAGGACAAGACACTGGCGCAGGGGGCGACCTGCGACGAAAATGGCTGCATCGTGAAATTGGCGGATGGTCGTCTGGTGGCACTTGCGCGCACGGCGCAGGCGGTGGCCGAGGACTGCACGCGTGCCGCGGTGCTGGTCACGCGCCGCTCAGCCCCCGCCGACTGCGCCGCGCTCGTCATCGACCGAAGCCGGCGGCATGGACACGGCGCGCTGGCGCTGCGACGAAGCGATAATGATTGGCAGGTCGAGGCGGCGCGCCCACCTTCGGTCAACCGGCCATGGGCGCCCGCAACCACGCCGAAGCCGGCCGCGGCAAACGTCGCCGCCCCGGTGGCGACCAAAACAGCCGAGCAAAGCGAGCAAGACCGCCCGGCACCGACGCATTCACAAGACTGAATTCCAACGCCGCCGATCAATCGGCGGCGAAAAATCGCCACACCTAACGATCGCACACGACGCAAGCAACCGTCGCGCGCGGCCGCGAACCTGCGCCGATTCCCGGCGTCAATAGCGGCGGAAGAGGCCCACCATCTTGCCCTGAATGCGCACGCGATTGGGCGGAAGGATTCTCACCTCATAGGCGCCATTGGCCGGCTCGAGCGCGATCGAGGCGCCGCGGCGCCGGAAGCGCTTGAGCGTTGCTTCCTCGTCGTCGATCAGCGCCACCACGATGTCGCCCGTCTCGGCGCCTTCCGTTTTCTTGATCAAGGCGACGTCGCCGTCGAGAATGCCGGCCTCGATCATCGAATCACCGCGCACTTCGAGCGCGAAATGCTCACCCGACGTCAACATGTCCGCCGGCATGTTGATGACGTGGCTGCGCGCCTGGATCGCCTCGATCGGCGTGCCGGCGGCGATGCGCCCCATGACAGGAACGGCGATGGGGCGGTTGCTGTCCTCGTCGGCGGCGCCACGCCCGCGGCCGAGATTGCCCTCGATGACGCTCGGCGTGAAGCCGCGCGGGCGCATCCCGCCATGCCCGAGCGACTCTGGCAGGCGCACGACTTCGATCGCGCGCGCCCGATTGGGCAACCGGCGAATGAACCCGCGCTCCTCCAGGGCCGTGATCAGGCGATGAATGCCGGACTTGGAGCGCAGGTCGAGCGCGTCTTTCATCTCGTCGAATGATGGCGGAACCCCGGCCTCCTTGAGCCGCTCATGGATAAAACGCAGCAGTTCCAGTTGTTTTCGCGTGAGCATGGGCGGTTCTCCGGGCGGGACTCGAGGTAACGCCGAAACAAATCATGAACGGACCCTATCCGTTCGATATGTGTTCCGCAACCGATTAATTTGAGGTGAAGAACTCGCGATTTCGCAAAAATCGCCGATTAAGGATCGAGCCGGATAACCTCGCACCTGGCGCCCGCGGCGAGCGCCGGCGCGTGCGGAGCGCGCACGATGAGGCAGCCGGCCTTGGCCAAGGGCGCCAGCATCGAACTGTCCTGCACCGCAAACGGCGCGGCGCGCGGGATGGCGTCCTCACCCAGCGTCAGCGTCGCGCGCATATAGTCGGCGCGCTCGTCATTGGCCGCGAGGTCGGCGTCGGCGATCGCCATTTCCGTGGGCAGCACGAGGTCGCTGCGACCGCATAGCGCGCGGACCAGCGGCACCAGAAACAATAGCGCGCAGACGTAGGAGGATACGGGGTTTCCCGGCAGGCCAAGCACCTGCATCTCGCCAAGACGGCCATGCATGAGCGGGCGCCCCGGCCGCAATGCCACCTTCCAAAACGACAGCGCCATCTTCTCCGCCAGGAACGCCTGCTGCACGAGATCGTAGTCGCCGACCGACGCGCCGCCGGTGGTGACGAGGATGTCGGCACACGCCGCGCGTGCCGCACGGATGGCGGCGATCGTGGCATCGAGGCGGTCGGCCACGATGCCCAGATCGACGACCTGCGCGCCCTGCGCGCGCGCGAGCGCGGCGAGCGCATATCCGTTGGAATAGACGATCTGCCCAGGGCCGGGCTCGGCGCCGGGCATGATCAGTTCATCGCCGGTGGCGAGGATGGCAACGCGCGGCGCGCGGTGCACCGGAACCTGCGCATGGTTCATTGCGGCGGCAAGCGCGAGGTCGCGCGCGGACAGCCGCTGCCCCTGGCATAACAGGGGTGCGCCGACGTGAAAATCGAGCCCGGCGGGACGAACGTTGCGTGCCTTTGCCGTCGCCTTCTCGACGATCACGCTCGCGGCCGATCGCGTGGTCAATTCCTGGATCACGACCGTATCGGCGCCTTGCGGCAGCACGCCGCCGGTGAAGATGCGCACCGTCTCGCCGTTGCCGATGGCGCCGTCGAAAGGCTTGCCGGCGGCAACTTCGCCGACGAGGGTGAGGCGCGCGCCGGCCACCGCCACGTCGGCGGCGCGGACCGCGTAGCCGTCCATTGCCGAGACGTCGGCGGGAGGCTGCGTGCGCCGCGCCAGAAGATCGCGTGCGAGCACGCGCCCGCAGGCGGCGTCAAGATCGCATTGCGTGGCCGGCAGCGGTGCCGCGGTCGCCAGCACCGCGTCAAGCGCCGCCTGCACGGAGATCATCGCCACGACCTATGCTCCCGCGCGGAAATGTCCGGATTTGCCGCCGCGCTTTTCGACGAGCCTGATGCCCTCGATCCGCATGCCGCGCTCCACCGCCTTGACCATGTCGTAAATCGTCAGGCAGGCGACCGCGACCGCGGTCAGGGCCTCCATCTCGACACCGGTCGCCCCGCTGACCTTGACGCGCGCGCGCACCAGCAGGCCCGCCTTGTCGGCGTCCGGTTTGATGTCGATTTCGACCTTGGACACGGGCAGTGGATGGCACAGCGGAATGAGCTCGTGGGTGCGTTTGGCGGCGAGGATGCCGGCGATGCGCGCGGCGCCGAGTACGTCGCCCTTCTTGGCGTCGCCGGCGAGCACGAGGGTGAGCGTCGCCGGCCGCATGACCACGCGGCCCTCGGCGAGCGCCATGCGGGCGGTTGTGGGCTTGGCCGACACGTCCACCATGCGCGCTTCGCCGCGACGGCCGAGATGCGTGAGCCTGCGCCGTGCGACCATTACCCTTACCTCGCCATCCGCGCCGCGCCGGCGTCGCGCGCCAGGAGCGCGCGCGTGGCCGCCGCCACGTCTGCCGCGCGCATCAGGCTCTCGCCGACGAGGAAGGTCGAGATGCCGGCCCGCGCCAGGCGCGAAACGTCCCGCGGCGTCAGAATTCCGCTCTCGCCAATGGCGACCCGCCCCGGCGGCACCAACGGCGCCAGCCTTTCGCCGACCGCAAGGTCGGTCGCGAATGTGCGCAGGTCGCGATTGTTGATCCCGATCAGCCGCGCGCGCAGGCGCAACGCACGCTCGAGCTCGCGCTCGTCATGCACCTCGACAAGGACGTCGACGCCGAAATCCTCCGCCGCCGTCTCCAGATCGCCGGCGGCCCGGTCATCTAAGGCGGCCATGATGACGAGGATGCAATCGGCGCCGGCGGCGCGCGCCTGCGCCACCTGGTAGGGGTCGAACATGAAATCCTTGCGCAGGACCGGCAACGCGCACGCCGCGCGCGCGGCGCGCAGATCCTCAAGACTGCCTTGAAACGACGGCGCATCGGTGAGCACGGAAAGGCACGCCGCGCCGCCATCTTCATAGGCGCGGGCAAGTACGGGCGGATCGAAGTCGCCGCGAATGAGCCCCTTGGACGGGCTCGCCTTCTTGATCTC
>JACQAE010000302.1 GCA_016195095.1 Pseudomonadota bacterium
GCCTGCTGCACGCCCTCCCCCGACACGTCCCGTGTAATCGATGGATTGTCGGATTTGCGGCTGATCTTGTCGATTTCGTCGATGTAAACAATGCCGCGTTGCGCGCGCTCGACATTGTAGTCGGCGGACTGCAGCAACTTGAGGATGATATTCTCGACGTCCTCGCCGACATAGCCGGCTTCCGTCAACGTCGTCGCATCCGCCATGGTGAACGGCACGTCGAGTATGCGCGCCAGCGTCTGCGCCAGGAGTGTCTTGCCGGAACCCGTCGGCCCAATAAGCAGGATGTTGGATTTGGCCAACTCAACGTCGTTGTGCTTCGTCTGGTGGTTGAGCCGCTTGTAATGATTATGCACCGCGACCGAAAGCACCTTCTTGGCGTGATCCTGCCCAATGACGTAGTCGTCCAGAACCTTGCGGATTTCCTTCGGTGTCGGGATGCCGTCGCGCGATTTCACCAGCGAGGATTTGTTTTCCTCGCGGATAATGTCCATGCACAGCTCGACGCACTCGTCACAAATGAATACGGTCGGGCCGGCGATGAGCTTGCGCACCTCATGCTGGCTCTTGCCGCAGAACGAGCAATAAAGCGTGTTCTTGGATTCGCCGCCGCCAGCTTTGCTCATTCCTGGTCTCCTCGAGTAGCCGCAGCGACGAACGAACCGTCACCCTTCGCGCGGCCGAGCATAACAGCCCCAAGGCTAAAATTCCGTAGCCGCATTCCCGCCCACGCCAGTTTCACCATCGGGGTATCCTTTTCCCCCATTCGTCGTCCATTGGCTATGTATTGCAGTCATAGCGAAGCACGCTAAGGGACAGATAATCAAGATTTCATTAATGATAAAGGTGCGCGCAACCCAGGGGTCCGGCCAACTCGCGCCGCCGCGGCCAATCGGCCTTATTTTTGTCGCGAATATGAACGGCGCAAACCGCGCGCTACTTTTCCGTGCTTTCCTCAACCCGCCGGTCAATGACCTTGTCGACGATGCCGAAGTCGCGCGCGCCTTCAGCGGTAAGAAACATGTCTCGCTCGAGCGCGTCCTCGATCTTCTTGAGCGGCTGGCCGGTATGTTTGACATAGATTTCGTTGAGCCGTTTCTTCAGGTTGAGTATCTCCTGCGCGTGCAACATAATGTCCGTCGCCTGGCCCTGGAAACCGCCCGACGGCTGATGCAGCATGACGCGGACATTGGGCAGCGCAAACCGCATGTCCTTGTGACCGGCCGCCAGCAATAGCGACCCCATCGACGCCGCCTGACCGACACACAATGTCGATACCGCGGGCCTGATGAACTGCATGGTGTCGTAGATCGCCAGGCCCGACGTGACGACGCCGCCGGGCGAATTGATGTACATCGCGATCTCTTTTTTCGGATTCTCCGCCTCCAGAAAAAGCAGCTGCGCCACGACCAGCGTTGACATGCCGTCTTCGACCGGCCCGGTAATGAATATGATCCGCTCTTTGAGTAGGCGCGAATAAATGTCGTAAGCTCGCTCCCCCCGATTGGTCTGTTCGACAACCATGGGGACGAGATAGTTCATATAGGTATCGGTTGGATCACGCATGGTGTTAAGCCTAGCTCATGTTTGTGGGTGAAATTCAAAACCCGCTGGGGCCGCCCAATATCCCCGCAACACGCGTGTCCGATATAGGCTCGCCCGCTTGGGGGGCAAGTCGAAAACCGTCACATCATTTGCCGCGGCCGCGCATCTGCGCGCCCAAGCTCTCTGGCAGGCAACGCAGGTCGCACACCCGGGGCCACAGTCGTCGTGACCGACGATCCAATGAGAATCGCCAAATAACGTGCATTATGGCACGGCGTTCCCGGCCTCGTCTTCGTTCATCAACTGCTCGCGCGTAACAGGTATTTCCGTCACATCGGCCAGCTCAACAATAAAATCCACTACTTTTTCCTCGAAAAGCGGCGCGCGTAACCGCGCGAGCGCTTGAGGATTCTTACGGTAGAAGTCCCAGATCTGCTGCTCGCGTCCGGGCATTTGGCGCGCCTGCTCGACGAGCGCGCGAGACACTTCCTGCTCCGTCACCTTGATATCGTTCCGTTCGCCGATTTCCGCCAAAACAAGGCCAAGGCGCACGCGACGTTCGGAAATCTTGCGGTAGTCGGCGCGGGCCGCTTCTTCGGTCGTGCCTTCTGCTTCGAAACTGCCGCTGCGCTCCTTAAGTTCCGCCTCCATCGCATTCCAGACACTCTTGAATTCCTCCTCGACCAGCGTCGGAGGTACCGCGAATTTGTGCAATTCATCAAGCTGGTCGAGCAATTGGCGCTTGAGCCTCTGGCGCGATAAGGCGTTGTAGTCGCGTTGAATCCGGTCGCCGACCGCCTCGCGCAATTTCTCGATCGATTCCACACCCAGCGATTTCGCGAATGCGTCGTCGATCGCGACCTCGGTCGGCGTCTCAATCGATTTCGCCGTGACGTCGAATTCCGCCGCCTTGCCGGCCAGCGGCGCGGCGCCGTAAGTTTCCGGAAACGTGACAGAAACGACGCGCGCGTCGCCAGTCTTGATGCCGACCAATTGGTCTTCAAAACCGGGAATGAACGTGTTCGAGCCGATTTGGATGGCCACGTCCTCGCCGCTGCCACCCTCGAACGGCTTTCCCTCAATCTTGCCCACGAACGAGATCGTCACCCGGTCGCCCATCGCGGCCGCCGCGTCGCCCTCCATTCTTACAAAGGGGCGATTATCCGCCGCTATGCGCGCCAGACCTTCGTCAACCTCCTGAGGCGCAGCCACAAAAACCGGGCGTTCGAGCTTGACGCCCTTGAAATTGGCCAATTCAATTTTTGGAACGATTTCCATGGCGACCGTGTAGGCAAGGTCGGCCTCGCCGGCCACGACGCCCTCGATTTCGCTATTCTCCTGTGGCAGCGTGACGCGCGGTTCCATGGCCAATCGGAACCCGTTGTCTGAAACGATCTTAGCGTTCATTTCCTGCACAATAGCCTCGATCGCCTCCGCCATGACTGCGCGGCCATACACGCGCTTGAGGTGGCTCACCGGCACTTTGCCCGGACGGAATCCGGCGATCCGCACCTGCGCCTTCATCGCCGCCAGCCGCTCCTGCAGGCGGGTATCGAGATCGGTCACGGGAACGACCACGCGGAACTCGCGTTTAAGTCCTTCAACAAGGGTTTCGGTAACCTGCATGGCTTTGTGACTCGCCCAGTTCTTTGTTTCGCCAACCGCTGAAATCTATCGAGGCATTGCGTTCAAACGCGTCCGACCCGGTGAGATTATCGCATATTTCAACGGCAAACCGAATCGCCCGGCACGCGTAACTATGCTCCGGGCAAAGCCGCATGCAGGTCGCCGGACCGGCCTGCATTGCGCCGTTGGCATTAGATGGTGCGGGCGGAGGGATTTGAACCCCCACGACTTTCGTCACGGGAACCTAAATCCCGCGCGTCTACCAGTTCCGCCACGCCCGCGATGGCAACGCCCGGCGCGGCCCGGCCGCGGCGGCCGGGCTTATAGCATGCCGCTCGCCGGCTTCGCAGCAATTAAAGACATCGGGGGATTGTCGCGCCATGTCGGGCCGCATTGGGTGCCAATGGCGACGTGATTAATGCGATTTCCCTCCGAGCAATCGCCTCTTCGCCATGGAAAACTCCGAAAAAGCGAGGCATACCTCACGCTCTCAAATTTCGCCGCGGCATGAATGTTCTGATTGGGTGGTGGTGCTACCAAAACAAATGGTCCGCATCCGATGGGGCAGGTCGCCCGACGGATTGGATACGCGCGTTGGCGGACTTGCCCGACATTTGCGCTTCATTTGCCGGGGCAGACCGCTAGGTAGTTTGAATTGAACCATGGATCAGCCGCGCAAGCCCTTAATCGCTAACCGGTGCCGGCTCCGCCGGCGCGAATTTCTTTGCGGTGTTGGCGCATCATTCGCGCTTCTGGCGCAACCATCGCGCGTGATCGCGAAAGACGGCGCCAGTGCCGCGCAGAACGAATTTCGCGTCGTCACCGCCCGTACCGGTTACGCGTCGTTGCTCGGCGCCAGCGGGCCGCCAACCGACATCTGGGGATATGACGGGACCTGCCCGGGTCCGCTCCTCAAGGTCCGCCGTGGCGAGGAGATGAAGGTACGGTTGGTCAACGCCCTGCCCGAGCCAACGACGATCCACTGGCATGGGCTACGGCTGCGCAACGCCATGGATGGCGCGCCGAACCTGACACAGCTTCCAGTACCCCCTGGCTCCAGCTTCGACTACCGCTTCACGGCCCGCGATTCAGGCACGTTCTGGTACCATTCGCATGAAAATTCGTCGGAGCAGCTCGCGCGCGGCCTCTATGGCCTCCTCATTGTCGAGGAGCCGCACGATGTCGGCGTCGATCGCGATATCGCGCTGGTTGTCGACGATTGGCGCCTCTCGCCGGACGGATCAATCGACACCGCATTTCGCTCAATGCGCGATGCATCGCGTGAAGGCAAAATCGGCGACCATTTCACGGCTAACGGCTCGCCACTTTTCGACATTCCGGTGGCGACAAATGAACGCCTGCGCCTGCGCCTGGTCAACGCGGCGAATGCCCGTATCATGGCTTTACGTGTTGACCGCCACGAACCGACCGTCATGGCCCTCGACGGGCAGCCGGCCGAGCCGTTCGTGGCGCGTGAGGCGCGCGTCGCGCTTGGACCGGGCAACCGTGCCGACCTGTTTATCGACGCTCGGCTGGCGCCCGGATCGACGTCCGAAATCCTGCTCGACACCGGCATGCGCGAGGTCGCCATCGCCCGGCTCGTCTATGCGCACGCGAGGGCGCGGGCGGCGCCACTCGGGGACATGCGCCCGCTGCCAGCAAATCCACTGCCCGAGCGGATGGATTTTGCCGGCGCTCTCAAGCTCGACGTCGCGCTCGACGGCGGAATGATGGGCATGATGGGTCCCCGGGGCCTGGCGGGCGGAAATCAAACCGGCCAAACGTCGAAGAGCGGGCCAGGCACCGCGCCGTCGCGCCAGGGCTATTCTGGCGCCGCGATTTGGTCGCTAGCCAGACGCGCGTCCGACGGCCATTCGGCGCGTCCGCTATTCTCGGTCAAGCGCGGGCGCACCGTCGTGCTGGCATTTGCCAATCGGACTGCCTTTCCGCACGCCATGCATATTCACGGGCACCATTTCCGCCTGCTCGATCGGCTCGATGACGGCTGGAAACCGTTTTGGCTTGACACCGTAGTCGTGCCCGCGGGCCAAACCTGGCGCATTGCCTTCGTCGCCGACAATCCCGGAAAATGGATGCTGCATTGTCACATGCTGGAACATCAAGAAACCGGAATGGCCACCTGGTTTGAGGTCGGTTGATCGGGCTGCCATGCCGGCGATGATGCGTCGCGGGATTTAAATTTCAAGCCGTCGGTAGACCTTTGCCAGGGCTTGCGGCAGATCGTCGGCGATCAGCGCCTTCCCCGCCTCTTTGCCCGCCTCACCATGTAGCCAAACCGCGGCGCTCGCCGCCTCGAAGGCCGGCATCCCCTGCGCCAGCAGGCCGGTCGCGATCCCCGCGAGAACGTCCCCGGAACCGGCGGTGGCAAGAAAGGGCGGCGCGTTGTCGGCGATCGATGCGCGCCCGTCGGGCGCCGCGACAACCGTATCGGGACCTTTCAATATGCAAACCGCGCCACAAAGATTTGCCGCCGCGCGCGCGCGCTGCAACTTAGACGTTGCTGTCGAAACTACAGACAAGTTATTGAACAGACGATCAAATTCACCATCGTGCTGGGTCAAGATCGTGTCGGTATCCGGGCTTGCGGTTATCCGGTCGATCAGCGTCGCGGGATCATCGGCAAAATTGGTCAGCGCATCAGCGTCGAGTACGACGGCGCCTCTCCGCCCCAGGCATTCGAGCACGAGCGCGCGCGATCCGGGGCCAAGACCAAGCCCGGGACCGATCGCCACGGCATTGATCCGGCAATCGCCGAGAAGTCGTGCCAGCGCCTGCGCGTGCGCGACCTCGCGCACCATTACGGCAGCGTTGGCGGTAGCGTTGAGCGCAAGCGCATCTGTCGGCGAGGCAATCGTGACAAGTCCCGCCCCCGCGCGCAATGCCGCGGACGCGGCAAGCCGGGCCGCGCCGGTCGAATCGACGCCACCAGACACCACCAGGGCATGGCCGCGCGAATATTTGTGCCCGTCTACGCGTAGCCGCGGCAATATGGCACCCCAAAGCGCTGGCGTATTGGCGAATGTCCGGGGCCTTATCTGCTTGAGGACGCCGGCAGGAATTCCGATATCCGCGACGCTCACATGCCCGCAACGCAGACGGCCGGGCAGCAGAACATGCCCTGTCTTGCGCCGGAAGAAGGTAATGCTCTCCGCAGCATTGATCGCGCAGCCCAAGATTTCGCCGGTCGTACCATTAACGCCGCTCGGAAGGTCAACGGAAAATACCGCGATCCCCGAATCATTGGCGCCCGCGATC
Source organism: Pseudomonadota bacterium (assembly GCA_016195095.1). Taxonomy (GTDB): domain Bacteria; phylum Pseudomonadota; class Alphaproteobacteria; order Rhizobiales; family Xanthobacteraceae; genus JACQAE01. The sequence continues at coordinate 6,448 of JACQAE010000302.1, forward strand.
AGTTGCGCAGCAATGCCGTGCACGGGACGGTTGAGCCCAGCGCCGAATATCGCATCAATAATGACATCCGAAGCGGGAATGCGCGCGTCGGTTGCCACGTCAATCGGACCAGCCCAACGCGCGGCTGCTTCGGCGGCATCGCCGCGCAGGCGCTCGCACCCCCCCACCAGCAAAACGCGCACCTGATACCCGCGCGTGCGCAGGAGCCGTCCGGCCACAAAACCATCGCCGCCATTGTTACCTGGTCCGGCGAGCACTGCGATCCGCGCGCTGGTGGCATAGCGCGCGACCCGGTCCGCAACCGCGAGGCCGGCATTTTCCATCAGCGCAAGCCCGGTTTCTCCCCCGGAAATCGCTAGCCGGTCGGCCTCCGCCATCTCTTCGTTGGAAAGGATTTCCTGCATTCAATCCAAAGCGCCGTGTACGCTGCGGACGCCCTCCAAACCGATGTCGCCAGACGACTGCCGCGGACGCCCAAAGACGGCGCGCGACACCGATAAAACAGCATTCAATTCAATGTCATCGCCGCCTTGGGCATCAAGGCACACTTGTGACTTGAGCAGCGCGTCATGCGAAATTACCTTCATCGCAGGGAAATACACAAGTGAGGCGAGGTAGCACCAATGTCGACAACCGCAGAGACGGCGACCAAGGTCACGAAAAGCGACGCCGAATGGCGAGAGTCGCTGACGCCGGAGCAATTTCATGTGCTGCGCCAGCACGGAACCGAACGCCCGTTCACAGGCCCGCATTGGGACGAAAAGCGCGCGGGAATGTTCTCATGCGCTGCCTGCGATGCACCATTGTTTTCCTCCGAGACCAAGTTTGAATCCGGTACTGGATGGCCGAGCTTTTTCAAGCCGCTCGATGCGGGCGCCGTCATTGAGCACGAAGACCGTTCTTTTTTTATGCGCCGGACCGAAGTGCGCTGCGGGTGCTGCGACGGCCATCTCGGGCACGTCTTCAACGACGGGCCGCGGCCAAGCGGATTGCGCTATTGTATGAACGGCGTAGCGCTGAAATTTGCCGCGCAAAGCGAGGCGACGTAACAACAATTGCCGTAAGCCGGATTTTCACCGCATAACGATGGCGCGCGCGCATTCATGCGCGCGCAGTGCTTTTAACCGAGTATCCGCGCGAATGTCCGATCCCGACCGCAATTCGCCCGCCGAGCCGCGCGCCGAACTTCGCCCAGTCCAATCGTATTGGCATGGGACGACGCTTTCGGATGACTTCGCATGGCTCAAGGCGGCGAATTGGCGCGAAGTCATGCGCGACCCCGCTCTGCTCAGTCCCGAAATCCGCGCCTACCTTGAGGCTGAGAACGCCTATGCCGATCTGGTCATGGCCGATACGCGCGCCTTCCAGGAGCGTCTCTTTGGCGAATTGAAAGGGCGCATCAAGGAGGACGATTCGACGGTACCGCAGCCCGATGGCGCCTATGCCTATTTCATGCGCTACCGCGAAGGCGGCCAACACCCCATCGTATGCCGCCTGCGCCCAGCGCAAGACGAGGAAATCATGCTCGACGGCGACCTGCTTGCCCAAGGCAAGGCCTTCTTCGACCTCGGCCCCGCGTGCCATTCGCCCGATCACCGCCTGCTCGCGTGGACCTGCGACGAGGCCGGCTCTGAGTTCTACACTGCGCGCGTGCGCGACCTCGCCGGCAGGGCCGATCTCGCGGACGTTGTTCCCGATGTGTCGGGATCGGTCGTGTGGACAAGCGATTCTGGCGCATTCTTTTACGTGCGCCTTGATCAACAACACCGGCCATCGCAGGTGCTCTTGCACCACCTCGGCACTCCCGCCAGCGCTGATCGTCTCGTCCACGCATGCGACGACCCAGGATTTTTTGTTTCGTTGTCGCGCGTCCAAACCGGTCACTTTGCCGAAATATCAAATCACGACCACACCACGTCGGAATCTTGGCTGCTCGATCTGAAGGACCCTGCAAAGGCGCCGATGCCGGTGGCGGCGTGCGAGAAGGACGTCCGTTACGACGTCGAACACCATCCCAGTCTCAACGGCAGACAGGCACTGCTTTTTCTCACCAACGCCGATGGCGCCGAGGATTTCAAGATTGCCTGGACGCCGCTGGAGACGCCCGGGCGGCGGCACTGGCGCGACCTCGTGGCTCACCGCAGCGGCGTCTATATCCTTTCAATCGTGCTATTTCACGATTGGCTCGTGCGCCTGGAGCGCGAGGACGGCCTACCGCGCATCGTCGCACGCCGCCTCGCGAGCGGCGAGGAACATCAAATATCATTTCCCGAGGACGCCTATTCGCTTGGAGTCGATGCTGGATTCGAATTCGCGACCGACCGGCTACGCTTTAGCTATTCATCCATGACGACGCCAACGGAGGTGTGGGACTATGATCTCGGCGGACGCGTGCGCCAGTTGCGTAAGCGCCAAGAAATCCCTAGCGGCCATGATCCGTCAGCCTATGTGACGCGGCGCCTGCACGCGCGCGCCGCAGACGGTGAGGCAATTCCGATCTCACTTCTCCACCACAAGGATGTGCGGCCGGATGGCTGCGCGCCTGGAATGATTTACGGATACGGCGCCTATGGCATCGCCATACCGGCGGGTTTCGTTCCCAACCGGCTGTCGCTGGTCGATCGCGGATTTGTCTATGCGATCGCTCATGTGCGCGGCGGCACCGAAAAAGGCTGGCGCTGGTATCGCGAAGGAAAAGTTTCAAAAAAATCAAACACGTTCAATGACTTCATCGCTGTAACGGAATTTCTTGTCGAGGAAAAATGGATCCATCCTGCGAAAGTGATCGCGCATGGCGGCTCGGCCGGCGGAATGCTGATGGGCGTCGTTGCCAATTCACGGCCCGATCTATTTGCCGGAATGGTCGCGGAGGTACCGTTTGTCGACGTGCTGCACACGATGCTCGACGATAGCCTCCCGCTGACGCCGCCGGAATGGCCCGAGTGGGGCAACCCCATTGTCGAGGCAGAGGCGTTCGCCGCCATCCGCGCGTTTTCGCCCTACGATAATGTGCGCGCGCAGGATTATCCGGCGATTCTCGCGCTGGCTGGCCTTATTGACCCACGCGTGACCTATTGGGAGCCGGCTAAGTGGATCGCGAAGTTGCGTCGATTGAGAACCAACCGCAAGCTACTTGTATTCCGCACCAACCTCGAAGCCGGTCACGCGGGCGCCGCTGGGCGCTTTGATCGCCTCAGGGAAATTGCGCTGGCTTATGCATTTGCGATCAAGATTGCCGGCGGCTCGCTTGCGGGCTGAGGACCACGGATCAGTTGTGCGTTTCGAGGTAGATCCGCAATTCATCGATGGATGCAAACCGCATCGTCCCCTGCGGCAATTGCGCCTCGATCGAACCGTCGGTGTAGAGCGTGTAAGCCATGCCGTCGATGACGCCCGATTTGAGGATCGACACGGAGCGTGGCTCGGCAGGCGACCGCACCGGCGGCGGCGTTTCACGAAATTCTGGAGCGACGGACGGTGCCGGCCGCGCAGGCTCCGGCGTCCGGCGCAAGTCGCCGGGCGGCGGCGCGTGCGCAAATGAAGGCGATGGCTCGACAACGGGCGTTGCTTCCCGCGCCGGCGCCTCTGCCCCCCCTCGAACGGCGCGACCGCCGGCGGGCCATACCGTGTCGAACGGATTTGCCCGATGTGTTGGTTCAGGGCTGCGGCCCGGCGCGGCATCGTCTCGAGGCATGCCACGCGCAGGCTCTTGCCCACCACCATCCGGCTGCGCACGCAAGGTTGGCGGGGCGCTGGCAGCTGCTGGCGCGGCCGCGGGTGGCATTGCAACCGCCGGCGGCGTTGGCGCTACGTCCGGCATTTGCTGGTGAAATTCCGTTCCATCATTGGCGCGTGCGTTGCGTTGCCGCAGCCGCACGTCGCCATCCCCAGAGGCCGCCGGAAATGGAACCTGCGCTGCACGCGGCTCGTAAGGATGCGGTTCGGCGTTCGGCCGAGAAGGAAACTGAACGCGCGTGCCTGCGGGCGCAGGGACTCCAAGCCCTACTGGCACATCGCCAAGGTCCGCGGGGCGTGACCCCCGCGCCGAAGCGCGGCCGGCGAGCGCGTTGACGACGCGACCGAGCTGGCGCACTGCCGCGGCCAGGCCGATGATGGCGATGCCC
>JACQAE010000303.1 GCA_016195095.1 Pseudomonadota bacterium
GGCCAAGGCATCGGTCTCCTATGGTTCGCGCGCGCGCGGGTTCGAACTGTCCTTTGTCGAGCCCTATCTGCTGGGCCAGCGCTTGGCGCTTGGCCTTAACCTGTTCCACAAGGAACAGACGTCCTCGCAATACACGTCCTATACGACCAAGACGACCGGCGGCAGCATCCGGCTCGGGATCCCGGTGACCGACAACCTGACCGCGCAGGTGCAGTACCAAGCCTATCGCCAGGAAATCAAACTGCCTTTGGCGTTGAACAATTGTAACAATCTGGCCCCCGACGGGGTCAGCACTTTCCCGACGCCCGGCGCCGCCGGCGGCATCATCGATCCGACAACCGGCCTGCCATTCGCGACCAATTGTTACGCCGACGGCGAGGCCTCGCTGGCAGTGCGCCGCGAATTGGCACAGGGTGCGGTCTTTGTGTCAGCCCCCGGCCTTGCGCTGACCTTCAACACGCTCAATCAGAATAAAAATCCGACCGGCGGTATTCTCGCCGAAGTGAAGCAGGATTACGCCGGCCTTGGCGGTGACGTGAAGTTCATTCGCACCACTGCCGATTTCCGCCATTATTACGAAGTGACCTCGGAGCTTATTAACGTCGTGCGCCTGCAGGCCGGCCATATCACCGGCTGGGGCGGCAGGAACGTTCGCATGCTCGACCATTTTTCGGGCGGCCCCAATCTCGTACGCGGTTTTCAACCCTCGGGATTTGGCCCGCGCGATTTGACCCCGTTTGGCCGACAGGATCCGCTTGGCGGCACGATCTATTGGGCGGCGACGCTGGAATTCCAGTCGCCATTGGGCTTCATTCCAAAGGATATCGGATTGCGCGCAGCGATTTTCGCGGACGCCGGCCAATTGTGGAACTATGACGGGCCAACGACTTTTCCCACCACCGGCGAGGTGATTTCACCGCTCGCCGATTCCAAGCTTATTCGATCGTCGGTCGGCGTCGGACTGATCTGGGACTCGCCGTTCGGTCCGCTGCGCTTCGATATTGCCTATGCGCTCAGCAAGGAGCCTTATGATCGCAAGCAATTGTTCCGCTTCGGCGGCGGAACACGATTCTGAAATGACGCATCGGGCGGCGATTGCCGGCATATTGGCGGGCGGCGAATTTTCGGGTTTGTGAACCCAATCGGGACCACCCTGTTTGGGTAATTCTGGCGACCGCAATCACGCCGGCGCGGCAAAAGCATTTTCCGGCGAGGAGGGAACAGGCTCGCCGCGAAAAATGCGACAGAACCAATGAAGGTCGAGCGCCCTCCGATCCCATCGCATCGGAAAGCGCTTCAGCCGCGGTGCGCAATCGATGTCCGACGCGAGTTCATTTTTCAGGAGAGTGGAGCCACTGACCGTCGGCGCCATCGCGCGGATGATCCATGGAAGTGTGCGTGACGGTACCGATCTTGAGCGGCGCATATCCAATATTGCCGCCCTCGACCTTGCCGGGCCTCGCGATCTCGCCTTTCACGACAAGCAGGGGATGCTTGGGGCCCTGCGTTTGACGCGCGCCGGCGTCTGCCTCGTCGCCAAACCCTTTGTCGCCGATGTTCCCGCCGCCGTCGGCGCCGTGATCGTCGATCATCCCTACCGGGCCTTCGTTGACGCGGCGGGCAGGCTTTTCCCCGAGGCGTTGCGACCGGCGCCGGTTTTTTCCTTGGGCGAATTTGCCGACGCAGCGCGCGTGCATTCGAGTGCCAATATTGAAAGCGGAGCGACCATCGAGCCGGGCGCCATCATAGGTCCCGAGGTCGAAATCGGCTCCGGCAGCGTTATCGGCGTCAACGCGGCCATCGGACGTGGCGTACGCATCGGGCGCGATTGCTCAATCGGCGCGTGTGCGAGTATCGCCCACGCCTTGATCGGCGACCGGGTTTTCGTCCATGCCGGCTGTCGGATCGGTCAGGACGGATTTGGATTCCTGCCCGGCGCCACTCACCAGAAGATTCCGCAGGTGCGCCGGGTCATCATTCAGGACGACGTCGAGATTGGCGCCAACTCGACGATCGATCGCGGTGGCATCAGGGATACGGTCATTGGCGAGGGCAGCAAGATCGATAATCTCGTGCAAATCGCGCATAATGTATCAATCGGACGCAATTGCATCATCGCGGCGCAATGCGGCATATCGGGAAGCGCCGTCATGGAAGATTTTGTCGTTCTTGCCGGGCAGGTCGGATTGGCCGATCATGTACGCATCGGCAGCGGGGCGATGATCGGCGCGCAGAGCGGCGTGATGAACGACGTGCCGGCGGGCCAACGCTGGTTGGGTTCGCCGGCGATGCGGGCAATTGAATTCTTGCGCCAGATTTTGATGTTGCGCAGGCTTGCCGCCAAGGGCGGCGCGGTCTCGGCGGGCGGCGCGGACGGCGCGAAGGTGAGGGGCGATGGATTCGACGATGAACGGCACGGTTGAATCGCTCAAACGCTTGGACACAGCCGATATTATTCGGCTGCTGCCGCACCGCTACCCGTTCCTCCTGGTCGATCGAATCATCGATATTCGCGGCGATGAATCCTGCATCGGCCTCAAGAACGTCACCATCAACGAACCGTTTTTCCAAGGACATTTTCCCGGCCGGCCGCTCATGCCCGGTGTTCTTGTGCTGGAGGGCATGGCGCAGACCGCGGGCGTTATTTGTATCCTCACCCTCGGCGCGGCACCCCAGGTCGAAAACATATTTTTCATGACCATCGACAAGGCCAAATTTCGCCGTCCGATCGTACCCGGCGACCGGCTGGAATACCGCATGAAACGGCTTGCGCGGCGCAAATCGATGTGGTGGTACCGTGGCGAGGCGATGGTGGACGGCGAATTGGCCTGCGAAGCCGAACTGAGTGCGATGATTTCCTAGAGCGTGTTGCCGAAAAGCGGGTACCGGTTTTCGGAAATGATTGTGTTTGAACAAAATGTTAGGCGCGCCGCCGATTCAATCGGAGCGGATTGGTCGCTTGGCCATTTTCGAACGCCGTCGACTGCCATATGTCAGCGGAAATGTGCGGCAAGAACGAAGGAAAGCTGGAATTTCCCCCGGTCCCGGCGAAACCGACGAAGCTCCAGGTCGCAGCGCGCGAATGCCAATGATCCACCCGACAGCCTGTGTTGATGCGGTCGCGCAGATTGCCGATGACGTAACGATTGGTCCATATAGCGTCGTTGACGCCAATGTCACGATCCTCGACGGCTGCCGGCTCGGCGCGCATGTTCACGTGACCGGGCATACACGCATCGGCCCGCGCACGAATGTCTTTGCATTCGCCTCGCTTGGCACGCCGCCGCAATCGATGCATTACCGCGGCGGACCGACGCGCCTTGCGATCGGGTCGGAATGTATCATACGCGAGAACGTGACCATCAATACCGGCACCGAAGACGACCGTGGATTGACCAGCCTCGGCGATCGCTGCTTTCTCATGGCCGGTTCGCATGTCGGCCATGATTGCGCGGTCGGCAATGACGTGACCTTCGCCAATAATGCCGTGCTTGGCGGCCATGTCTTTATCGGCGACAATTGCTTCCTTGGCGGCAATTGCGCCGTGCACCAGCATGTGCGCGTCGGCGAGGGTGCGATGATCGGCGGATTGAGCGGCGTGCGCAGCGATCTCATTCCGTTTGGATACGCCGTGGGGCAATTGGCGGCGCTGGCGGGTATCAATGTTGTGGGCCTGCGTCGACGGGGCGTGCCGCGCGCCGACATTCTGCGCCTGCGGCGGGCGCTCAAAGCGCTGTTCGGCGGCGCCGGAAATTTTGCCGACCGGCTGGCGCGTGCCAGGCGTGATTTCGCCGGCGACCGGATGGTTGTCACGATTCTCGACTTCGTCGCCGGTGGCGGCCGCCGTGCCTTGATGCATCCCGCGCGCGACCGCGGCATGACGACGGACGAATGAGGGTGACGGATACGCGCGAACCGATTGCGATTGTCTGCGGCGGTGGCTCGCTTCCGCTGCAGATCGCCGCCGCCGCCGTCGCGCAGGGACGCGAAGCGTTTCTCCTCGGCATTGTCGGCGTGGCGTCGGCGGATATCGAGCGCTATCCGCACGCCTGGATACGGCTTGGTGAGCTGCGGCGGCCGGTTGCGCTCATGCGCGCGCGCGGCTGCCGCGACGTGTGCATCATTGGCCAGGTCACGCGCCCGCGCCTGCGCTCGCTGGCGTTCGATCGCGGCACGCTGCGCATCGCGACGCGGCTCGCCAGGCTGTGGATCGGCGGCGACAACCAACTGCTGTCGGGACTGGCGCGAATTTTCGAGGCCGATTTCGGGCTGCGTATCGTTGGAGCGCACGAAGTGGCCCCTGAACTCCTGGTGCCGGAGGGCGCGTTGACGACATGCCGTCCCGACGCGCGCGCCGGGGATGATATCGCGCTTGGCCTTGCCGTCATACACGCGCTCGGACCCCATGACGTCGGACAGGCGGTCGTCGTCGCGCAGGGGCGCGTGCTGGCAATCGAGGCGGCGGAGGGGACGGACGCGATGATCGCGCGCGTCGCGAAGTTGCGCAGGGATGGGGTGGTCGCGATGGCGCCGGGGGTCGGCACGCTGGTCAAGGCGCCAAAACCGTCGCAGGATGACCGCCTCGATCTTCCCACGATCGGTCCGCGTACCGTGGAAGGCGCGGCCGATGCGGGCCTCGCCGGAATCGCCGTCGCGTCCGGGAAAACGCTTTGCGCCAACGTCGATCTTGCGGTGGCCGCCGCCGACGCGGCGCGCATCTTCATCTATGGGATCGCGCCAAAGCCGCAGGCCTGATGATGATCACCCGCGAATCTCCGCCGGCGTCGCGGCGTCCGCTGCGCTGCTGCCTGATCGCCGGCGAGGAGTCCGGCGACCGGCTTGGCGCCGCCCTGATCCGATCGTTGCGCCGGCGCCAGCCTGCCGCGCAGTTCTTTGGGGTCGGCGGCCGCGACATGGAGCAAGAAGGGTTCCACGGCCTGTTTCCGATCGCGGATATCGCCGTCGCCGGATTCGCCAATCCCGTACGCCGGCTGCCGCTGATCCTGCGCCGCATCCGCGAGGCGGCGAGGGCGGTGGTCGAGGGCGATCCCGAC
>JACQAE010000304.1 GCA_016195095.1 Pseudomonadota bacterium
CGGGCGCGGTCGACGCCGCGCGCGAATGGGTTGGCGCCGGGTTTGACTGGGCGGCACTCGAATCCGCTGAGCCGCTCGAGGGCATATTGCGACCAACTGATGGATTTGCCGAATTCGCCGTCACTGACGATATCGATGCCAATGTCGACCTGGCGGCGGACGACCTCGGCCACGGCGTCGGTCAGGCAGCGCGCATACGCGCGATCGTCGAGCGGCCGCTTTTCCTGCAGCGCGCGCAGGAAATCCTGCAGAGCCTGCGGACGGATGAGGCTCCCGACATGAGTCGTGAGGATGCGGTCAGTGCTGCGTTTCATTCTTCAATTTCCGGTTACCACGGGAATTTGATTGCGGCAGGCGGCGCTGCCAGACGGCGGCGACCGATGCGATGCCTTGTATCAGGGTGATTCACCGGCGCCAACGTGCCGCGCCTGGCCGCGTTCAATATCGGGCCATGGCTAGATCACCATTTGCCCGCCAGTTCGTGGCCCACCGCGGCGCAACTGCCCATCGCGGCGATTTGGGCACTTCTTCGCCAAATCGGCACATTCGGCCGGATGCAGGCCAAAAAATCGACGCCGCAGGTCAGGCGCTGGCCATTTGGCGACGATACGGCAATAATTTCGCGGTAAGGTTGGGTCGCCCAGTGGTCCGACCCCGATATTGGATTCGCGAATGTCGGGGCAAGTCAGCCGACTCATGTATTGAGTTCGTGGTGCGTAGTGGGAGTCATGACGGTGCGTAGTGTTTGGAAGAGCCGCGAGTTGCGGCGGTCCTGGATATCGGCGGTCCAGAAGGTAACGGCCTTGCCGGCGGGATTGGCGGTTGCCGGTGCCATCATGATCACGTTCAGCGTGCCGGGTTCGGCGGTGGCAAATTCTTGGAATAGGCCGTGGGGTGAAGCGGCCGGTCGCGCCGCCTTCCCCGATGCGCGTTACGCGCCGCGCGGGGCGACTTCGCCGGTCCCGACCGCAACGACGCCGCTTCGCAAAAAGCGTGGCGTTACCAACAAGCCCACGCACAAAAATACGCCAATACCGAGAGGGCCACTGCACATCATCGTTTCCATCGCGCGTCAGCGCGTTACGCTTTACAGCAACGGCGTTCCAGTGGCCGAAGCGGCCGTATCGACCGGAACCGACACCAATCCGACGCCAACCGGCATATTCAGCGTGCTACAAAAGAGCCGCTTCCACCGCTCCAACCTCTACAGCAACGCGCCGATGCCGTTCATGCAGCGCCTGACCTGGTCGGGCATCGCGCTGCACCAGGGGCCGCTACCAGGTTATCCGGCCTCACACGGGTGCATCCGACTGCCGCACGATTTCGCGCAGACCTTGTGGAACGTCACCCGCCGCGGCGCGCGCGTGATCGTCGCTGATGACCCGGTCGCTCCAGTCGAGATCGCTCACCCGGCGCTGTTTAGGCCAACTGTCCCGGAATTGCGTCCTTCGATCGTCGAATTGCAGGCCCGCGACCTGCCCGCCCCATCGCTCGTTCCCGAAACCGCCGCAAACGTGCGCACCGCGTTCGCCAAGGCGCCGGCGCTTATCCCCGACGCACTTGAACCTTTGGCGGCGGATGTCGGGGCGGCGGCCATCACCGACGCAAGCGACGACGAGGAAATCGCGGGTCGCGAAAAACCGGAATACGCCAAAGGCGATCTCGCCAGCTCGCGAAAATCACCGCCACCACGTCCGGGACCCATTTCGATTTTTGTGAGCCGCAAGGAAAGCAGGCTTTTCGTGCGCAAGGGCTTTGCCACGGTTTTTGACGCCCCGATCGCCCTGCGCGAACCCAGTCAGCCAATCGGCACGCACCTGTTCACCGCCATGGACTATGCCGCCGGCGGCAACGACTTGCGCTGGATCGCAATTACCTTACCGCCCGAAGAGACACGTCGTCTTGAGGCGCGCAACCGGTCGGTGCGCGTCACAACGCGCAAGCAAGCGGCTGACGAGACGTTGCTCACCGACGCGGTGACGCCCGCCACGACGGCCGCCGCCGCACTCGATCGCATTATCATCCCTAATGAAATCGTGGCGCGCATATCCGCGATGATGTCGCCAGAGGCAACGCTGATCATCTCCGATCACGCTCGCGGTCCGGAGACAGGATTGGAGACGGATTTCATCGTCCTCACACGATGAAATGCATTACCCTGCGGTTCAATTGAACGGGCGATGAATAGCGACTATATTCGTTCGCATCGTGATTGTTTTGATTCATGAATCGAGACGCCCGATGCGCACGCCGTTTGAATCCGCTCTTGCCGCGCGCGTCGCTGATATGGCGGATGCCTGCACGCGATGCGGCAAGTGTTACGAGGTCTGTCCCATTACGCAGCCGGCGGGAATCGTGGCGAACGGCGGCGAAATCATCGGCGGCATAATCGATATTTTGGGCGGCGGCGAGGGAACCGAACCGGCGCGGCGCTGGGCGGACTCCTGCGTGATGAGCGGCCACTGCATCCAGACCTGCGACTATGGCGTCAATCCCCGTTTCCTGCTGTCGATGGCGCGCGCCGCCATGACGCGCGGCAAGCGTAGCCACAGCGAGCGCCGGCGCGCGGGCGTTGAAGGTTTTCGCAGGATGAGCCACGGCGCCAATCTGCTGCCACGCATGCAGTTGAATGACGAGATGCTCGAGCGGCTCGGTCAGCGAACGCGCCGGCCCGGCACCGCGGCAGCGCCCGCGAAAGCCGTCGATTTCGTTTTCTATACCGGTTGCAACGTCCTCAAGACACCGCATATCGCGCTGCTTGCGCTCGATATCATGGACGCGCTCGGTATTACTTATACCGTCATGGGCGGCACCACGCATTGCTGCGGTATCATGCAAGGGCGCGCGGCCGATACCGAGGCCATGGGCAGCCTGGCAACCAATACGATCGAGAAACTTGCCGCGGCCAAGACCGGAAAGGTGCTGTCCTGGTGTCCGAGCTGCCACGTGCAAATTTCGGAGACCACGCTGCCAGCCTACGAGCGGGCAACCGGTTCGCGGCCGTTCGAGCTGACGCCATTCATGCTGTTCTTGCGCACCCATCTCGACGCGCTGCGCGCACGTATGACTCATCGCGTCGGCATGCGCGTCGCCATGCACTGGCATCCGGGTCTTGCCGGCGTGGTGCGGGCGACGCGGGAAATCCTGGCGTCGGTCGAGGGTCTTGAAATTGTCGATCTTGGCCTGCCGGCGGTGGGGCTGATGAGCAATTACCTGAACACAATGCCGCAATATAAACGCACGCTCTACCGCCAGGAGCTGGATGCCGCGCGCGACGCTGGGGTCGACGCGCTGGTCGCGGTCTATCATGCCGACCACCGCGAATTGTGCGCGCATGAACGCGAACTCCCGCTGCGCATCATCAACGTGCTCGAAATCGTCGGCGCGTCCATGGGCCTGCGACAGGCCGACACCTACAAGCCGCTCAAGATGCTGCAGGACGTCGAGCGCATCATCGCGGAATGCGCCGACTTGATCGCCGCCCATGACATTTCGGCGC
>JACQAE010000036.1 GCA_016195095.1 Pseudomonadota bacterium
CTGGCCCTGATCGCGCTGCTCGCGGCGCTCGAATTTCGCTTTCCGCAATTTCCGCGCGACGCCGAGCGCGCGCGACGCTGGCCGACGAATTTCGGCCTCGCGATCGTCAACGCGTTGATGGCGTCGTCGACGCCTGTGCTGACCATTTGGTCGGCGCATTGGGCGGCGGGGCAGGGCGTGGGCCTCTTCAATTGGATGGCGGCGCCGTGGTGGCTCGCCTGGCCCGGGACGCTCCTGGCGCGAAGCCTCGCGCAATACGCCATTCATGTCGCCGCGCACAAGATTCCGATCCTGTGGCGGCTGCATCGCGTGCACCATTGCGACGTGCATCTCGACGTGTCCTCGGCGTTGCGCGCGCATCCCCTGGACATGATCGCCTCGATCGCCTTCATGATTCCGCTTGTGGTGCTGAGCGGGATGTCGCCGGTCGTGCTCGTCGTCTACGAGAGCGTCGAGATCGTCGTCATCGTGCTCACGCATGCCAACATGCGCGTGCCGCGCGCAGCCGACCGCTGCGCCCGTGCACTCTTCGTGACGCCGAGCCTGCACCGCCTGCACCATTCCCCCGATCGCGTCGAGACCGACAGCAATTTCGGCAACGTCTTCACGTTCTGGGACCGGCTGTTCGGCACCTATCGCGGCGAGCCGATACGAGCGGACGACAGGTTCCAATTTGGGCTCGATGACGTGAGCCGCGAGCACGCAAGCGATTTCGGGCATCAATTGCGCCTGCCCTGGATTTGAGCAAGGCCTCGTATGCGGCGCGAACCGGCGCAACGCATTTCCACTTCTCGGCCGGTCCGCCACGCGCGACACGGGCGTTCAGGTTGCTCAAAGCCCGCATGCGGCGAATTTTGACGTGCATCCACCGACATGGACCGGTCTAGGAAACGACGAGGCCTCCGGCGGGCGCGGCGTGCGGAACGTTCCATCCAAAATTGACTTCCGCTTCCCTGACCTTGCCATCGCGTATGGTCAGGACTTCCAAGTTGCGAAAGTGCTTGCCGCTATCGCTCCGCGCGACATCGGTGACGACGACCTGCTCGCCTTCGGCCAGAATGCGAATAAAAGCGAAGCCGGTTATTCGCTTATTGTTTGGCCGGCACCGCGCGAAATAGGTCGCGCGGTCGATGCGATTATCCAAGGGGCTGGTAAAGTGAAAATCCTCGGCGATGAGCGGCTCGATTGCCGCGCGGTCGCTGTCGGCGTAGGCCTGATAGCGTCGTCGTGCGACATCGATCGGATCAATCACGACACGTGCCCGCCTCCCGCGCCGCCGCTTCGGTTCATGTCAGTCGCGATCGGGCGCGCCGAGCGGAAAGAGCCCTCGATACGGCCGCGCCTCCTCGACCGCGCGGGCGAATGCGGCGCGCTTGAGCAGGCGGGCGCGATAGGCGCGAAGGTGGCGGTGGGATAGGTCAATCGCATGCACCCAATCGGCGTAGAACAGGGACGGCGACGCGGCGCAATCGGCGAGTGAGAATTCCCCATCCACCGCCCATGTTCGGCCCGCCATCCGCTGGTCGAGCCAGGCATAGGCGGTATCGAGCATGGCGCGCGCCTCGGCGACGCCAAAGGGATCGCGATCGTTCTCGCCGCGGATCCGATCGTGAACGAGTTTTTGCATCGGGGTCATGACGTAGTTGTCGAAAATGCGATCCATCATGCGCACTTCGATTGCCAGTGCCGCGTCCATCGGAATCAACCGAATGGGGCCCGGATGGTGCAGGTCCAAATGCTCGATAATGATGCTTGCCTCAAGGACTGCGCGCCCGGCATCGACAAGAACGGGAAATCGCTTCAAGGGCCACAAGGCCGCAAGCTCCGCGTCCGCCGATCGATCGTCCGGGCGAAGCTCGCGCATGGCGAACGGCGTGGCGTTTTCATAAAGCGCCGTCAGAACCTTCTGGCAGTAGGCCGAGAACGGATGCGCGTAAAGCGACGGTGACATCGATCGCGCCGTCCTTAAGCGGTGACGATGATTTCGAAACCGCCGAAGATCATTCGCTTGCCGTCGAAGGGCATGGGATTGGTGTCCGATCGCATGCGCGGGTCGGCCATGATCTTTTTCATGCCGGCATCGCGCACGGCCTTCGAGGGCCAGGTGATCCAGGAGAAAATCACGGTCTCATCGTCCTTGCGCATGACGGCGCTGTGCATGGAATTCACCTTGCCTTGCGGCACGTCGTCGCCCCAGCACTCGACCACCGCCAGCGCGCCGTGTTCCTTGAACACGGCGGCGGCCTTTTCGGCATGCGCGCGAAACGCGTCCTTGTTGGCCGTCGGCACGGCGGCGACCACGCCATCGACATAGGCCATGAATCATCCTCCCCTATTTTCCCTTGAACGCGGCTTCGAGCGCGGCGATGTCGATCTTGCGCATCTTCATCATGGCGTCGCGGGCGCGCGCCGCGGCAACCTTGTCGTCGGCGCCGAGCAAGCGCGGCAGCGCTTGCGGCACGATCTGCCAGGACACGCCGTACCGGTCGGTGAGCCAGGCGCACATGCTTTCCTTGCCGCCGTCGGCGACCAGCTTCGCCCACAGCGCATCGGTTTCGGCCTGGTCCTCGGTCAAGACCGAGATCGACGCCGCCGGCGTCGGCTTGAAAATCGGCCCGCCGTTGAGCGTCATGTAGGGCGCGCCGGCGAGCGTGAACTCGACGACCAGCGCCGGCCCCACCGGGTTGGGGCTGAAAGCCCGCTCGATGAAGCTGTTCGCCAACAGCGAGACGTAGAATTTCGCCGCCTCCTCGCCGTCATTGTCGAACCAGAGGCAGGTGCGGACCTAGGGCCTGGTGCTCATTGCGCACCTCCCATGCCTGCTTGGTCCATAAAGAACGGCTCCCAGATATGACCGTCGGGGTCGCAGAAGGCGCGGCTGTACATGAAGCCATGATCCTGCGCGTCGCGCACGGCGCCGCCGCCATGCGCCAGCGCGCAATCGGCGAAGCGGTCCACGGCGGCGCGGCTGTCAAGCTGCAACGCGGTCAGCACTTCCGTCGTGCGGCGCGCGTCGGCGATCGGACGCGGCGTGAACGCGCCGAACTTCTCGTGCGTGAGCAGCATGACGAAGCAGGTTTCGCTGATGCGCATGGCGAGGGCGGTCGCGTCGCTGAATGCGTCGACGAAATCCAAGCCAAGCGCGCCGAAGAAGGCGCGCGAGCGGTCGAGATCGGCCACCGGCAGGTTGATGTAGACGTTCATAGGCGCTCGGGCTCCCTTGGATCGCGCCGGCGCATTGGTAAATTGACAAAACGTTGATGTCAACATAATATCATCGCCATGCGCGACAGCCTTCCTCTCGGCGTGACCCATGAAGTCCGCGACCGCTGTCTGTGCCTGCATCTGCAACGTGCGGCGCGCGTGATCGGCCGGTGCTTCGACGATGCGCTGCGGCGCTTCGACCTGACCAACGGCCAGTTCTCGCTGCTCATGTCGCTCAACCGGCAAAAGCCGCCGCGTATTGGCGACGTCGCCCCATTGCTGGGGATGGATCGCACGACGCTGACCGCCAACTTGAAACCGCTGGCGCGGCGCGGACTGCTCACCGTCCTGCCGGATTCGCGCGACAAGCGTAGCCGCCGCTTGTGCCTGACCGATGCGGGGCGCGATTTGCTGGCGCAAGCCGTCCCCACATGGCGCACGACGCATGATGAAATCGACCGGTTGGCGCACCGCAAGGACGCGGCGGCGTTGCGCGCCGACCTTGCCGCCTTGTCGTTGCCGCGATGAGCGAGGGTTCGAACGCCGTCGATCGCTTCGCTGCCGCCAACCGCGCTGGCGGATCAGCCGTTCGGCGGCGGCGCGAGGGCGCTTTCGCAAGCGGATACTGGGTGAATTTGCCGAAAGCGAAATGGTCTTACGCTGCGACGCGAGCGCATCGCAGGCGCCTGGCCCGCAATTGCGAATGACCACGGCATGGGCGCGAGCAAACCGACCGCATCGAACGCGATTTTTGGCTCCCCGGGCCGGATTCGAACCAGCGACCAACCGGTTAACAGCCGGTTGCTCTACCACTGAGCTACCGGGGAACGCGTGCGCGGCCAAACAGCGGTTGCCGCGCCGTATAACAAACGCCCGGTAGCAATGCAAAAAAGTTTTTCGCGGCGCGTGCCGGCGCGGGCCTCAAGGCGACGATACGGTCGCGATGTCGCGCGTGCGCCAATCGGCGGGTTTACACCCGCGCCGCCGCGCGCGCTTTAGCGGCGCGGGCCGAGCACGGCGGCACGCGCGATATCCTCGCGGCGAAGTCCGATTCGCGCGAGCTCCGTGTCGGACTTGCGCGCCAGCTCAATGTAGCGCCCGTGCAGGGTGCGGCCCTCGCCGATACCCTCGATCAGCGCGCTCAACATGCGCGACAGGCGGCCCCAACCTGACCAGAAGCGGCGCGCTCGATTAATGGCGATGCTCGTCATATGGCTCTCCAATCGTTCGCATGAGAATCCATATGGTGCTGGTATAACAAAATTAAAACATACACTTGCTGCATAGCAGCAAATTGCCTGGCGCATGTCGGAAACATGCGCCGCGCGCGGCGCAAGCGGGCAGGGTGGGTGCCCGCCGGCCGGCGCGGTGGCATCGCGGAGGACGCGGCCTTTGGCGCCAAGCGAAAGGGTGGAGGCCACGCCCGGAATTGAACCGGGGTAAACGGTTTTGCAGACCGCTGCGTAACCACTCCGCCACGTGGCCGTGCTGGGTATGAAAATTCCGGGCTCGCGCGCCGGGTCAACGGGAATGTGGTCGTGCTCGCTATATAGGACGGGCGGGACGGCGGCAACCGTGCCGGCGGCGCGTGCCTTGCGTTTTTCGTCGCCATGCAGCACAACGCGCGCCAGCGGGACGGCCGGCGCGGGAGCCGCTGATGATGGATTTTGCTGCGGCGCGAACGGCGATGGTCGACGGTCAGGTGCGCACCGCCGACGTGACCGACCTGCGGCTGCTGCGGGCCATGCTCGAGGTGCCGCGCGAGCATTTCGTGAGCCCGGCGCAGGCGGCGCTTGCTTATCTCGACCATGACCTCGCGATCGGCGCGCCGGCGAGCGCCTCGTCGCGGCGCCTCATCAAGCCCATGGTGTTGGGCAAGCTGTTGCAATTGGCGCAGATCGGCCCGGCGAATCACGTGCTCAATATCGGCTGCGCCACCGGCTACACGGCGGCGCTCTTGGCGCGGCTATGCGCCTCGGTGGTGGCGCTGGAGGAAGACGCGGAGCTGGCGACGGCCGCGTCGCGCCTGTTGGCGCAGGCGCGCGTCGCCAGCGTCTCGCTCGTGAGCGGCCCGCTGGCGGCGGGATGGCCATCGGCGGCGCCCTATGACGCCATCGTTCTTGACGGTTCCGTCGAAATGGTCCCGCCCGCGATTCTGCGCCAATTGCGTGCCGATGGCGGGTGTTTGGTCGGCATTGTCGGCGCGCCGTCCTTGGGGCGGGCGATGATTTATACCAGCGTCGGCGGAACAATCAGCGCGCGCGCCGCTTTCGATGCCGTTGGGCCGTTGCTGCCGGGTTTCGCCGCGCCGGCGGCGTTCGTATTTTAAGGGCCGTGCACGCGGGTGTGGCGCGCGCGCACC
>JACQAE010000281.1 GCA_016195095.1 Pseudomonadota bacterium
CTCGGAGATCGCGGCGACGATTGCCGCAGCGGTCGAGGAGCAGGGCGCGGCGACGCAGGAAATCTCGCGCAACGTGCAGCAGGCGGCGGCGAGCACGTCGCAGGTCGCCAGCAACATCACCGACGTCAATCGTGGCGCCGGCGAGACCGGTTCGGCCTCCGCGCAGGTCCTCTCCTCGGCGCAGTCGCTGGCGAGCGAGAGCAACCGCCTCAAGCTCGAGGTCGACAAGTTCCTCACGACCGTGCGCGCCGCCTGATAAAAAGAAGTACGCCGTGGGCTCCACAGGTCGGACGACCTATGGTTTGGTCAGGCCCTCGGGTTAATCGCCGGCTCAATCACCAGTGTCACCCACCGGCTCACGTGCGCGGCTTGACCCACCATAGGAAATCCCCCGCACGCGGACCGGCGATTTCGCTGGCCAATCAGCGTTCGCGCAACAATATGTGGATTCCAGCATCCGCCGCATTACATAATCGACGACCGGCCGGTGTCCACTTCGCCACAAAATGCGTTAAAGTGGCGTCATCAGCGCCTGCGCGGCCGTTCCGCCGTGCCTTGCACGCGCGCCGACGACTTAATGTAACCTCCGAGGAGACCTGCCGATGTCATTTTCACTGCCCGATCTTCCATATGCCCATGACGCCCTTGCGCCGCACATGTCGCGCGAGACGCTCGAGTACCATCACGACAAGCATCACCTTGCCTATGTCAACAACGGCAATAACCTCCTCAAGGGAAGCGAATGGGAGGGAAAATCGCTCGAAGACGTGGTCAAGGGATCGTTCGGCAAGAATGCCGGGCTGTTCAATAATTCCGGCCAGCATTACAACCACAATCATTTCTGGAAATGGATGAAGCCGGGCGGCGGTGGCGACAAGATGCCCGGTGATCTTGAGAAGAAAATCGTGGCCGACCTCGGCTCCGTCGCCAAAATGAAGGAGGATTTCATCCAGGCCGGCGTCACCCAATTCGGTTCCGGCTGGTGCTGGCTCGCGGTCAAGGACGGCAAGATCGCGGTGATGAAAACGGCCAATGGCGAGAGCCCGCTGGTGCAAGGCGCCAAGCCGATTCTCGGCTGCGACGTGTGGGAGCATTCCTATTACATCGATTACCGCAACCGGCGCCCGGACTACCTCAAGGCCTTCCTCGATCATCTCGTCAATTGGGACTATGTCGCCCAGATGCATGCGGACGCCGCCAAATAGCGCGCTTGTCGGGGCTCCGCCGCGACAACGGCCATAACGACGACGATTGGGGCCGCGCGCCCCGCTTTTCATCAGCGGCGGACGTGAGGATGATGAGTTCCGCCATCCGGCCCGTGGCGGCAGTCTTCCCCGGTATCGGGTCGGCGTCGGTTCGGCGCTGGTGCGACGCGCTCGCCGCCGCCACGCTGATTGCCGTCGCAATCCTGGCGCTCGCGACCTTCCGTGACTATGGACTCGGCTGGGACGATTATACACACGCGCAATATGGCGACCTGCTGGCGTCGTATTATGCCTCCGGCTTGCGCGACCGACGCGCGCTGTCCTTCGTCAATCTCTACATGTATGGCGGGATCTTCGACCTCGCCGGCGCGGTTCTCGCCAAGATCCTGCCCTTCGACCTGTTCGAGACCCGCCGCCTGTTGGGCGCCGCGGTCGGTCTCATCGGCCTTGCCGCCACCTGGCGCGTCGCACGCCGTCTTGCCGGCGCCCCAGCCGGCCTTGCCGCCGTCCTGTTGCTGGCCGCCTGCCCGCTCTATTACGGCCACATGTTCATCAATCCCAAGGACGCGCCGTTCGCCACCGCCATGGCGGTGCTGCTCTGCGCGCTCATGCGCGTGGCCGGCGAGTATCCACGGCTGTCATGGAAAACGGGCGCGCTGCTCGCCATCGGATTCGGTTTTTCCATTGGGCTACGCGTCATGGGCGGGCTCGGGCTTCTATACGCCTTTGCCGGGCTCGCGCTGATGCTCGGCAGCGACATTCGCGCCGACGGTGCGAGAATGGCGGTCGCGCGCGCCCGCCGCTTTTTCTTGGCGCTCATTCCCGTCGCCGTCGCCGCCTACGCGCTCATGGCGCTGGTGTGGCCGTGGAGCGTCGCCGACCCGCTCAATCCGCTGCGCGCGGTCGGCTACTTCTCCGCGTTCTTCGAAAAGCCATGGCGCGAACTCTATGACGGGGCAGCGCTCTTGGTGAGCGATATGCCGCGAACCTATGTGCCCAAGATGTTTGCCCTGAAGCTTCCCGAAATGTTCATGGCGCTGGCGGTTGCCGGTGCGGCCTGCGCCATTGTCGAGATCGCGCGCCGCAGCACGCATGCGCCGCGGCGCGCCGCGCTGGCCATGGTCGTTGCCGCCGCGCTCTTGCCGATCGTGATCGCCGTGATCGGCCGCCCGGCCGCCTATAATGGCATCCGCCATTTCGTCTTCCTGGCGCCGCCGCTTGCCGTCCTCGGCGCGCTCGGCGCTCAGCAAATGCTGCGCCTGGCCGCGCGGTTGGGCGTGCCGGCGCTCTTTGGCACGGTCGCATTATTCGCCGCCGGCATGGCGCTGCCGGCGGTCGGGATGGCGCGCATCCACCCTTATGAATATACCTATTTCAACGGCATTGCCGGCGGCGTCGCCGGGGCGCAGTCGCGTTACATGCTCGATTATTGGGGCCTGTCATTCAAGCAGGCGGGCGCGGCGCTGCGCCAGGCATTGGCGGCGCGTGGGCAGGCGCCGCCGCCCGGACGGCCGTGGAAAATCGCCGTCTGCGGCCCGCACCCGCCGGCGCAGGTCGCGCTCGGAGCGCATTTCACGCCGACCTGGGAGCCCGCCGGCGCGGACTTCGCGATGACGCTCGCCGCCTTCTACTGCGCGCGGCTCGACGCGCCGCTCATCGCGGAGATCAGGCGCGCGGGGGTGACCTATGCGCGCGTCTATGACATTCGCGGGCGCGCGATCAAGACCTTGTTCACGCTGGCGCCGGTCGAGCGCGACGAGTGACCCTCACGCCCCCGGCCCGTCATGCGCGTAGGCCCAATAGAGTGCGCGCGCGCGGCGATAGAACGGACCCGGCTGCAGCACGCGCTCCTCGATGCGCGTCACCGGCGCGACCTTGATGTAGTTTCCGCTGCTGAATACCTCGTCGGCGGCCAAGACATCGGCGTAACGCAACGTCGTCTCGATCACCTCGGCGCCGTCCGCGCGCAGGAGCGCGATGACGCGCTGGCGCGTGATGCCGTTGAGAAAGGCGCCGTTCGCCGCCGGCGTCAACACGACGCCGTCGCGGGCGATGAACAGGTTCGAAGAGCCGAGTTCCGCGACATTGCCGAGCATGTCGAGCAAGACGCAATTGTCGAAGCCGCGCGCGTTGGCCTCGAACATGGCGCGCGCGTTGTTGGGATAAAGGCATCCCGCCTTGGCGTCGATGGGCGCGCAGTCGATCGTCGGCTTGCGCAGCGGCGAGAGCGTGATCGCGGCGCCGGTCGCGGGCGGGAACGGCGATTCGTAGATGCACAGGCACCAGCGCGTCGACTCCGTATCGGCGCGCACGCCGCCCGGCGCCGGGTCCGCCGCCCAGTACATCGGGCGTATGTAGAGCGTGGCGTGACTGTCGAACTTCTTGCGCCCGTCACCAACGAGCCCGACCCAGTTCTCGACGGATACCTCCGCCTTGAGAAAAAACCTGCGCGCCGAATCATTGACCCGCGCGCAATGCCGCTCAAGGTCGGGGGCAACGCCCTCGAACGCGCGCGCGCCGTCAAAGACGGCGGAACCGAGCCAGGCCGCGTGCGTGCGCGGCCCCATGATCGCGACGTTACCGGGGTGCCAGTCGCCCTCGAAAAAGGTCCAGGTCGTCGAAATCGCCTTGCTGGTGGAAACCGTCCCGGCCATCGCTTTTCCCTGCCGCGCCGATGCGCCCGCCTGTTTGCGACGGCTTTTCGAATTTGTCATCCCCCATGACGAACAAATACGCGCGCGCGAAGTGCCGCGACCGCTACCCCGCGGCGCCGGCATAGAGCATCCGGCCGCCCCACAGGATCAACGCGCCGCCGGCGCCAAAGCTCAGCCATTGACCGCCGGGCACGGTCTTTTCGGCCAGCACATAGCCCGCGATCAGCGCCACCCAGACCATGTTCATGACCCCGCCGACGAACAGCAACAGCATCAGCATGCCGCAACAGCCGAGACAGAACAGGCCGTGCCGCACGCCGATCGCCAAAGCGCCCTGTCCCCAATAGCGCGAGATGAATTCGAGCGGCGCGCGGCAATTGCGCAGGCAGGCATGCTTCCAGGGCGTGAACTGATAAATGCCCACCGCGGTCAGAGTGACCGCGGCCACCGGCACGCCGGCACCGGCCATCGCGGGCCAGTACAGCGCCGACCGATCGAGCCACCATTGCAGCGCGGTGGCGGCTAGCGCGACCGCGAGCCACACGACAACATAGCCGGCGGCAAAGACCGCGGTCGCCGGAAATGGCGCGGCGTCGCGACGCCGCCGCTCGATATTCGCATAGAGCAAAATCATCGGCGCGGCGCTTGGCAGCATCATCGCCAGCATCATGACCGCCCACATCGCCAGCATCAGCGCGCCATGGGCCGCAGTCCAACTGGCCGCCGCCGGCATTGCCGCC
>JACQAE010000282.1 GCA_016195095.1 Pseudomonadota bacterium
CAGCCCCTGCGGGCGGAACAGCAAGACCAGCATGACCAGGCCGGCATAGAGGATGAAACGGTACTCTTGTATCGCCTGCAATTTCTCCGGCACGATGACGACAATGATGGTCGCGACCGCGACGCCCCAGGCGTTGCCGATGCCGCCCAGAAGCAGGATCGACACCAGGATGAGCGAATCCGCGAAAGTATAGTTGTTGGGCTGCACGAAGCCGATCAGCATGCCATGCAGTGCGCCGGCGACGCCGATGAGGAAGTTGCCGAGCAAGAAGGCGGTCACCTTCCAGCGCGCGATATTGAGCCCAAAGCACGCCGCCGCCGTTTCGTCGAGCCGCAGCGCGTCGAGATTGAGCCCGATCCACGAGCGGTCGATGCGCTGCACCAGGATCCAGGCGAAAATCAAAAGCAGCAGGCTGAGCACGAAATAGTTCAGGTAAAACGACAGTTCGACTCCACCCAGGTTGATATTGTCGTTGAACGACCAGCCGAGAATGCGCATGCCGCGCACCTGCAATCCTTGCGGTCCGCCAAGCACGTCGTTGACTTCGAGAAACGTCTTAAGCAGCAGCGCGAAGGCGATGGTCACGACCGCCGCGTAATGGCCGCGCGTGCGCAGCACCGGCAGGAGCAGGATCACGCCGATCAGCGCCGCCATGATGCCGCCGATGAGCGCCACGAAAAGATGCGCGATCGCGGTGTGCTGGTTGAGGACCGCCGCGGTATAGGCGCCGATGCCGAAGAACGACGCGCCGGCGAAGTTGAGCACGCCGGCAAAGCCGAACTGGATGTTCAGGCCGAGCGTGGCGACGGTGTAGAGGAGGATGGTGCACATGAGGAGGAGGACGAAATGGTCGGCGTAAAAGACGCCGCCGACGATCAGCGCGGCAAGGAGGGCGACCCGGCCCAGGGCGGCCTCGTGGTGCTGAAAGCTGCGCGCCACAGGGCCAAGCCAGCCGAGCCAGCCGGCGAACGGCACGCCGGCGATGGCAATCGCCAGCATGGCGATGATCGCGGCCTGGTTCTCGGTGTGCAGGAGCGCAATCAGGCCCAAGGCGGCAAGCGCAATGGCGGTGCTGCCGGGCACGATGGACGTTGCTTCGGCCCGCGGCGGTGTCATGTCACACCCGCTCGCTGAGTTTCTCGGGGATGAGGCCGGTCGGCCGCCATGCCATCAGCGCGATGACGACGGCGAAGGCGAAGACGTCCTTATAGGCGCTGGCGAAGGGCAGGGCGACGGCGCCGATCGTCTGCGCCGCGGCGAACAGGAAGCCGCCGAGAATGGCGCCGTAGATGCTGCCGAGGCCGCCGATGATGGCGGCGCTAAAGCCGACGACGCCGAGATAAAGGCCGATGCCGAAATTGATCTCGTTGTAGTAAAGGCCGTTCATGACGCCGGCGAAGGCGGCGAGCGCGGAGCCGAGGGCGAAGGTGACGAGCACGATGGCGTTGAAATTCACACCCATCGTGCGCGCCGTCTCTTCGTCCTGCGCCACGGCGCGGATGGCGAGGCCGAGCCGCGTGCGGTTGAGCAGGAACTGCACGCCGACAATGACCAGGATTCCGGCGACGAGCAGGATCATGTTGTCGAGCCGCAGATTGAAATTGCCGATGCCGAGCGAGCTCGCGGGCAGGAGGCGGGGAAACGGCTTGGGATTGGCGCCGTCGGGATAGAACAGCCGCACGCTCTCGCGCAGGACGGTGCCGAGCATCAGCGTGATCAGGAGCGTGTTGAGCGCCGGGGCCGATCGCAGCGGCAGCACGAATGCGCGCGCCACCACGGCACCGAGCGCGGCCATGGCGCCGACCGAGACCGCGACCATGGTCAGGAGCTGCAGCGCGGCCGAATGCACGCCAAGCGCCTCAAGGCCGATAAAACTCGCCAGCGCCGCGAAGGCGCCGACGGTCAGCACGTCGCCATGCGAAAACTTGATGACGTCGAGCACGCCGAAGAACAGCGTGAACCCCACCGCCACCAGCGCATACATCATGCCGAGCATCAGCCCGTTCATGGCGAATTGGGCGATCAGCCCGACATCCATTGGGCAACTGCGCTCCCGTAGCGACTGGGGGTGGCGGCGACGCCGGGTCGGGCGGGCGCGCCCCGCCCCGTTTCCCGGCCGATCCTATTCCGACCAGGCCTATTTCTGACCCAGCCTATTTCTGACCGGGCAGCTTGCGCTTGCCGGCGGCATACTCGCTGTCCTCCCACACGACCCATTTGCCGTCCTGGGCGACGAAAGCGGTGATGGCGGCGACGGTGTTCTGGCCATGGTCGTCGAAGGAAACCTTGCCGACGATGGAATCGCGATCCTTCACGTTGTTGAGGATCGCCATGACTTTCTTGCGGTCGGGGCCGGCCTGCTCGACGGCGTCGAGGATGAGCGTCATGGCCGCGAAGGCGAAGGCGCCATAGGCCTCGGGAGGATTGGGATAGTTCTGCGCTGCGTATTTTTCCATGAAGAACTTGCCGCCGGGCAGCCGCTCGGTCGGTGCGCCCTCGATATAGGAGAGCGTGCCCTCGGCGAGCTTGCCCAGGCCCTCGATATAGGCGTCGGACTTGATGCCGGAGGTGGCGTCGAACAGGATATTGTTAAGGCCGAGCTTGTCCATCTGCGCGCGCACGCGCACGCCAATCGGCGTCAGGCCGCCGAAATAGATCGCCTGCGGGTTGAGCGCCTTGATCTGCGTGAGCTCGGCGTTGAAGTCCTGCTGGTCGGAGGTGACGCCGAACGTGCCGAGGATCTTGCCGCCGAGCTTGGCCAGCGCCTCGCTGAAATACTTGTTATGGCCCTTGCCGTAGTCGGTGGTGTCGTGGATCACGGCAAAGGTCTTATAGCCGAGCTTGCTCACCAGTTCGGCGTTGTGCTGGTTCTGGTTGATCATGGTGCCGTTGACGCGGTGCACCTCGGGATATTTGTTGCGATAGGTGATGTCGGGCAGCACGGCGCCCCACACGATCACCGGCAGCCCGAACTTGTGATAGACATCGACGGTCGCGATGGCGACGGCCGAACAGTAATGCGTGGCGGCGGCGATGACGTCCTTGTCGGCGGCGAGCTTGGTCGCCTGCTGCACGCCGACATTGGGCTTGCACTCGTCGTCGAGGCCGATCATTTCGTAGCTGTATTTGGCCTTGGGATCGGCGTTGCGCAGCCGCACGGCAAGGTCGGCGGAGTTGCGCCCGCCGAGCCCATTGGCCGACGTGCCGCCGGTGAGCGGCCCGATAAAGCCGACCTTGACCTTGTCCTTGGCCACGGCTTGGCCGGTTGCATCAAATCCGATCGCGCCAAATCCGATCAGCCCCGCGCTCAGTATCGCGAGGGCAAGCCTGCGCCGTCCCGTCATGGCAGCCTCCCTGAAGTACCCCACATCGTGCCGCGCGCGCCGCGCGCCGCGTTTTTTGATTGTCGCGCAAAGCCTATCGCCGGCGGCGAGGCATGGCTAGAGCATTTTCCAGCGAAGTGGGAGCCGGTTCGCCACGGAAAATGCGCTAATGCACGGGAATGAGGATTTCCGTTTGCAGCTGATCCTGCGGGGTGGTGGAGGGATCATTGAGATATTTTTCGATGCAGAAATCCGGCCGAAACCGATATTTCGATTCCGCGACAATGGAAAAGGCCTTCGGATAGGCCGTGGAAAGCTGCGCATAGGACCCGGTCAAGACAAAGCGCGCGTACTTGCCGGCCGCGAGTTGGCGCAATCGCAGCCCCTCGGGGAGCGTGGTGGGCTTTGCCTTGAGCAGGAGGCCGGCCTGGTAGACGAAGGCGGCGTCGCCGGTTTTTGTCTCGTCGATCAGGCTGAGCGCGAGCATCGCGGCGATCTGATCGTGATCGATCTTACCGCCGGCGATCGCCCAGAACTCCTTCCACGCCAACGGCGCAAATTTTTGAAACGGCCCGACCTTTTCCAGATAGAGAAACGGCGCGGGTTGCAAGGCGATGATATCCGGCGCGGCGGTGAGATCGAGTTTTTCCTGTCCATTCGTTGCCATTGTTCGATCCTGCGAACGGATTTGTCTTGCCTCGGCTGCGAACTTTACGACCGCCCGGCGAACGTTTCCATCCGCTTTTCACGGCGACGATTATCCGGCGCACTAGGCCATTGCGCGGCGTGTGGCGGCTGCGCGCAAATCATAAAAATGGCGGAAGGGGTGGGATTCGAACCCACGAGGGAGTTGCCCCCCTGCCGGTTTTCAAGACCGGTGCCTTAAACCGCTCGGCCACCCTTCCGCGTGCGGCCTCAATGGTTGAAGCGCCGCGCGTTTGCAAGCCTGGCGACGCCTCCGGCGCGCGCCATGATCGGGCGGCGGCGTCGGCGCCGCACCGTGCCCTCGCGCGCCGCAAAGCGCGGCGTCCCGCCACAAAAAAGCCGCCAATCGCTACGCTTCCCTTAACCAACCCGATATGCGCCCGTTTTCGCCATGGGCGAAAGCCGCTATGGTGCATGGTCGGAAGCCGCGTATCTTTGCCGGGGAGCAGGCGCGGGCGCAATCGCGGGGATATCTGGGGAATGCGGCAAGCCTGCGTGCATCGCTGCGTGCGAAACCGCGTGCCGTCTTGCGTGCGGCCAAGGCTTCGCCAAGCCGTGCCATCGCTGGCCTCGGCGCTGCTGTGCCTGGCGCTCGCCAATTGCTCCTCGTCCGACAAGCTCACGCGCAAGGTCGATCCGAAATACGGCGTCAGCGCGAGCCCGCGCGTGGTCGAGCCCGGCCAGCCGGTCCCCAAGGGCGGCGGAACCTATCGCGTCGGCAAACCCTATGCCGTCGGTGGCAAGATGTATTTTCCCGACGACGGTACCGGCTATCGCGTCGAAGGCATCGCGTCGTGGTATGGCGGCGAATTTCATGGCCGCCTGACCGCCAACGGCGAGGTCTTCGACATGCACAGCCTCTCGGCGGCGCATCCGACGCTGCCAATGCCGAGCTATGTGCGCGTCACCAATCTCGCCAATCGCCGCTCGCTCATCGTGCGCGTCAACGATCGTGGGCCGTTCCACAACGACCGCGTGATCGACCTGTCGACGCGCGCCGCGCACCTGCTCGCCTTCCATGGCAATGGCGTCGCGCGGGTACGGGTCGAATATGTCGGCCGCGCCCCGCTCGAAGGCTCCGACGACCGGCAATTGCTGGCGACGCTGCGGCAGGGCCAACCGGCGCCGGCGCCGTTCGCGGTCGCCTCCACGCGCCCGTTCGCGCCGGGCCTGGCGCTCGCCGGCCCGCTACGCGGCGAGGTACCGGTACCTCCGGGACGGCCGTATTCGCTCAACGAACCGCAGGCGGTCAGCGACGACGCGGGGCGTCGCGACATTGCCGCGGCAGTGCGCGCGCGGCTGCGTGAGACGGCGCGCTTCGATCACCCCCCGGCGCGCGCGGCGCATGTGGATGTTGCGCGCGTCGAGCCCGCTCGCGGCGAATTCGGCCACGGCGGCGGCGTCGCCGCGTACGCTCCCCTGGCCGGCGAAAGCTCCTCGCGCTCCGGCGCCGCGGCAGCCCTCATCAGCGGCCGCGGCCTTTACTGACATCGATCGCGCATCGCGGTGCCGGCCGAATGTGCCGACGGCGCCGGCGTTGCCAGGCCGATCTTGCAAATTCGCGCAAAACCGCCGCCGCGCGAGCGCCGCATTTGAATTCCAAACATCCGGTTGTTCATGCCCTCGCCTGAACGGTTGTTAATCGCGCCCGCCCTTGCTAATCAATGTGTGGGGCGATCGTCATTGCGCAGGCGCTGCCATTGCGCAGCTTGGCAGGATCGGCATGCGGGTCGCGGGCGATTTAAAATATTTTTATAAATCAGTCATTTGCGGGACACTTCTCTCCTGCTGCTTGATTTTTGCGGCGACGCTGTCCACGGCCGCGACGACGGCCAAGAAGGAGGAAGGATTCACCACCACCGCGCCGCACGCGATCCTCATCGAGGGCGAGGGCGGCAGCGTCCTTTTCGAGAAGAATGCCGACGAACTCACGCCGCCGGCGAGCCTGTCGAAATTGATGACCGCCGAGGTGGTTTTCAACGAGCTCAAGGAAGGCAACGTCAAGCTGGACGACGAGTTTCTGGTCAGCACCAATGCCTGGCGCAAGGGCGGCGCGCCGTCGGGCGGTTCGGCCATGTTCGCCGCCATCCACAGCCGCGTGCGCGTCGAGGATCTATTACGCGGCCTGATCATCCAGTCCGGCAATGACGCCGCCATCGCGCTGGCGGAGGGGATCGCCGGCGGCGAGGATCGCTTCGCCCGCCTGATGGAGGGGCGCGCGCGCGAACTTGGGCTGACCCAGTCACGCTTCGCCAATGCCACCGGGCTGCACGATCGCGACCACCTGATGACCGCGCGCGAGGCGGGACGGCTGGCCGCGCACATCATCCGCACCTATCCGCAGTTTTACGGCATCTACGGCGAACGCGAGTTCACCTGGAACAAGATCCGCCAGTTCAACCGTAACCCGATGCTGGCGATGAATATCGGCGCTGACGGCCTCAAGACCGGCTTCACCAAGGAATCCGGCTACGGCCTCGTCGGCTCGGCGGTGCAGAACGACGTGCGCCTGGTCGTGGTGGTGATGGGGCTCAAATCCGCCGACGAGCGCGCGCGCGAGGCCAAGCGGCTGATCGAATACGGCTTTCGCCAGTTCGAGGCGCGCCCGCTCTTTGCCGCCGAGCAGGTGGTCGGCGAAGCCAGGCTGTATGGCGGCGCCAAGCGCTCGGTGGCGCTGGTGACGCCGCGGCCGGTGCGCGTGATGGTGGCGCGCAATGCCAACGAACGGCTGCATGCGCGCATCGTCTATACCGGCCCGGTCGCCGCCCCGGTGCGGCGCGGGCAGGGCATCGGTGTGCTCAAAGTGTGGCGCGGCGAGCAGGTGGCGCTGGAAATCCCGCTGCGCGCCGGCGAGGATGTGGGCGTCGGCAGCCTGTCGCGCCGCGCCTTCGACGCAGCCGCCGAAATGGTGATCGGCCTGTTCCGGGCGGGCGTGCAGCGGATATAAAAAAGCCCTCATCGCGGGCGATCGGAAGCGGAATGCGCGGACGTTTCATCACGTTGGAAGGAGGCGAAGGGTCGGGAAAATCGACCCAGGCGGCGCTGCTCGTGCAAAAGCTGCGCGCGCTCGCGGTGGCGGTGGTGGCGACGCGCGAGCCGGGCGGCTCGCCGGGCGCGGAGGCGATCCGCCACGTGCTGCTCTCGGGCGCGGCAAAGCCGTTCGGCCCGGAGGCCGAGGCGATCCTGTTCGCCGCCGCGCGCGACGACCACGTCAGCAACCGCG
>JACQAE010000283.1 GCA_016195095.1 Pseudomonadota bacterium
CTGTCATAGGCGATGCCCGACGACATCAGGAGCCCGCCGATATTGGCGTAGCCGAGGCCGAGGGTGCGGAACTCGAAGGACCGCTCGGCGATCTCGCGCGAGGGGAACTGCGCCATCAGCACCGAGATTTCCAGTACCAGCGTCCACAGCCGCACCGCGTGCTCGTAGCCGGCAATGTCGAACGCGCGCGACCTGGCGTCGCGGAAGGCCAGCAGGTTGAGCGAGGCCAGGTTGCAGGCGGTGTCGTCGAGGAACATGTATTCCGAGCACGGGTTCGACGCGCGAATCGGTCCCGACGCCGGGCACGTGTGCCAGTCATTGACGGTTGTGTGATATTGCAGCCCGGGGTCGGCGCAGGCCCAGGCGGCGTGGCCGATCTTTTCCCACAGGTCGCGCGCCTTGAGGGTTTTGGCGACCTTGCCCGGCTTGGTGCGCCAGGTCAGGTCCCAGTCGCCATCGGCCTCCACCGCCTTGAGGAATTCGTCGGTGACGCGCACCGAGTTGTTCGAATTCTGCCCCGATACGGTGAGATAGGCGTCGGAATCCCAGTCGGTGTCGTAGACCGGGAAATGCAGGTCGGTATAGCCCTGCTTGGCGAATTGGATAATGCGGCGGATGTAGCTGTCGGGGACATGGTTGCGGCGCGCGGTCCGAATCTCGCGGCGCAGCACCGGATTCTTCTCGGGATCGAAGCAATCATCGCCCGATCCTTCGCAATTGACGCAGGCCTTGAGCACCGCGCGCAGGTGCTTCTGGTTGACCTTGGAGCCGGTGACGAGGTTCGCGACCTTCTGTTCCTCGAGAACCTTCCAATCGATGAACTGCTCGATGTCGGGGTGATCGGTGTCCACGATCACCATCTTGGCCGCCCGCCGCGTCGTGCCGCCCGACTTGATGGCGCCGGCGGCGCGGTCACCGATTTTTAGAAAGCTCATCAATCCCGAAGACTTGCCGCCGCCGGCTAATCTTTCACCGCCGCCGCGCAAGCGGGAGAAATTGGTGCCGGTGCCGGAGCCATATTTGAACAGGCGCGCCTCGCGCACCCACAGATCCATGATGCCGCCGTCATTGACCAGATCGTCGGCGATCGACTGGATGAAGCAGGCGTGCGGCTGCGGATGCTCGTAGGCGGATTTCGACTTCGCCAGCTTGCCGGTGGCGAAGTCGACGTAGAAATGCCCCTGGCTCGGTCCGTCGATGCCATAGGCCCAATGCAGGCCGGTATTGAACCATTGCGGCGAATTGGGCGCGACAATCTGCGTCGCCAGCATGCGGCAAAGCTCGTCAAAGAATGCGCGCGCGTCGTCCGGCGAATCGAAATAGCCGCCCTTCCAGCCCCAATAGGTCCACGTACCCGCGAGGCGCTCGAACACCTGCCGCGCCGAGCGCTCGCCAATGGAACGCTCTTTTTCCGGCAGCTCGCGCAGCGCCTCGGCGTCGGCGACGGAGCGCCAGAGCCAGGCGGGAACCGTTTCCTCCTCGACCGTCTTCAGGCGCGCGGGAACGCCGGCCTTGCGGAAGTATTTCTGCGCCAGCACGTCGGCGGCGACCTGCGACCACGTGGCGGGGACTTCAACGTCCTCGGCGCGGAACACGACCGAACCGTCGGGGTTGCGAATCTCGCTCGTGGTCAGCCGGAACTCGATTCCGGCATAGGCAGACTGTCCCGCTTGCGTGTATCGGCGCTCGATCCGCATTCCTTGCCCCTTGACGTTTCTGGGCGCGCCCGTGGCTTCCGTTAGAAGCATAGCGCACCGACAATTGTTCGGCGACGCGGTCCCGACCCCACCCGCGCCGTGATCGGCTCGTACGTTCCCTGTCGACGACTCGCTACGCCGCGTCGGGATGCCGCAGGCGCGGTCCCGGATCGCATTCTTGGCGCGGCAGTTCGTCCGATCGCCTTGGCCTGGGCGGCCATCGGGCGTCGCAGATCCAGCGTCCGCCAACACCGAAAAGTGCCGGCAGCGTCGACCTGCGAGCCTTGAGGGATCGTCCGGCGGGACTTGATACGACCCGCGCCGCACGGTCACCAAACCTAGGACGACTCCGTCACGCGCGTCAAGAGATAGTATCCGCGCGTAAAACAATCCCTAAATATGGTGGTTAATGGGGATAAATCACGCACCGCCCTGGGCACGGCCGAAGTATCGGATAAGACGCGCAGATTCGGAAGGGCCCGGCGTCCGCCACGGCGGCAAAAATATTTTTTCGAGGTCTTCGCGCCGCCGCGCGCAGACTTTGGCGGCATGCTTTTACCGCGACCGCGCCAAACCATGCGAACCGCGCTTATCGCGGCCGCCGGCAGCGCCTTACAACGACGCGCACCCGCACCCGCAACCGATTCGAACCGCCCCGGACGCGTGGCGGCAAGCGATCAGCGCTGCTTGACCAGCGCATTTGCGCACTGGCGCGAATCGACTGCCGGGCGCCGCCGATCGCAGGTCGGAATGTGGACATACAAGCCGCGCAATGGCATGAACGTGTTCCCACACCCGTTGGCCAACGCACATCCGATGTCGCCCAAGGATTTCCTTATCCGCATCTTCACCTGGTGGAACGGCCAGACCTTCGGCACGCAGCTATGGACGGCGCGTTACGGCGAGGCGGTGGGCGAGGACGAGTACGGAAACCGCTATTTTCGCACCAAAGGCGGCGCTATCGACCGCTCGCTGGGCTTTGAGCGACGCTGGGTCATCTACCGCGACTACGCCGACCCCTCCACCGTCGGACCGGCCTGGCATGGCTGGCTGCATCACACGCTCGACGCGCCGCCGACGCAGGAGCAGGTGCAGCCGCGGCCCTGGTGGAAACCGCATCGACCCAACATGACCGGGACGCCGGCCGCCTATCGTCCCAGCGGCTCGACCCTGGCGCAGGCGCGCCGTCCGCGCGCGACCGGCGATTATCGCGCCTGGACGCCCGGCGACTGAAGGTCGCGCCTGCTGCCACAATGCATCCGCCGATGTTCCAGGCGCCTATCGCCGCCCCAGGCGCTTGCGCACGCAGTCCTCGACCGCCGCGCTCGCCTCCGGGGTGCCTTCACGATACTTGCCGCTCGCCTTGACGATTCGCTTGTGGCATTCGGCATAGAGCTGTTCGACGGGTTTTGACGCCGCTTGCGCGGCGGTTGCGACGTGAATGGCGGCAACGAATGCCAGACCCAATTTGGCCACACCGCGCATGGCGCCACTCCCCGTCCCCGTTTGGCTGCAGACGATTAATAGCCCACCTGGGCGGCGGGCGGAAACACTTCGTCACGCTGCCACGCCCACAAGGCATAAAGTCGATGTGATAGAGGCCGCCGGGACACGCGCGGCCCGCGACCTGCCCTTTCCCCGCCGTATTCGGCGTGATAACGGGCATGCGGAGCCCGCCGCAACGCCGGCGCGCGCGCGGATGGCGAAATGTCCCGTTTGAGTTTCCCACTCGGCCTGCTTGCCGTCGCCGTCGCGGCCAGCGCGCCCGCGCTCGCGCAGTTCGGTTCGATCTTTGGCGATCCGCCGCGCCCGCCGTCGGAAGTGCCGGCGCGGCCGCCGCTCAATTCGCCACGCCCGCCGCAGCTCGACCAGCCGCCGACGGTGCGCCTACCGCCTGGACCTCCGCCGTCGGCGGGCGTGCAATCGCAGCCCCTGCCGCCGCCACCGGGAGGGGCGAGCGCGCCGGCGCAGGCCGATCCGCGCCAGGGCGCATTGCCGCGACCGCCGAGCCAGCCGTCGCAGCAAGGCCAGACACCTTTGAGCGGCCTGCCCCCCGGCCAGCGCCAGCCGCGCGGCACGCCGCAGCCCGCCGACACCGCGCCGCAGCAAGGCGACGAGGTCATCGCCGAGACCCCCTCGCAGAAGATCAACAATCCGCGCGCGGTGTTTTCCGGTCTCGACAAGATCACCGGCCGCATCATCGCGTTCGACGCCGCCGTCGACGAAACGGTGCAGTTCGGCGCGCTGCAGGTCACCCCGCGCGTGTGCTACACCCGCCCGCCGACCGAAACGCAGCTCACCGACGCATTCGTCGAGGTCGATGAGGTGACGTTGCAGGGCGAGGTCAAGCGCATCTTTACCGGCTGGATGTTCGCGGCAAGCCCTGGTCTCAACGCCGTCGAGCACCCGATCTATGACGTGTGGTTGACCGACTGCAAGGGCGGCACCGTGCCGCAGACGGCGTCCGCCGCGCCCGCCGCGGCCGCGCCGGACGCGGCGCCCGCGCCGCGCCGGCCGCCACGCCCGCGCGCCCGGCCACCGCAAAGCCTCCCCGATACGCTTGGACCGCCGCCGGGAACCTTTTCCGGCCAGCCCGAGCCGCGCCGCTGACGCTGGCAGCGGATCAGCGCGCGTCGACCAACGCCAGCGCCTGCGCCCCGGTCAGCGCGCATTCGTCTTCGCCCACCGGAAAGCGGCCGGACCGCGCGAGCGCGGCGTCAAGGAGCTTCTGGTAGCGCCGGCGCGAAATTTCAACCGCGCCGAATGCCTGCAAATGTGCGGTGACGAATTGCGTGTCGAGCAGTTGGTAACCGCCGCACCGCAATCGCGCGACAAGGTGGACGAGCGCGATCTTTGACGCGTCGCGCCGCGCATAGAACATGCTCTCGCCAAAGAACGCCGCGCCAAGGCTCACCCCGTAAAGGCCGCCGACCAGTTCGTCGCCCGCATAGACCTCGACCGTGTGGCAATGGCCGATGTCGAAGAGCGCGCGGTAAAGGCGCCGGATGCGGCCGTTGATCCAGGTGCGGCCACGGTCGATTTCAGGCGACGCGCAGCGCGCGATCACGGCGTCGAAATCGCGATCGCAGCACACCTCGAAGCGGTCGGCGCGCAGCGTGCGCCGCAGCCGCACCGGGACGTGAAAATTGTCCAGGGGAATGACGCCGCGCCATTCCGGCTCGACCCAGTAAAGGCCTGGATCCTCGGCGCTGTCGGCCATCGGGAAAATGCCGCAGGAATAGGCCTTGAGCACCACTTCCGGCGTGATGTCCACGCCCGCGCGGTCGGTGCCGGTCATCGCCGTTTTACTCCCGCCGCCGCGGCGCCACAGGCCCGCGCCCATGGCGCGGCCGCGCTCACGGCTGCATTCCTCCGCCAGCCAGAAAGCGTTCGAGCCAGTGAATATGGTAGCTGCCGTCGATAATGTCATCCTCGCGCACCAGCGCGCGGAACAACGGCAAGGTCGTCTCGACGCCTTCGACGACATATTCGTCGAGCGCGCGGCGCAATCGCATCAGGCACTCGCCGCGCGTCTTGCCATGCACGATCAGCTTGCCAAGCAGGGAATCGTAATGCGGCGGGATCGCATAGCCCTGATAGACTGCGGAATCCACGCGCACGCCGAGCCCGCCCGGCGGGTGATAATAAAGAATCCGTCCGGGCGAGGGGCGAAACGAGACGGGGTTCTCGGCATTGATACGGCACTCGATGGCGTGGCCGTGGAACTTCACGTCGTTTTGGGCGATGCTGAGCTCGTTGCCGGCGGCGACGCGGATCTGCTCCAAGATCAAATCGATGTCGGTGATCATTTCGGTCACCGGGTGCTCCACCTGAATGCGGGTGTTCATCTCGATGAAGCAGAACGCGCCGTCCTCGTAGAGAAATTCGACGGTCCCCACCCCGAGATAGCCGATCTCGCGCATCGCACGCGCGACGGTTTCGCCCATGGCGTCGCGGGCATCGGTATTGAGGGCGGGCGAGGGGCCTTCCTCCCATAATTTCTGATGCCGGCGTTGCAGCGAGCAGTCGCGCTCGCCGAGATGGATGGCGTGGCCCCTACCGTCGCCAAGCACCTGGAATTCGATATGACGCGGACGCTGCAGGTATTTTTCCATGTAGAGCGCGTCATCGCCGAACGCCGCCTTGGCCTCCGCGCGCGCGGTGGCGAGAGCGATTGACAGCTCGCCCGCCGAGGCCGCCACCTTCATGCCGCGTCCGCCGCCGCCGGCGGCGGCCTTGACCAGGACCGGGTAGCCGATATCGCCGGCGATCGCGCGCGCCGCGTCATCGCTGGTGACGGCACCCTCGGAGCCGGGCACGACGGGAATGCCGAGCCGCAGCGCGGTGCGTTTGGCCTCGATCTTGTCGCCCATGAGGCGGATATGTTGCGGCTTGGGCCCGATGAAATGAATGCCGTGCTCCTCGAGGATCTCGGCGAAGCGCGCGTTCTCCGATAGAAAACCGTAACCCGGATGCACCGCGTCGGCGCCGGTGATCTCGCAGGCGGCGAGCAGGGCAGGAATGTTGAGATAGCTGTCGCGCGCCGGCGGGGGGCCGATGCACACGCTTTCATCCGCAAGGCGCACGTGCATGGCGTCGGCGTCGGCGGTCGAGTGCACCGCGACCGTCGCGATCCCCAGTTCCTTGCAGGCGCGCAGCACGCGCAGCGCGATTTCGCCGCGATTGGCGATGAGGAGCTTTTCAAACATCAGGTCCGCCCTTATCGCCGATTGTTTTTTCGCCGCGCCGCCGCCCTTTGGCGCTTCGCCGCTATTCGATGATGGCGAGCGGTTCGCCGAATTCGACCGGCTGGCCGTCCTCGAACAGGATTTGCACCACCGTCCCCGAACGCGGCGCCGGCACCTGGTTCATCGTCTTCATCGCCTCGATGATCAAAAGGACATCACCGGCCTTGACCACGCTGCCGACCTCCACGAATGGCCGCGCGCCCGGCTCCGGTGCGCGATAGGCGGTGCCGACCATCGGCGAGGCGACGGCGCCGGGGTGCAAGGCGGGGTCGAGGGTGGCTGGCGTCAGGACAGCCGCCGACGCCGCCGCGAATTCCGGCAAATGCGACGGATAGGCCGGCGCCGCCGCCGGCATGGCGCGCGCGACGCGCAGGCGCGCGCCGGCGTGTTCGACTTCAATTTCGCTCAGGCCGGTTTCGTCGAGCAGCCGCGCCAACGTGCGAATGGCCTCCGCGTCGATCGGCGGCGAGGCGCCAGCGCCGTCCTTTTGATTTTCATCGGCCACGACGCTAACGCCCGCCGCCGGCGCGGGCGAGACCTTCGATCGCCAATGTATATCCCTCCACCCCGAACCCGCAGATCACCGCCATCGCCGCCTTGGAGATGTAGGAATTCCTCCGGAAGGATTCACGCGCGTGAATGTTGGTGATATGCACCTCGACGACCGGCACGCGCACCGCCAGGATCGCGTCGAGCAGCGCCACCGAGGTCGTGGTGTAGCCGGCGGGGTTGAGCACGATGCCCGCCGCCGCCTTGGCGCCGGCTTCCTGGATCGCGTCCACGATCGCCCCTTCGTGATTGGACTGCCGAAATTCGGTCGTAAAACCAAGGCGATGCGCCGTCTCCCGGCAGCGCATTTCGAGCTCCGCCAACGTCACATGGCCATAGCGGTCGGGTTCGCGCGTGCCGAGCAGGTTGAGATTGGGGCCGTTGAGCACATAAATCGCTTTTGCCATGATCGCGCGCCGCTGGCCGCCGTTCCGTGCATGCAATGCCGTTGCAGACGCGGCGGATAGCGGCGGTTATATTTGCAAGCGCCGCAAAGGGAAAGCCTTCCCGTGCCGGGCGGCAAGGCGATGGCGGCCGGCGTCAGCAGACCGCCTGGCCGCAGCGCGCCGCATTGACCTTTCCGCGCAGGGCCGCGAGCCCGACGGCGCCGACGACCACGTCCTTGCCCACGACATAGCTCGGCGTTCCGTTTATCCCCAACGCCTCGGCCAGCTTGAGGCTTTCCTCGATCGTCGCGCGCACTTCGGCGCCGGCGAAGTCGCGCTCGAGGCGCGCCATATCGGCGCCGACTTCCTTGGCCACCGCCAGCGCGCGCGCGCGATCCGCCTGGCCGCGGCCGCTGAGCAGCTTGTGATGAAAGTCGAGATATTTCTTGCCGCCCTTGTCCTGCAGCGAGAGGGCAACGGCAACCTGCGCCGCTTCCACCGACGCCTGGCCGAGCACCGGAAACTCCTTGAACACCACCCGCAGCTTGGGATCGGTCTTCATGAGTTCGGTGAGGTCGCCCAGCGCGCGTTTGCAAAAGCCGCAATTGTAATCGAAGAATTCGACGATGGTGACGTCGCCGTTGACGTTGCCGGCGACGACCTGGCGCGGCGAGTTGAACAAGAGGTCGCCGAGGCGCTCGACTGCGGCCTTGCCTTTTTCCTGGTCCGACGCCTGCTGGCGCTTCTCGAGTTCGGCGATGACTTCCTGCAACAGCTCCGGGTTGGCGAGGAGATAGTCCTTCACGATGCGGCCGATCTCCGCGCGTTGCGCCTCATTGAAAGTCTGCGCGCGCGCCGCACCATGCGCGGCAAGCGCGAAAATGACGGCGAGCGCCGCCGCGGCGGCGAAGATGCGCAGTCGGGTCAACATTGGTTCACGTCCTTCCTTGGCATCGATTGCGGCGGCATCAATTGCGGCCGTATGCCGGTTTCGGCGGTTTATAGCTCGACAGGTCGTCGGCCTTGACCCAGCCCGGCGATCCGGTCGGGAATCGCGTCTTGGCGCGCATGGCGAGCTGGCGCGCGGTCGGGTAGTCACCGCGGCCGAACGCCGCCCGCGCCGAGGCGAGGTCGGCCTGCGCGAGATCGCCCTTGCGGCCATAGGCCATCGCCAGCTGGGCATAGCCTTCCGGGATATCGTCGTCGCGCGTCATCGCCGCGCGCAGGTTGGCGATCGCCTCGTCGGCGCGCTTGGGGTCGTTGGTGGCGATCAGGGCCTGGGCCAACATGACCTGGATCAGCGTCGGTTCGGGCGCCAGCGCGATCGCCCGTCGCAACGGCGCGATGGCGTTGGCGGGGTGGCCACTTTCGAGCAGCACTTGTCCCTTGAGTTCGTGAAAATATGGATAATTGGGTTGCGCCTGGATCAGCCCGTCGATCAGCGCATGCGCATGGCGCAGGTCGCCATGCCGGTAGGTCGAGATGGCGCGCGCATAGCGCGCGGCAAGGCTGGCGTCGCTCGCCGGATAGCGCCGAGCAATCGCGTCGGCGCGCTCGATAAACCCGTAGAGTTTGGCGCGCATGAGATCGTGGCGCGCCTGCAGCTCGGCCGAATCGCGCTTTTCCCAAAACGGGCTGGTCTTGGCGACCTCCTGCAGGGCGGCGATGCGCTCAACCGGCATCGGATGCGATTGCAGGTAGGGATCGGTATAAGGCGACTGGAACAGCGTCTGGTCGTAGAAACGCTTGAACGTCTCGAACATGCCCTTGGACGACTGATTGGTCGCGTTGAGGAACTTGACCGCCGCGCGGTCGGCCGCGTCCTCTTGCGCGCGGACATAGGACAAGAGCGTGCGCTGGATGATCGATTGCGGCGCCGACAGTGCGGCGGCACCGATCTGGCCGGCGGACGCGCCGCCATAACGCGAGCCTGCAACCGCCAGGCCAAGCCCGAGCACCGCGGCAAGGATGGCGGCGGTCTGCGCGCCCACCAGTTCCTGGCGCAATTTGGCGAGGTGCCCGCCGGCGATATGCCCGGTCTCGTGCGCCAGCACGCCAATGATCTGGTTCGGCGTCTGCGCGTCGATCAACGCGCCGGCATTGACGAAAATGCGCCGGCCGTCCATCACGAAAGCGTTGAAGGCGCGGTTGTTGATGATGATGATATGCACGTTCTGCTTGGCGAGGCCCGCCACGCGCAGAATCGGTCGGGTATATTCGCGCAGCAGCTGCTCGATTTCGGCGTCGCGGATGAGCGGCAAGCCGGCCGGCGCGCGCTGCGCATGCGCGAGATCGCCGGCAAAGGTGGCGCCGGCGACCGCCATGGCGAGGACGCGCGACAGCGTGCGCTGAAGACGGTGGCTGGTCGCGGGCGGGCGGGCGGTCATCGCGGTTCCGGGCTGGGTCTGCGGCCAGACAACGCTAAGGATGCGGCCGGGGGCGGTCAACATGGGCGCAGTCACGAATTCTTGCACGGCCGACGCGGTGACAGATCGGCCAAATGCGGCGGGAGCGGGGCGAGTTCGGCCGCGCCCGCCGAGGGATGAATGCCATGCTTGAAGCTGCCCGGCGGCTCGTCACGCCATCCGCGCGCAGCGCCGTCGCGCCGTTCATGGTCATGGACGTCGTATCGGCGGCGACGCGCATCGAGGCGGCGGGCGGACACGTCATCCATATGGAGATCGGGCAACCGGCCGCGCCGGCGCCGGAGCCCGCGATCGCGGCGGCCGGGCGCGCGCTCAAAAGCGGGCGCATCGCCTATACCGAGGCGCTCGGCATTGCGTCGCTGCGCCGGCGCATCGCGCGCCACTACGCGCAGACGCATGACCTTGACCTCGACCCGGACCGCGTCGTGGTGACGACGGGTTCCTCGGCCGGATTCATCCTGGCGTTCCTTGCGCTGTTCGAAGCCGGCGACCGCGTCGCCATCGCGGCGCCGGGATACCCGCCCTACCGCCACATTCTGCACGCGCTCGGCTGCGAGGCGGTGCTCATCGAGACCGGGCCCGCGACCCGCTGGGCGCTCACCGGCGAGCAGGTGCTCGCCGCGCATCGCCACCGCCCGCTCGCCGGCGTGCTCGTCGCCAGCCCGGCCAATCCGACCGGCACCATGATCGCCGAGAATGTCCTCGGCGATCTCCTGCGCGGCGCCGAGGA
>JACQAE010000305.1 GCA_016195095.1 Pseudomonadota bacterium
CGCACCCGCTGTTCGAGGGCGACAGCGTGCATTGCACGACCGAAATCGTCGCCAAGCGCCTATCGAAATCGCGCGCCGACGCCGGCATCGTCGAACTCCACCACCGCGCCTATAATCAAAACGACGTGCTCGTCGCCGAGTGCCGGCGTCAGGCGTTCATGCGGCTGCGGCCGCAATAGCCGGCCGGGCATCGCATCCAATCCACGATCGTACCCGAACGGGCAATCGCCGCGACCCGACACGGCGCTTGAATTCGACAACGGAACCCCCGATGCGCTCGCTGCTTTTCGTCCCAGCCGACAGCCCGCGCAAGCTCGACAAGGCGATGGCGAGCGGCGCCGACGCGATCATCGTCGATCTGGAGGATTCAATCGCGCCCACCGGCAAGGAGGCTGCGCGCGCCAGCGCCGCGGCCTTCCTTCGCGACACCGCCGGGACGGCCGGGCGGCCGCGCCTATTGGTGCGCGTCAACGGTTTGCGCACCGGACTGACCGACCCCGACCTCGACGCCGTCATCGCGGCGCGGCCGGATGCGATCGTCTTTCCCAAGGCCGAGGGCGGCGCCACGGTCACCCATCTCGACGCCAAGATCACCGCGCGCGAGGCGTTGTCGGGGGTTCCCGACGGCGATACCAAGGTCGTCGCGCTCGCGACCGAAACCGCCGCGGCGCTGTTCCTCTGTGGCAGCTTCGCCGGATCGAGCTCGCGCCTTGTGGCGCTGACCTGGGGGGCGGAGGACCTCTCCGCGGAATTGGGCGCGCAAGCCAACCGCGACGCCGCCGGCGGCTTTCTCGACCCCTATCGGCTCGCGCGCAGCCTCTGCCTCGCCGGCGCCGGCGCCGCGCAGGTCGCAGCGATCGATACGGTCTATGTCGATTTCCGTGACCTTGCCGGCCTGCGCCGCGAATGCTAGGACGCCTGGCGCGACGGCTTTACCGGCAAGCTGGCGATCCACCCGGCGCAGGTCGCCGTCATCAACGAGGTCTTTACCCCCTCCGCCGCCGCCATTGCCAGGGCGCAGGCGATTGTCGCGGCCTTCGCGGCCACGCCCGGCGCCGGCGTCGTCGGGCTTGACGGCGTCATGCTCGACCGCCCGCACCTCGCGCGCGCGCAGCGCCTGCTCACGTCCGTCGCCGCCCGCTGATGGCGCGCCACTGTCACGCCTTGGGGTCGTCGTGCTTGCGATAAACCTGGGCAGGATCAAACACCTGCGCCTCGTCATCAAACTTTAGCATGAGCGGTGCCGGGGGCGTGGCGTCAAGCGCAACCGCGCGATAGAAACAGCTCCGCCGCCCGGTATGGCAGGCGCCAGCCTGCGCCTGCTCGACCTTCAACCATAGCGTGTCCTGGTCGCAATCGGTACGCAGCTCGACAAGGCGTTGCGTATGGCCGGAGGTTTCGCCCTTGCGCCACAGGCGCTGGCGCGAGCGGCTATAATACCACGCCTGTCCGCTGGCGAGCGTGCGCGCGAGTGCCTCGGCGTTCATATAGGCGACCATCAGCAACTCGCCCGAGCGCGCGTCGCTGACCACACAGACGATGAGGCCGCCGGCGTCGAAGCGCGGGGTGAATTGGCGACCCTCCTCGACATCCTGCGCGCTTCCCGGGGGCGCGAAGCGAATTGGCTGTTCGGACACGGGCGTGCTCGGCGCGCGCGGCGGCGCGGTCTCAGCGGCCGGGGCCGCGAACCAAGTTGATGAAACGCACCTGCTCGGTCGGGTCGTTGCGGAACATGCCGGTGAACTGCGTCGTGACGGTCAGCGCGCCGGGCTTTTCCACGCCGCGCAGCGACATGCAGGTATGCTCCGCCTCGATCATCACGGCAACGCCGCGCGGCTTGAGGATTTCGTCGATCGCCACCACGATCTGCGAGGTGAGATGCTCCTGCGTCTGCAGCCGACGGCCGAACACATCGACCAGCCGCGCGAGCTTGGAGAGCCCAACGACGCGTTCGACCGGCACATAGGCGATATGCGCCTTGCCCACGAACGGCATCATGTGGTGCTCGCAATGGGAATGGAATGAAATATCGCGCACCAGGACGAGGTCGTCATAGGTGCCGATTTCGGAAAACGTGCGATCGAGGATTTCGATCGGACTTTCGCGATAGCCGGAATAAAGCTCGTCGAAAGCCGCCACCACGCGCTTGGGCGTCTCGATGAGGCCTTCGCGGGCGGGGTCGTCGCC
The DNA here is from genome assembly GCA_016195095.1 of Pseudomonadota bacterium. Taxonomy (GTDB): domain Bacteria; phylum Pseudomonadota; class Alphaproteobacteria; order Rhizobiales; family Xanthobacteraceae; genus JACQAE01. The sequence continues at coordinate 2,188 of JACQAE010000305.1, forward strand.
GGCATAGGCGAGAAGCACGCGCACGGCGGCCTCCGCCTCCGCGCGCGAGGGGCGCGGCCCCGGCGGCACGGGCGCGGCATAGACCTCCGCGCGCATTGGGTCAACCGACAGCTTCTTGACAACGGCATCCATGATGATCGCTCCGTTCGACCGGCGCCGCGGTTTGATCCGCGCTCCGGATGTGTCACCGGGGGGCGCGCCGTTTTGGCGGCCAAGGCGCAAACCGCCAAGGCAACCGGACGCCGCATTCCCATTTGGAGGGGCGCCTGGGCGGCGACCCAAACCGGTCGATGGCCTTTGGCCTTCGACCGGCGTTCCCTATATAATCGCTTGTGCCGTTAACACAATCAACTCCTGGTCATCGGCGGCACGATCGGCAATTCATGCTCAACGACGTCTATAACCAGCGCATTCTTGAACTTGCCGGCTCGATCCCGCGCATCGGCCGGCTGGCCGACCCGGACGGCACCGCCATCGCTCATTCCCGGCTATGCGGTTCGATCGTTACCGTAGATGTCAAGATGCGCGGCGACACGGTGGTCGATTTTGCCCATGACGTGAAGGCCTGCGCGCTCGGCCAGGCGTCGTCCTCGATCATGGCGCGCCACGTCATCGGATCGACCGCCGGCGAACTCGGCGAATTGCGCGCCACGGTGCGGCGCATGCTCAAGGAAAACGGCCCGCCGCCGGCAAGCGGAAAATGGGCCGAAATCGGCGTTCTTGAGCCAGTGCGCGATTACAAGGCGCGCCATGCCTCAACGCTGCTGACGTTCGACGCGGTCGTGGCCGCGATCGAGGCGGCGCAGGCGCGCAGCCGCGCGGCGGCCGCGGCGCAATAGGTGCCACAGGCGGACGCCGGCGGCAGCCGCGCGTGTCCAAAGTTAGCCATGATCGCGCAATAGCGCGGGCTTATCGGACAAATTAACGGCCACAACCGGCGTCACCGCGCGCAGGTGGCGATGGTCTGGGCGTATCCCGGGGCAAACCCGTTATTTCCGATGCGGATCGCCGTGCGCACATTAGCGATCGATCGCGTCGCCACGATCAGGCCACGCCCCTCCGCGGTCGCCAGCGCCTCGACCAGGACGGCCGGCAGCGTGCCGCGCGCCTGCGAACGCAGCTCGCCCGAGCCGGCCTCTGCCGCCGACGATTCGATCTTGAGCTGCGCGCGCTCCTTGCCGATGGCGATGAGCACGGCATTGAGCCGGTCATCCATCGCGTCGGCGAGACGGCGCGTCTCCACATAGGCGGCGGCATAGCCGCCGGCGGTGGCGCCGCAGGTCAGCGACAATTCAAAGCTGCCGATTTCCTCGCCCTCGATCGTGATCGGATGCTTGCGCACGAGCCCGCGCGCGCCCGACGCGTCGGTCACCGTCCATCCGCGCACGCTGCCGGCCAGCGCTTGCAGCGGCAGCGCCGCGGGCCGAGCCTCAAGCGGCGTCGCTACCGGCGCAAATGGGTCGTCGGTAACGTGCAGACGCATGAGGCGCACCTCGTCCTGCGTGAGCGGGCGCAGCGTTTCCCAGGGCGGCACGCGCATCGTCGTCTCGAACAGGAGAATGTCGGCGCCCATATCGGTCAGATAGCGCGCGACGCGCCCCAGGTCGCGCTGCAGGCGCAAAAGGTCGCCGGCCGTGTAGTTCGCCGCCAGCGCGTCCTCGCGCTTTGTGCCCGGCCAGATCTGGTGCACGAGGACGCGCGCTCCCGCCGGAACCGTGCGGCGCGCGCCGCCCATGAGGACGAACGTGCATGCCGACGCGCAAAATCCTTTTGGCGAAAGCGATGCCCGCTCGGCATCGGCGCCAGCGAGTTTGATCGTCTTGCCGACGCTCGTCGCCACCTCGAACCGGCGCAATAGCCGGCCGAGCGCGATGGCGGGCCCCACCGCCCCGCCCGCCGAATCGAGCACGATCGTCGCGCGGCGGACGTCGCGGGTCTGCGCGAAGGCGACGAAGAGCCTGGGCGTTTCCGCCACGATGTCGCCGCTCGCCGAAATCCATTCGCGGCAGCGATCGCGGCACTGGTCGGCGGGGCCTTCGCGCACCCAGTCGAACTGCATGGGCGGACGTTTTGCCGCCGGCGCCTGCGGCGTCGCCGGCGCGGCTGGTATGGGAGGGTCGGCGGGCGGCGAGGTCTGCGCCGCCGCGTTGCTCAAGGCCGTGCCGGCGCAGGCCGCCGCGACCAACACAATCAGGATCGCGGCTCGCGACATCCAGCCCTCCCGGCCCGTGCGGTCGTCATACTGGCGACGTGCGAATGTGCCGCGATGATCCTATCATATCGCGCCGCCGCCGCGACAAGGCCGCCGCCGGCGTCCGCAATGGATCGTTTGCCATGACCATCGTCCGACGCATGCGCGCGACCGCGACCGGATTGGGCTACCTCTCGCGCCTCCCGCGCATCGCCGCGCGCGCGCTGATCCAGGCCTATCGGCTCACCTTGTCGCCGTTGATCGGCCTGCACTGCCGCCACCTGCCGACCTGCTCGGAATATGCCGATGAGGCGATCGGCCGCTTCGGCCTGTGGGGCGGCGGTTGGATGACGCTGGCACGCGTGTGCCGCTGCCACCCGTGGGGCAGTTCGGGAATCGATCGGGTGCCCGCCACATTGGCGCGGGCGCGCTGGTATCTGCCGTGGCGCTACGGCCGCTGGTCGCGCGGCGCCACCTGGGCGGGCGACGACGACGCGGGCAAGCGATAGCGGCGGCGGCCGCCAGGCGATCAGCGCGTCTGCGTCGCCTGGGCGGCGAGAAGCTCGATGCGGCGCGTCCCCTCGCTGGCGCCGAGTTCGGCGGCACGGGCATACCAGGCACGCGCCTGCGCGATGTCGGGTGCTATGCCGACGAGCCCGAGTTGCTTGAGCACGATCGGGTCATGGGTCGCGCCCAGCGCCAGCGCGGCGCGGCCATTGCCCGCCTCCGCGACCCGGCGCAGCAGCACGCGGGCGGCGGCGAGATCGCCGCTGGCGATGAAATCCTCGCTGCGCTTGAGCAGCATCGCAATGGTTTCCGAATCAAGGTCGCTGCCGCGGGTCGGAACGCTTTCGACGCGCACCTGCCGTGGCGCCATCGGTTCCGTTTTTGCGTCGGCCGGGGGCACCGGCGACGCGCCGACGGCGGCCACCGCCGGCGCCGACGCGGTAGCGACCGCCGTCGGCCTAGGCGCGGGCGCCAGCGCGCGCGCGCTCGCCGGCCCGCGCGTCGCCGCCTGCGGCGCAAGCCATTCAAGCCGCAGCGCATTGCGATCGATCGACGTCTGGTCGGCGCCGCGCAGGTCGACGGTGACTTCCATCGTTCCCACGAAATCCTTCGGCGGCATGATCGCCGCCCCCGCCAGCCTGCTCGCGGCCAGCCTCCAGCCGCCATCGCCGATCGCGGAACCGGTGGAGAGCCGGCTACCATCGCCGAGGCCGGAGAGAATGATTTCGGCGCCGCCGGTGGCGCCGACGAGATCAATACCGAGCGACAGCGGCTGATTCATCGGACCGCGTCGATCCTCGACGACGAGCCGCGCCGCGGGCTGCGGCACCGCCGCCGCCTCCCCGCCCTGCCTCGGCCCGAATAACCATGAGGACACATTGGCGAGCGTACCGCCGGCCTCGGCCACCCCAATCTCGGCCGCGGGGCGCCCGGGCACCAGATAAACGACCGAGACCGCAACCGCGGCCGCCGCGCCGATCGCGCCGGCGAGGCGCAAAACCATGCCGAGACCGCGCCAGTCGCCTTGCGGCGGATCGGGAAGCGGGCGCGGCTCGAGCGAGCGGCGCAGGCGCAGGTGGCGGATGGCGGCGTCGGCGTCGCGCTCGTCCTCGCTGCGCGCGGGCACGAGCGGCCAGGCCGGCTCCGGCTCGGCCATGCGCATCGCCGGCGCCGCAGGCGGGTCGGCCGCCGCCGTTTCACGCACCCATCGCGGTGCATAGCGAAAGCGTTCGTCGCGTTCCTCTTCGTGTGGATACGGAGCACTCATGTTACTCACCCCCGCCGGCCATTTCGGCCGAATCTTCACTGTTGACGATCGACGATCTTGGCGTCCGCGCTGTTAGCGACCACCCCCGTTTCGTGCTGCTGCTGCCGGGATCACGCTTGCGGTCTTGAAAATGGCGCTTGGAGCGCGCCTCGAGTATTTTGCGAAGAAGTAGGAACCGGTTCGCCGCGGAAAATGCGACAACGCCGAGGAAAATCGAGCGCTATCCGATTCAATTGAAACGGGAATCGCTCCAGCGCGCGTGCGTCGCCGCGACTTGGGCCGGATCTGCATCGCCACCCCTACCTGGCGACCGGAGGCCAATGCCGCCCGGCACGCCCACGCCATTGACCATCCGCCGGTGCCGTGCGGCGCCACCGAACGATCGGACCCCATTGCGTCGTCCAATCGTGCCGACACTGTGATTTTCTCGTGATTGTTGTGGGGCATTTTGTCCCCGGTTCTTGCGTTGATTTAGCTAAAATCACGCGCGGCCGGCGGCGTTTGGCGGCGCAGGAAAGGGTTGCAGTCGGCGCCGGCACTGCTATATGCGGGCACGCGGCGATCGCGATGCAAGGCCGGCGTGAGGTGGCACGGTCCCGCCGGCGCGGCGGCGCGCGATGGACTTGCGCAAATGCTTACCTGCATTCGTAGGCAGCGAGTGAGCGAACGGAGCTAAAGCATGGTCACGCTGACCTTTCCCGACGGGGTACATCGCGACTATCCCGAAGGAACCACCGGTCTCGCCGTCGCCAAGGGAATTTCCCCCTCGCTCGCCAAGCGCAGCGTGGCGATGGCCATCGACGGAACAACCACCGACCTCGGCGATCCGCTCACGACGAACGCGCGCATCGCGTTTCTCACCCGCGACGACGCACCCGCGCTCGAACTCATCCGCCATGATTGCGCGCATGTGCTGGCGGAGGCGGTGCAGAGCCTGTGGCCGGGGACGCAGGTCACCATCGGCCCGGTGATCGAAAGCGGGTTCTACTACGATTTCCTGCGCAACGAGCCGTTCACGCCCGACGAGCTGCCGGCGATCGAGGCCAGAATGCGCGAAATCATCGCGCGCGACCGCCCGTTCAACAAAGAGGTGCTATCGCGCGAGGAGGCCAAGCGCGTCTTTCGCGACAAGGGCGAGGCCTTCAAGGTTGAGCTGATCGACGCGATCCCCGGCGACCAGGCGATCACGATCTACCGGCAGGGCGACTGGTTCGACCTCTGCCGCGGCCCGCACATGACATCGACGGGCAAGATCGGCACGGCGTTCAAGCTTATCAAGGTCGCCGGCGCCTATTGGCGCGGCGATTCCAACCGCGAGATGCTCAGCCGCATCTATGGAACCGCGTTCGCCAGCCAGGACGCGCTCGACGCCTACCTGCGCCAGATCGCGGAGGCCGAGAAGCGCGACCACCGCAAGCTCGGCCGCGAGATGGACCTGTTCCATTTCCAGGAAGAGGCGCCGGGATCGGTGTTCTGGCACGCCAAGGGATGGACGCTGTTCCAGGCGCTGGAGAACTACATCCGCCGCCGCCAGACCACGGCGGGCTATGTCGAGGTCAACTCGCCGCAATTGATGGATCGCGGCCTGTGGGTGACGACCGGTCACATGCAGGCCTATCGCGATATGATGTTCCTCACCGAACAGCGCGCCGATGACGAGCGCGTCTACGCCATCAAGCCGATGAACTGTCCGGGCCATGTGCAGATTTTCAAGAACGGGCTCAAGTCCTACCGCGATCTGCCGCTCAAGATCGCCGAATTCGGCAAGGTGCATCGCTTCGAACCGTCGGGTGCGCTGCATGGCCTGATGCGCGTGCGCGCGTTCACGCAGGACGATGCGCATGTGTTCATCACCGAGACCCAGATCGCCCAGGAATGCCTGGCGATGAACGATCTCATCTTGTCGATCTACGACGATTTCGGCTTTCGCGACGTGCGCATCAAGTTTTCCGACCGTCCCGACAAGCGCATTGGCGACGACGCGGTCTGGGACAAGGCGGAATCCGCGCTCATGGCCGCGCTGCAGGCCTCAGGGCGTCCATGGACGCATAACAAGGGCGAAGGCGCGTTCTATGGTCCTAAGCTCGAATACGTGCTGCGCGACGCCATCGGCCG
>JACQAE010000284.1 GCA_016195095.1 Pseudomonadota bacterium
CCGTCGACGCTTCCGGCATGGACAAAGGCCGCCAATAGGCTGCTGCGCCCTGGCGGCACGCTCTTCCTCATATTCCGTGCCGACGGCCTGGCGCTGGTGCTGGCGGCACTGGCGTCCAATTTCGGCGCGATCGCGATACGTCCGGTGCATGCCCGCGCCGCCGCGCCCGCCATTCGTATCCTGGTACGCGCGCGCAAGGCACGCCGCGCGCCATTGTCGCTATGTCCGCCGCTGCTGCTCGCCGGCGATGATGGGCGTGCGACGCGCGCGGCGGATGCCGTCCTGCGCGACGGCGAGGCCTTGGCATGGCCCGAGTAGTTGCCGGCGGCGCGCGCGCGCCCCAAGAATAATCTAGCGATTCTAGCCTTATTCCCGGCCGAAATGACGGCGACTTTTCGCGACGGGGAATTACCGTCCCGCGGGTCCGCCATAGGCGCGCTCGACCTTGGCGATCCGCAGCTCGTAATGCGCATACCAGCGCTCCTTTCCCAGACACTGCGCGAGGAGGTGCGCGGCCACCTGTTTCCAGGCCAGGAGGCTCGCATGCGTGTCCCAATAGGAGACCGTGATGCCGAGCCCCGCCGCGTCGCGCGCCGTTTCCGCGCCAAGGCATCCGGGCTGGCGAAGCGCCAAGGCCATCATGCTTTCGGCCATGGCGGCATAGCCGTCGTCGTCGCCGGCGTTGCGCCGCGAGGTGAAAATGGCGGCGTAGTAGGGCGGTTCCGGGGTGGCGGCGAATCCAGCGGGCATTGGGGCTCCCAGCGCGGTCGCGATTGTCGGTGGCGGGTCTGGGGGCTGGGCATGCGACCAAGGCCCGCCTTGTGCGACGCCGACGCACCATTTACATGAAAATCCATGACCAACGAAGGCAAGACCGACCCGGGCAAGACCGACCCGGGCAAGAACGAACACTTGGCGCAACTGGTTGCCGCCGGCCGCGATTGGTTGGCGCGCGTCATGCCCGAACGCTGGCGACGCACCGCGCCGGTCGTGCCGGTGGTAAGGCTCGCCGGTGTCATCGGCTTTTCGACGCCGTTGCGGCCCGGCCTGACGCTGGCCGGATGCGCGCGCGCGCTCGAGAGGGCATTTGGCATGAAGCGCGCAAAGGCGGTGGCGCTGCTGATCAATTCGCCGGGAGGCTCGGCGGTGCAGTCGCACCTGATTTTCCAGCGCATCCGCCAACTCGCCGAGGAAAAGAACCTGCAGGTCCTGGCCTTCATCGAGGATGCCGGAGCCTCGGGCGGCTACATGATCGCCTGCGCCGGCGACGAGATCATTTGCGACGCGTCCTCGATCGTCGGCTCGATTGGCGTTGTCGGCGCGGGTTTTGGCCTGCATCAGGCGATCCAGCGGCTCGGCATCGAGCGGCGCATCTACACCGCCGGCGAGAACAAGGCGATTCTCGACCCGTTCCAGCCGGAAAAGCCACAGGATGTTGCGCTCCTCAAGGCCATCCAGCAGGATATCCATGCCGGCTTCATTGCCCTGGTCAAGGCGCGCCGGGGAAGCCGGCTGGCGGGCCCGGAAAACACCATTTTCTCGGGCGAGTTCTGGGTCGGGCGCACCGCGCTCGGCTATGGCATCGTCGATCGTCTCGGCGACTTGCGCTCGACCTTGCGCGAGCGCTTCGGCGAGAAGGTGATCATGCCGCTGATCGGCGGCGAGCGCGGCCTGCTCGGGAGATTGCGGCCGCTCGGCCTGCGCCACGACTTGCGCGAGGGGCAGGCCGCAAGCCTTGCCGAGGATGTCGTATCGACGATCGAGGCGCGCGCGATATGGGCGCGTATCGGGTTGTAACGCCTGAAGGAGTTTCGCATGGCGCTGATTGCGCTCGCCCCGATCGTCCTCACCGCCGTCGGCGTCGCGTTTGCCGCGCGCCTCGTCGTGCGTCAGTGGCGCCGCGTCAATGCCGCCCTCAAGGCGCATGAACACGCCGCCGCGAAAAACGCCACCAGCAGCCTGCCGACGCTGCGGCCCGATCCGCGCACCGGCATATTCACGCCCGATGGATCTGGCCGCGCCGAGGATTAGGGCGAAACCCGCGCGCGCGTCCACGACCGCCGCGGCGCGCATTGCGGCGATTGCCGGCGGCGGGCGGGCCTCATTGACCCTGCGCGGGCGCGTCGATAGGGTCCGCGCGCATGTCGACCGCGCCGCAAATCGTGCCGATGAAGGCTGTCGAAACGCCCGTGCACCTGCGCCCGCAGCGCTCGTTCCAGGGCCTTATCCTGGCGTTGCAGAGCTACTGGGCCGACCATGGCTGCGTCATCCTGCAACCCTACGACATGGAGGTCGGCGCCGGCACGTTTCATCCCGCCACCACGCTGCGCGCGCTCGGTCCCAACCGCTGGAACGCCGCCTATGTGCAGCCCTCGCGACGGCCGAAAGACGGCCGCTATGGCAAGAATCCCAACCGGCTGCAGCACTATTACCAATTTCAGGTGATCCTCAAGCCATCGCCGCCGCAACTACAGGACCTTTATCTCAAGTCGCTTTTTGCCATCGGCATCGATCCGTTGCTGCACGATATCCGCTTTGTCGAGGACGATTGGGAAAGCCCGACGCTCGGCGCCTGGGGGCTCGGCTGGGAATGCTGGTGCGACGGCATGGAAGTGTCGCAGTTCACTTATTTTCAGCAGGTCGCCGGCTTCGAATGCGCGCCGGTCGCCGGCGAACTGACCTATGGGCTTGAGCGCCTGGCCATGTATGTGCAGGGCGTCGAGAACGTCTACGACCTCAATTTCAACGGCCGCGACGGCGACGATACGGTGACCTATGGCGACGTCTTCCGGCAGGCCGAGGAGGAATATTCGCGGCACAATTTCGAGCATGCCGATATTGTCATGCTGTTCGAGCAGTTCCGCATGGCGGAGGCCGCGTGCCGCAAATATCTCGCCGCCGGCTGGGACGGCGCCGGAAGCGCGCGCCGTCACCTGATGGCGCAGCCGGCCTATGATCAGTGCATCAAGGCGAGCCACGTCTTCAATCTGCTCGACGCGCGCGGCGCGATCTCCGTCACCGAGCGGCAAAGCCATATTCTGCGGGTGCGCGAACTCGCCAAGGCCTGCGGCGAGGCGTGGCTTAAGACGGATGGCGGTGGAGGACTGCGGTGAACGAGTCTAAGTGGTCTCGTTCTATCCATCTGGTCGCGGATCGCTTGACCGTTCGGTACGCGATACAAAATAGCGTTTTCGTTGGTATTGCCGAAATCTGGGGCAACGCTCGTGTGTTTGACATCGGCGTAACGGATTCAAGCGAGCGGTCAGAATTTGTTGAAATGATAATTTATGGGAAGACATTTTTAGAAGCGAAGAGCGATGCAACTGTGTGGCCGGAAAAATTTAATGAGTTGCCAGCCAATTCCATCGGGCTGTCAACGAAAGCTGAAGGAGATGGCACGAGATTTTACTTCTTTATCGGAAAAACAAGTTTCGGTGAGATCGCAAACCTTTTGAATAGTCAGTCGAATATTTTAATCTCGCTATATGCCGAGCCGGGTAGCTCTGACACCTACTTTGTTGAGCGTCTTGACGTATCTGCAACAATTGAGAGGGAAAGAGATGTCTGAGCCCGAAATCGGCGGCCGCGCCCCGATCGAAATGGAGGTGAAGGAAGGCGAAAGCCATTGGTGGTGCCGGTGCGGCCGCTCCAAGGCGCAACCATTCTGTGACGGCTCGCACAAGGGGCACGGGTTCGAACCCCTGGAATGGAAGGCTGCGCGCAACCGCAAGGTGCGCTTTTGCGCGTGCAAGCGCACGAAGACGCCGCCGTTCTGCGACGGCAGCCACGAAGCGCTGTGAGATTGCGGCGTGTCGGGCGGCGATCGCTTCGAGACATACGCGGGAACGCAAGTGCCCGCGAGCGAGCGTTGCTTCAAGCTTGAGCTCAAGCCGATGGCCTGGAAGGCGCGCCTGTGGCGGGCCTTCGACGACAGCACCATGCCGATGCTGCGGCTCGACGCGCCGCTGACATTGCGCGGCCTCGCCGGCGATCCGCTGCACGGGCTGCTGCAACCCTTTGAGCGCTCGCTGCGCACGCTCGCCATCTACCTGGAGCGCGGCGCCGGCGCGCCGCTGCCGCTCGCCTGGTCGGTTGGCAATGTGCGCATCGACCATGAGCGCGCCGTGGTCTGGCTGCATCGCGTGCTCGACGATCCGTTCGGCCAGCTGCTGGGAACGCTGTTCCGCCCCGGCGAGGCGATGGCCGACGTGACGCTGTCGATGAGCCTTTACGAGCGCAGCGGCGAGCGCATCGTCTTTGCCCTGCGCGATTATGATATCGGCTTTGGCGGCGGCTTCGTGCGCGGCGGCTGAGCGCCAACAAGGATCGCCATGCCCGACCTTCTGCTCGAGCTCTTCAGCGAGGAAATTCCCGCCCGCATGCAGGCGCGCGCGGCCGATGACTTGCGGCGCTTGGTCACCGAGCGGCTGGTCGAGGCTGGTCTCGTCTACGAGGGCGCCAAGGCGTTCGCCACGCCGCGCCGGCTGGCCTTGGTCGTGCATGGCGTGCCGGTGCGCCAGCCCGACCTGCGCGAGGAAAAGAAGGGGCCGCGCGTCGGCGCGCCCGACGGCGCGATCCAGGGATTCCTCAAGGCGGCGGGGCTGGCATCCATCACCGAGGCAAGCGTGCAGAAGGACCCGCGCAAGGGCGACTTCTACGTCGCCCTGATCGAAAAGCCGGGACAGCCGGCGAACGAGGTTCTGCGCGCGCTGCTGCCGCTGGTCGTGCGCACCTTTCCCTGGCCGAAATCCATGCGCTGGGGCGAGCGCTCGGCGCGGCCGGGCGCGCTTTCCTGGGTGCGGCCGCTGCATGGCATCGTCGCGACCTTCGGCCCGGAGACCGAGGAGCCCGACATCGTCGAGTTCACGCTCGATGGCATTGCGTCGGGCAATACGACGCGCGGCCACCGTTTTCTCGCGCCGGCCCCATTCACCGTCAGGCGCTTCGAGGATTACGCCGCCAAGCTCGAAAAAGCCAAGGTCGTGCTCGACCCCGAGCGCCGCCGCGACATGATCCTTGCCGACGCGCGCAATCTGGCATTCGCGCAGGGCTTCGAGCTGGTCGAGGATGCGCCGCTCCTCGAGGAGGTTGCGGGCCTCGTCGAGTGGCCGGTGACGCTCATGGGAGCGTTCGACGCGGCTTTCCTCAAAATCCCCGACGCCGTCGTGCGCGCCACCATCCGCAACAACCAGAAATGCTTCGTGCTGCGCGACCCGGCGACCAAGCGCCTGGCGCCCCGCTTCATCCTCGTCGCCAATACCGAGGCGGCCGACGGCGGCGCCGCGATCGTTGCCGGCAACGAGCGCGTGATCCGCGCGCGGCTCGCGGATGCGGCGTTTTTTTATGAAACCGATCTAAAGACGAAGCTTGAAGACCGCTTGCCCAACTTCGCCCAGATCATATTCCATGAAAAACTCGGAACACAGGCACAACGCATTGAACGCATTGAACGATTGTCCGTTGAGCTGGCGCCGGTCGTAGGCGCGGACCAGGTTCAAGCGCAACGTGCGGCGAGGCTGTGCAAGGCCGACCTCACCTGCGAAGTCGTCGGCGAGTTTCCCGAAACGCAGGGCCTCATGGGGCGCCATTACGCGCGCGCGCAGGGCGAGGCCGAAGCGGTCGCCCGCGCCATCGAGGACCACTACAAGCCGCAGGGGCCGAACGATCTCGTCCCCACCGATCCGGTGAGCGTTGCCGTGGCGCTCGCCGACAAAATTGACATGCTCGTGAGCTTTTGGGCCATCGATGGGAAGCCGACGGGATCGAAGGACCCTTATGCGCTGCGCCGAGCGGCGCTCGGCATCATCAGGCTGGCACTTGTCAATCGCATCCCGTTGAGCCTGCATGCGGTCGCCGCGTGGCATTGGGAGAACGTGCTTGGCCAGCAATTTCCGGCGGTTGCGGAGAAAATCGATAATCTCATGGAGTTTTTTGAGGATCGGTTGGCCGTTCAACTGCGCGATCAAAAGGCACGGCACGATCTTGTCGCGGCGGTGCTATCCGCCCGCTCGCTCGGCGAGGGGCACACGCTGATTTCCATCGTGGATCGCGTCGAGGCACTCGGCAAATTCCTCGACAGCGACGACGGCAGGAACCTGCTGGCCGGCGTCAAGCGCGCGGCCAATATCCTGCGCATCGAGGAGAAGAAGGACAAGGCGATCTATTCCAGCGCGCCCGACCCTGCGCTCTACCGCCAGGCCGAGGAAGAGGACCTCGCGGCGGCAACCGAGATTGCCCGTGATGCGGCGCGCGCCGCCGTCGCAACGGAGGATTTCGCCGCGGCCATCGCCGCCATCGCCAAGCTGCGCCCGCATGTGGATGCTTTTTTCGACAAGGTCACGGTGAATGTCGATGACGGCGCGTTGCGCGCCAATCGCCTGGCGCTGCTCAACGCGATTCGCGATGCGACGCGCGTGGTCGCGGATTTCTCGCTGGTCGGGGGCTGAGCGCGGCGCCGGCCGCGTGGCGGTTGGCGCGCCATGGCGACGCCCGATGCGGCGATCATCGCTTTTGCGCGTCAACGGTTCCAGTTCGGCAAGCCCGGTTTGAGGATTGCGGACGATACCGCATGGCTTGCTAGGTGCAGGTCGTCCGTGATTTATGACGCGCAGTACAATGCAGGCCGCCTTGGCTGATCGCGGCCCGTGTCCCGACGGGCGGCACAAGGCGGCGGATGGATGCCACGTATGAAACGACCGAGCAAGCCCGCGCCCCCCCGCAGTTCCGTTCGCGCCAAGGCGCGGCCGAAAGCGGCATCGGCGCGCGGGCGCAAGGTCGCGGGCAAGCCCATGGCGGCGCGCAAGACCGCGCCAGCGCGCAAGAAGAATGCCGCGCGCGCGGCCAAATGGGTCTACCAGTTCGGCGGCGGCGGTGCCGAGGGCAGGGCGGCGATGCGCGACCTTCTCGGCGGCAAGGGCGCCAATCTCGCCGAAATGGCGAGGCTCGGACTGCCGGTGCCGCCGGGTTTCACCATCACGACGCGCGTCTGCGTCGATTTCTGCGCCAACGGCAAGAAATATCCCAAGGAATTGGAAAAGCAGGTCGCGCGCGCGCTCGATCGTATCGCCGCGATCACCGGCAAGCGCTTCGGCGACGCCGACAATCCGCTGCTCCTGTCGGTGCGCTCGGGCGCGCGCGCCTCGATGCCGGGCATGATGGACACGGTGCTCAATCTCGGCCTGAACGACGTCACCGTCGAGGGCCTCGCCGCCAAGACCGGTAACCCGCGCTTCGCCTACGATTCCTACCGCCGGTTCATCCAGATGTATTCCGACGTGGTACTGGAACTCGACCATGGCGCGTTCGAGGAAGCGCTGGAAATCGCCAAGGAAGATCAGGGCTATCATCTCGATACCGAACTGACCGCCGCGGACTGGAAAGCGCTGGTCGGCGAG
>JACQAE010000285.1 GCA_016195095.1 Pseudomonadota bacterium
ACATAGCCGTCGGCGCGGGCGTCGAATGCCTTGCAGTGACCGTCCGGCGAGAGCATCGAGGCGCGGCTGAAGGTGATCGTGACGTCGGGCGTGAGGATGGCATTGACGCCACCGACCAGCGCCGCCTCGCATTCGCCCGCGCGCAGCGCGTTGCAGGCAAGGTCGAGCGCCACCAGCGATGAGGAACAGGCGGTATCGATGGCCACGCTCGGCCCGCGCAGGTCGAGCCGGTGCGAGAGCCGGTTGGCGGCGATGCTCAGCGCGCCACCGGTGCTGGTATGCACGTCGATGTCAAAGCGGCCGAATTTCTGGATACCGTGATAGTCGCTGTGCGAAATGCCGATATAGACGCCGGTGCGCGTGCCAGCGATCTTTTCCACCGCGATGCCGGCATCCTCGATCGCGCGCCACGCCGTCTCCAGGAGCATGCGTTGCTGCGGGTCCATGACCGCCGCCTCGCGCGGCGAAATGCCGAAAAAAGCGGCATCAAAGCCGTCGATATTCTCGACGAACCCGCCCCAGCGCGTCACGCTCTTGCCCGGCGTACCCGGGTCCGGGTCATAGACGCTGTCGACATTCCAGCGGCTGGTGGGGACTTCGATGATGGCGTCGCCGCCGGCGCAGAGGAATTGCCACAGGCCCTCCGGTGAATCGACGCCACCTGGCAAAATGCAACCGATGCCGACGATCGCGATGCCGGCACCGTAGTCGGACCCTGTGCTTGGAATCTGCATGAGCGCCTAACACATCGCGGGAGCTGGCAACGCCAGGCAGCCAAGCTCCACCGGGCAGGCGGCGGGCCGATCCGCGCCGTCGAAATGCGCGACAATATTGCCGACGTGGCCGACGGGCAGCGCAAGGGGAACGAGCCGTCGGCGACCGCCTTCGTCGCTATCCACGTCATTTTCGCCGCCCAAACGCGGCGCATGGTCGTGCGCCAGGCACAGCGCAATCGGTCCGCCGGTACCGGCGAGGCCGAGGCCGGACGCCTTGACGCTGGCCTCCCCGGCGGTCCATAGGCGCAGGAACACGTCGTCCCGGCCCTCGTCCGGCACGGCGCCGAGCCGGCGCGCCACGCCTTCGCCGAAGACGTCGGCGGCAATGCGTAAACTGTCGGGCACGTGGCGGCGCCGCTCGACATCGACGCCCACCCGCGCGTCTTGCGCTATGGCGATCACCGACAGGCCGCGTGTATGCGAAACGCTGAAGTCGAGCCGTGCGCGGCCATGCGCTGGCGCCAATGACGGCTTGCCCCAAGCATTGCAGGTGAACTCGATTTCCACAGGCGACACGCCGATTTCGCTGCCGAGCAGCGAGCGCAGCGACGCGCGCGTGACGACATAGGCGCAACGCTCGGCCGCCGGCACGATACGCGTCGCCTGCCGCCGTTCTGCATCACATAGCAGAGGCAAACAGTCCCCCATGATGTCCTGGTCTGGAACGAACGCCCAGACTCGTACCGCAAACTGTTGCATCGTATAAGGAGACACCCCACGCGCCCGCGCAAGCAATGATATTAAAGTATCGGCCTATTCGAAGTACAGGGATGATTGTCGTGATGGCGTCGAAAGTCCGGGCGCTCGCAACGCCGCGCGCGTCAATAACCGAGGCGCGCGCCCAGGGCAACCGCGCGATAAATGATGGTGCAGCCGCCGCGCCGGCCGGCGGCCTGTCATGCACAGGACGCGCGGCTCGCAGCATATTCGATCAGACCTGGGTGCGATGATCAACCATCCCGTCAAGGCGGCGGCGCGGCCGCGCGTGTGCATCGTGGGTTCCGGCCCCTGCGGCCTCACCGCGCTTCGTAACGTGCTGGGCGCGGGCCTATCCGAAGTCGTGTGCTACGACGACAGCGACGCTATCGGCGGCAATTGGGTCTTTCGCGAAGACACCCAATGCATGAGCGTCTATGAATCAACGCACATCATCTCGTCGAGCCGGCTCTCGGCGTTTGACGAGTTTCCGATGCCGTCGGACTATCCCGATTTTCCCTCGCACCGGCAAATCCTCGCCTATTTCGAGAGCTACGCTGATAAATTCGCGTTGCGGCCACATATCCGGCTGCGCACCCGCGTCGTGGAGGCGCGGCGCGATGCGCAGGGAGGCTGGAGCGTGCGCAGCGAGGGGCCGCAGGGCGCCACGAGCGAGACTTTCGACTACCTGATGGTCTGCACGGGGCATCACCGCGCACCTGTCGTGCCAACTTATAGCGGGGAATTCACCGGCCAGACGTTGCATTCGCGTGCCTATCGGCGCGCCGATCCGTTCCGCGGGCAACGTGTTCTCGTCGTCGGCGCCGGTAATTCAGCCTGCGACATTGCCGTGGATGTCGCGCGCACCGCCCAGCGCACCTGCATCAGCATGCGACGCGGCGCCTATATATTTCCCAAGCTCATTCTCGGCACACCGATCGACGCGTTCTACGCCGTGTCGCGCTTTCTGCCACGGGCGATGTTGCCGTCGCTCTTGCGATTGGGGCTACGCTTCTATATCGGCCCGTGGCATTCCTACGGCCTCGAGCCGCCGGCGGGCAATCCGCTGCAAACGCATCCGACGCTCAATTCGGCCATCCTTGACGCCTTCCGCCATGGCCGCGTGCTGCCGCGCGGCGGCATCGCGCGGCTGGAGGGCGAGCGCGTGCATTTCACGAACGGAAAGGTCGAGGCGTTCGACACGATCATCTGGGGCACCGGCTTTCGCATGGAATTTCCGTTCCTACCCGCGGCGGACGTTGACTGGGACCGCACGCGCTGCCCGCCGCTTTATCTGAAAATGATGCATGCGCGCATCGACAGCCTGTTTTTCATCGGCCTTTTCCAACCGATCGGTTGCATCTGGACGCTGGCCGACTACCAGGCGCGCATTGCGGTGGCGCAGATGACCGGACGCCTGCGCCGCCCCGACGACATCGACGCGCGCATCGCGCGCGAGATGGCCTCGCCGCATTGGCGGTTTGACCCCTCGCCACGCCACGCGATCGAGGTCGATGCGCATGATTTCCGCAGCGAGCTCTTGCGCGAGCTTGCCGCCGCCGCGGACGAGGGTATTTCCCCAGCGATACGATAGCGGGCTCGCCGCGAGAACCGCGAAAAGAAGAAATGCACGCCTACCGACGCATCCGCGCTAGCGGGCGCGTGGCGGTCTTAGTACAGGCCTGGGACGAGCCGCGCGGTGCGCGCCATATAGGCGCGGTATTCGTCGCCGAAGGCGTCCAGCATCATGCGCTCCTCGCGCCCGACGCGGAAGGCGAACAGTACCAACCATCCGGCAAGGCCGGCCGGACCCGCCACCCAATTGGGCAAGAGCAGCGCCTGCGCCACCGCCCAGAGCAGGAAGGCAACGTACATCGGGTGGCGCACCTGGCGGTAGACGCCGCCGGTCGCCAGACGATGCGCGCGGCGGATTTCAAGGCTTGGCGAGAAGCTATGGCCGAGTTCGCGATGCGTGAGATAAAAAACCCATAATGAAACGAGAAATACGGCGGAGCCGATCCAGGCCAAAGGCGGCCAGAACGGGTAAGTCGCAAAATGCGGAATCTTGGTGATCACATAAACGAAAGGCAGCACGCCAAATCCGAGCGCGGCGACCTGGCGCACGATGAAGTCGGCGACACCGCGCCGGCTGGTCGCCACCGCTTCAAGGCGTGCGCGCCGCTGACGCGGCACGCGCATGAGGAACCACACGACCACGCAGACCCAAAAGACGTTCTCCGCCACGATCGCGGATAAAGACATGATACCTCCGCTCAGCGATAGCCAAGGCGTTCGGCCGCGCCGCGCCAGCGTTGCGTCACCGCATCCACGAGCGCCGGCTCGATCTGGTAGCCCGGGCCAGCCTCGATGCGTTCGCCCAGGAACGCCTCGAAATGCGGCCGCACCGGCGCGAATGGCCCGAGTTCAAG
>JACQAE010000286.1 GCA_016195095.1 Pseudomonadota bacterium
GACGATTTGAGGCGGAGTTGAAGAAGATAGCCAAACCGAAAGAGCGGCGCGGGGCGTAGAAGGAGATGCCCTTGCCCTTGGCTTCCCGCCTTTCGAACGGCTGTGCCGAGCGAGAATGGGTTTGTAAAGTATGATATCGCCATCTTATTCCTTTAACCCGCTCGCCGAGGGCGCCCTCCGGAGGCGTTCGCAGGGCGGAGCGGGGCGCGGCCCCCGCGCGCGTGGCTCGCAGCCATCGCTCCCGGGCGGTTCCGGGCATCGACCCGGGCGGCACGACGACCGCCCCGCGAGGTGCTCGCTGCATTCGCGCCGCGCCAATGCGGCCGCGAAGAAGCGCGGCCTGGAACCGGAAAATGCCGCGGCGGCGCGCCGCGAGGCGTGCGCATCCCGCCGGATGCGCGCCACGCCCCGCCGGGCGTGGAATGCTGCCCGCGCCTTGCGGCGCTCCGCCCCCTCATGCGCCGAGGCGGGCAACGCGACAACGGCGCACCCGGCGCCGCCGACAATACGGGCGCGCCCGCGCGCCGCCACGCGACCGGGACGCAAGGTCCGCAGGCAAGGCCCCCGCATGTCGAACCCAGAGCCTCATCCCGCAAGCCGCGCCTGCCGCGCAACCTGCCGCCGCGCGCCGGTCCCCGCCGCGCCGGGAAAGGCTTTACGCCGGCGGCGCCACGACGGCGTCCGGCTGGTTGCTGCGCGCGAGCGCTTGGGCGACAAAACCGCCGGCCTTCATCTCCTCGACGAACGCGGCAAGGTAGGCGGCGCCGGCCGCGCGGCCATGCGGCGTGCCCATGGCCTGGCGGATTTCCATGAAACGCTCCTCGATCAGCCGCGTGTCGGGATGCTTGGCGACATAGGCCGCGAGCGGCTGGCGCACGCCGGCGGCGGCCTCGAGCCCCTGCGCGCGCAGCAGCGCGACGCCGTCGTCGCCGCGCACCAATGTCGCCTGCTTGAGCGTGCGCGTGAGAAAAAGATCATAGGCCGAGTTGCGGTTGACGCCGATGCGCAGGCCGGCGCGGTCAAGCTCGGCCGGGCGGCGCAGCGGCGAATCCTTGGGCACGACGTAGACGCCTTCGATGAGCACATAGGGCGCGGTGAACGCGATCTCGGCGGCACGCACCGGCTCGATGGCGAGAAACACCACGTCGACGCCGCCGGCCTTGAGCACCTCGAAGGACTTGCCCGCCGCGTCGACGCAGGTGAGGACGGCCGGAACGCCGAGACGCCGCGCCAGTTCATGCGCCAGATCGACGGTGACGCCGCGCGGCGCCGCGGGCGTTCCCTGCGCCAGCACCGGATTGCCGAGATTGATGGCCGCGCGCAGCGCGCCGGTGGGCGCGAGGTCCTGGCACACGTCGGGCGAAACCTTGCTCACGGCCGATCCTCCCGGCGCGGCCACCCAACCAACACGGTTGAGCCGGCGCAATCGCCGATGCCATTATGGCAAGCCTCTGCTAGAATCAAACGTCCGTTAGAATCAACCCATCCGCCGGCCGCGCCGGCTATTGAGCACAGGAGGAGCCGTCATGGCGAAGGGGCAAATGCGCAGCAACAAGGAGAAGAAGAAACCCAAAGCCGCGCACAATCTCAAGAAGAAGGGCATGCAAAATCCCGCGCTCTCAACGCCGTCGCCATTCGCGCCGGGTGCCGGCAAGCCGGGCAAGAAGTAGGCCTTGGCGCCGCGCCGGCGACCACGTGCAATCGCGGCTCCCACCCGGGGGCAATCTATTGCAAGTGGGCAAATCGCATGAACCATTTGGGCGACGGCGCGCCCGCGTTCGGGCTCGAGCGCTTGCCGTTTCGATTGCATCGCAAAGCGCTCGGCATTCCTGGGCTTGATCACATTTTCTGCAGTGAACCGGTTCCCCCTTTGCCGGAAAATGCTCTAAGCTTTGGCCGCGGCGCACGAAACGTCGCCGATAACGCTTACGGGGGGAAACACCATGCAACTATACATTCCTGCGCTTGCGCCGGCTTATGCAAAAGTCCAGGACTGCGGCTACCCGCTGGTCCGCATCATTACCGGCCTCGCCCTCATCCCGCACGGCGCGCAGAAACTCTTCGAGATATTCGGTGGAAATCGCGCCGCGACCGCGGGCCTGTTCTCCAAGATTGGCCTCGAACCCGCGATGGCCCTGACCTATTTGGTGGGCACGGTCGAATTCTTCGGCGGCATTCTTATCATGATCGGCTTGCTCACCCGGCCGGCGGCGGCATTGGTCGTCGTCATCATGGCGGTGGCCGTGTTCAAGGTTCATATCGGCAACGGCTTCTTCTGGACCAAGCTCGGCTTCGAGTACCCGATGTTTTGGGGTGTCGTCGCCCTCGCCTTGGTGTTTGGCGGCAGCGGCAAGATGTCCGTCGATGCCAAGCTCGGCAAGGAGTTCTAGTATCCCCGAGCAACCGGCATTTGCCCGCTCCACGCGTTGCGTTTGGCGCGCGGCGCAGGCCAGGTTGGCGGAAACACTTCGGCCTGCGCCGGCGGCGCGGGCCGCGTTTCCATTGGATCGTGGGGCGCTCATGACGCGGATATTCGGCTACCTCATCGTTGCGATCGTGCTCGCCGCCGGCAACGCGCAAGCCGAAGGCAAGAAGAAAAATCCGGCTTGCGGCGCCAATTTTTTCGACGCCTGTATGAAACGCTGCATCGGCGCGGCCGGGCGACAGAAATTGTGCCCCGATTATTGCGCACGCCGTAAGGTGGAGCTTGGCTGCTGAACCGGTCGGCGTCGCCGCGACGGCGTAACGCAGGGGCCGGCCAACCACCCGCGCGCAAGAAAGCCGCACTTGGGCGCCTGCCCACACGATTTGCCGGCTAAGTGACGCGCAACGATGCACATGATGCTCGTCAGCTACGCAAAATTATCATAGCTCGTCGCCGCATTTGGTTTAAGCAAGGCTCCACCACAACCGAATTCTTGGCCTTTCGGTAGTGGCGAACGGCCGCCAAAACGTCCTCGCCCGCATTTTTCCGCGCTCGAGCCGAATTCACTGCAGAAAATACGACAAGATCGAAGAAACGGGACCGCCTTGCGACGCGGTTGCGGTGCAGGCGGTCCTGGCGCGATGAGCGGCCGATTTTTCCGTTGCAAGGACGAAGGATATTATGACCGAGAATGCGATGCGCGCGTTTTGCCGCGCTTTCCGCGACGCGCTGACAACGCGCGAACTCGCAACCCTGGCCGCGCTGATCGACGACGACGTGGATTGGATGGTGTTCGGTCCCATCGACCTGCTGCCCATTTTCGGCCATCGGCGCGGCAAGGCGGCGGTGCTCGACATGTGCGCGGCCACCGCGACCTGCCTGCAAATGCGCGCCTGCGACCAGGACAGCGTACTCGTCGACGGCGAATGCGCCGCCGCCATTGTGCGGTTTGGCGCCGTGCATAAGCCGACCGGCCGCGTTCTGAGCCTGCGCGTGGCGCTATTTGCCCGGTTCCGCGACGGCAGGCTCGTGTCCCTCAAGGCCGTTTTCGACAGCTTCGATGCAGCGGAACAGATGCTCGGCCATGCCATCAGCCTCGCCGCCATGGCCTGAACGAGACGGCGTTCGCGACCAAAACCACTGGCGCGGCCGCGACCATCACCGCGCGGGGTGGCGCGGCAAGGGAGGTTGCGCGGCGCGGGGAGATGATTATGGTCGCGACCATCATGCACAAGCGAAGCCCCGCCAAATCCGCGCGCGCCATTGCCGTAACCGCTCGATGCGCGGCGTGGGCGATGTCGGCGGCGTTGCTGGCGGGCTGCGCCGGCAATGCCGGTCCATTCGCCCTATCCGGAACGTCGTCGGGCGCGCCGGCCGCGCCGGCGGCGGCCGCGGCGGCCGCGCCGGAACCGGCCGTCATCAAGAGCCTTGCCGAAATTCGCGGCGAATGCTGGATGCTCACCGAGGGCAGCAGCCAACGCGCGCGCCGGTTCATTGAAATTTGCGCGCCGGCCGCGTCGCGAAAGATCAGCGGGGAACCACCATGCTTTCTCGATCCATCTGCCTGGCGATTGTTCTCGCCTTCGCTTTTGGCGCGGCCGGCGGCGCGCTTGCGCAGCAGTCCGATCGACCGCGCGCCACGCCAGGCGCGGCATCCGCGCAACAGCCCGAACTTGACGACAGCGAAAAGATTTCGCCGAGCCAGGTGCGCCAACCGCCACCGCGCGCCGCGGCGCGGCCGGTGGCGCGCGCCGCACCCGCCGGCACCACTGCGGCGCCCGGGGACGCCGGCAGTTCGCCGGCCACGGGCCGGCGCGCCGGCCGCGCCGCGACCGCGCGCACGGTGAGCTGCGACGGCGCCTTCTCCAAGGGGTCGAGCCATCTCCAGCTTGCCATGGTGTTCGGCTCGGAAAACATCACCTTCACCCAGGTCGCGGGTCCGGAAGGCTCGCGGCTGATGGCGTCGGTCGTCTATCCAAAAAATCCCAAGCAGCGCGTCGAAGTGCTCTGGCACAATGAGGCCTCGCGCGTCGGCACCAACCTGGTGGTGCTCAACGAGCAGACGACCTGGTCGGGCCCGCGCGGCATTCGCCTCGGCATGCCGCTTGCCGGGCTTGAAAAGGCCAATGGCAAGCCGTTCCGCCTGACCGGGTTCGACAAGGACGGCTCGGCCTCGGTCGTCGACTGGAACGGGGGCGCCTTTGAAAAGCTCCCCGGCGGATGCAATCTCGGTGTCCGCCTCGTCCTCGAGGCCAAGACGCAGCAGGCCGCCCGCGCGGCGGTGGCCAATGCCAACCAGTACGATTCCAAGGATGCCGCCATGCGCGCGGTGAGCGCCAAGATCGCCGAGATCATCTTCGGCTATCCACAATAAGGCACACGATTTTCGCCGCCGGTCGGTCCGCCGGCGATTCCCGGCTTCGTTGTTATTTGCTTGTGAATTCACACTTTTCGCCGCCGGCTGTGGCTTTTTTGCACTAGCTCGGCCGCGGCAGCGCTGACATTATTCTTCCTTGGTCCATAGGAGCCTATTCAATGATTCGCATTCGTGCCGTTTTTTGCGGCGTGCTTGGATTGATCGTCGCCAGCGGCATGGCGAGCGCCGCCGATATTCCGGCGCGCATGCCGGTCAAGGCACCGGCATCGGTCGCCGCTCCCGGCTATAATTGGTATGGCTTCTATATTGGCGGCCATGCCGGCTACGCGTGGGCCGATGACCACACCAGCCTGCTGGGCTCTCCCGCGCTTCCGGCCGGCGTCACGTCGCTGTTTAATCACAAGCAGCGTGGCTTCATCGGCGGCTTCCAATGGGGCACGAACTGGCAATTTAACCGCTGGGTTCTCGGCACCGAATCCGATATTTCCTATGTCGATTTCGACAAAACACAGACGGTGCTGCTCGGTGGCGTCTCCAATGTCGAACGCCAGCGCATGGAATGGTTCGGCACGACGCGCGGGCGCGTTGGTTACGCGTTCGACAACGTGCTGCTCTACGGCACGGGCGGGTTGGCAAGCGGGCGGGTGAAAACGACGATTACCCACCTGCCGCTGGTTGGCGGAGTTGCCGACAGCAAGTACCGCTATGGCTGGGCCGCCGGCGGCGGCGTCGAATGGGGCTGGGGACCGTGGTCGGCCAAGTTCGAATACCTGCATTACGACCTCGGCAACCGCAACCTGCTCTATCCGCTGGGCGCCGCCACCGTCACCGCACGCACCAGCAATTCGGGCGATCTCGTGCGCGCCGGGCTCAATTACCGCTTCGCCTGGACGCCGTGGGAAGTGCTCTTCGGCCGCTGAGGCGCCAATCGATCTTTCCGCCAAATCCGCCGGCCTCGCGCCGGCGGATTTTTTTTGCCCACCGCAAGCGGCGAGGATTGCGGGTTCGCGGTCGCAATCGCGCGCGGAAAACGCCCCCGAGCCACCACGAAGCCGACAAATTCACGTGGCGCAATTCGGCCGTCGGAAAGGTGCGGTGCGCGCCGCCATGGCGGGTGCCCGCGATTGGATGGGGCAATGGCAATGAACATCTTCAAGACCGCTCGGCCGTCGGAATTTGCTCACGCGCAGGACAACGAAGTGGAAGGTGAAATTCGCGAATTCGTGCGCCGGGACGTGGCGACATTGCGGCGTTCCCATCTCGACACGGGAGGCGACATTTTGAGCGCGAATGTCAATGCGATGGTGCAACGGGTATCGACGGCATCGACGCGGGAAATCGACCGGCTGATGCATGAGCTTCAGGCGCTGCGCAACTATCTCCAGCGCGAGGGCGAGCGGGTGCAGCGCGAGGTCACCGCCTATGCGCAGCTTAGCCAGTCGGCCCTGGCCTCGACCAAGGTCATCGCCGAGGGCATGGCGCAGTGGAAGAACGCGCCACAGGATCCGCATGCGGATCGGGTCTGATCGCCGCGTCTTGCCTGTTCGTCGATGGCCCGGCTGATCGCGGCACGGCGCCCGTGGCCAGGCGGATGCGCGCGGCGGCGGGGTCGTTGGGAGCGACAAGCGGCCGGCGCCTAACAAATGCCAAACGCATGCGCCATGGCTCGCGCGCGCCGAACGCCCGCCAACCCGATCGGCGTCCTCGTGCCCGGCGCAATGTTGTCCCTACCGTCGGCCGTGAAATCGCCGGCCGCCGTTCTGCCCGGTCACTGATCTCCTGGTCGAAATGTCCTTGCAACTCATTCACCACCGCGATTTGCATCGGCCTGCATCCTTGCGGATCGTTGCCGTCGCCATTGTCGCGGTCACGCTGACCGTTGCGGCCCGCGGCGAGCAGGCGCAGGGCTTTCGCGAAGGCTCCGGCGCGGCGCCGGCGCCCGACCTGTCGCTGCATCAGCACCTCATGGGTGGGAGCGTGTCGGATGCGGATGCCCATGTGCAGGACGCAAGCCGGCCGCACGCCGATGGCGCGGAAATCAACCTCGGGCTTCTCGATTGGGCGGCGCTACGCGATACGACCGCTTCGACGACCGCGCGCGCCGGCGCGTATCGCTCGCGCCCCGGCTCGGCCGGCGCCGCTGCGGGCTGGACACGCAGCCAGAAATCGGACGGTTCCCAATCCATCAGCGTGAGCCGGAAGATCCCGCTTGCCTGGCCTGCCCGTTTCGGCGCCGACCTCGATCTTGCTGGCGAGCCGGACGGGCCCCAGCGTGGCCTGCCGCCAATAACCCCGCACGCCGAGGATCGCGCGCGCCAGCTCGGCGGTTCCGGCGCCGCCTGGGCCACGATCTCCGGCAGCCCGCTGGGCATCGGCCGCGCCGCTTTCGAGGCACGCGTCAAGTCGGTCGAGGAAAAGGGCACGATCGCCGCGACCATCGGCGGCGCGGTTCCGATCGGTGGCCAGGCGTCGATCGCGCTGGAAAACCGCTATTCGCTGACGCAATCGCTTGCCGCCGCGGCGCCATTGCCGGCCAACGCGACGCAGGCATTCCCGGAAGCACCGACATCGTCGGCACAGAACTGGGAAACGCAGCCAACGGCGCGGCTCGACCTGCCGGCGACCGGTACCAGCCTATCGACCGGCGCAACGCGGTCGTCGAATGACGGTCATTGGGTTGCGCGCCTCGCCGCCGAGCAGAAAGTCCTCGACCATTTGCGGCTCACCGGCGCGCTAACTGCGAAGGCTGACGGCGGCGTAGCGAAAAGCGTCGGCGCCCGCTACAAGCTTTCCTGGTA
>JACQAE010000287.1 GCA_016195095.1 Pseudomonadota bacterium
CCGCCGATCGGCGCCCAGGTTGGCGTCGTCGAGGATGCGCCGCCGGCGCAGACGTTTCAGGTCTATGAGAAGCACGATTCCGCGGCGGTGACGGTGAGCCCCTACCGGCTCGGCGATCAGCCGAATATCTCCTCCGGCATCGCCATGGCCACGTCCGCGCCGGAAGCGATCCGGCTGTTCAAGGACACGATCGCGAGCCAGTGGCAGCAGGCGCACAAGGGCGAGAGCGGGGCGAGGATACTGCGCGCCATACTCGCGAGCGCGCCGACCTAGCGGTTGTCGCGGCGCCCGACCAAGGTGCGAGCGCGCGCGCCGGCGCGTGCCAGGCGACAGGCGTCAATTCACGGCGCCGCGCGCGCACCCGCGGCGGCAAAAATCGTCGATCTCGGCGCTTGCGCGCATAACTCCATGCGCGCGCGACGCGTGTGAATTTCGGGTCACGTCCATTGACAGAGGGTTGTCGTCGGCCGTAGTATAAAAAATGAGACAGGATCGGAGCACTGTTTCGCGATTTCGAATGGGAGGTTACCAATGAATTCACGACGTCAATTTCTGCAGTTGGCCGGCGGCGGCGTCATCGTGGCCGCCAATTCCTCTTTCGCCCTTGCCGCAGCCAAGCATACGGCCAAGATCGGCCACTTGGAGTCGCCTGCCCAGCCGCGTCACCGCGGCCTTGAGAAAGTGGCTGCGCTCGTAGCGGCGCGCACCAACGGCGAAGTTGAATTCAAGCTGTTCCCCGCGTCGCAGCTCGGCAACGCCCGGCAGATGATCGAGGGAACCCAGTTTGGCTCGCTCGAATGCACCGTCGAACCAGCGGCTTTTCTTGGCGGCTTCGACCCGGTCGTATCCGTCTTCGACATTCCCTTCCTGCTGCCGGACGACCCGGCCAAGGCCAACGAACTGCGCACCGGCAGGTTCGGACAATTTGTTCTCGATAGCTTCTCCTCGCGCGGCTTCGTGGCCGTGGCGCTATGGCCCAATGGCCGCAAGAGCATGACGTCGAACCGTCCGTTGACGAATCTCGCCGCGTTCAGCGGCCAGAAATTCCGCGTGATGGATTCCAAGATTCTCATCGAGCAGTTTGGCGCGGTTGGCGCCAACGCCATCGCGCTCCCGTTCGGCGAACTTTACACGGCGCTGCAGACCGGCGTCGTCGACGGCGAGGAAAATCCCCTCGATACGATTACGACGATGAAATTCGATGAGGTGCAGAAATATCTCGTGGTGTCGAACCACGGCGCGATGGAGGACGTCGTCCTGTTCAACCCGAAATGGTGGAACGGCTTGCCCGCCGGCCATCGCAAGATCATCACTGAGGTCTTCATCGAGGTTCGGCCCGAGGTCGAGAAGATGAAGGACGAGGCGACGGCCAAGGCGCTGGCGCAGATCAAGGCCGCAGGGAAGGTCGAGATTCGCACCCTCAGCGACGAGGAGCGCAAGGAGTGGCGCGCGCGCATGCTGCCGAAGGCCGAGATCGCCTATACCCAGCGCGCCGGCGACGAGGGCAAGAAGGCGCTCGAGATCTATCACGCCGAGATCAAGCGGCTGGGCATCGCGAGCTAGGCAGGCATCGGCGCGTCGGGACTTTGGTTTCCGGCGCGCCCGGTCGGCTTCGATGCCCGCCGGCGCGGCGCGCCGATGGGCGGCAAGGGTGACAGCCATGCTTGTGATGTTAGTGGCCAAGATCCGCGCCGTCGAATGCGCGCTCGTCGCGGTGATCATGATCGCCATGTCGATCATGTTCTTCGTCAATGTCGCTGTGCGCACGCTCAGCCCAAGACTTGCGACGGAACTCGCCTGGATCGAGGAGGCAACGCTGTTCGCGCTCGCTTGGCTGGTTTTCGTCGGGCTCGGTCTTGCCCTCGAACGCCGCCGGCATATCGCCATGACCGTGATCCTCGACCGGTTGCCGCGCTGGGCGATCGCGACGATCGCGCGGCTCGTCAACGTCACGGGCCTCGTTTTCGCGGCCTTTCTCGCCAAGATCAGCTTCGACCTCGCGATATTCATTTTCCAAAGTGGGCAGATCAGCCCAACCCTGGGAATTACAATGGCCGGGCTTTACGCGCCGCTTCCGGTTGGATTTTCGCTGTTGGCATTGCGCTATCTGCTCGAGCTCGTCGGATTTCAGGACCGCACCGCGATCGCCGGCGCGCCCGCGGAACATTGAACGTCGCGCGGCGCGACCGGGAGGCGACGATGTCCGTGATCTTGCTGTGCGTCCTCGCCGCGGTCCTCCTGGCGCTTGGCTTCGAAATGTTCCTGGTGATGGGCATTCCCAGTATTCTTGCCTGGCTTCTCTATTTTTCCGACATTCCCGCCATCGCCATTGCGCAGAAATTGCTCGGCGGCGTCAACGTCTCGACGCTGTTGGCGATTCCATTCTTCATATTCGCGGCCGACATCATGGCGCGCGGCACGATCGCCCGCCGCCTCACCGATCTCGTGAAAACGAATCTCGGTCATTACCGCGGCGGCATTGGCCACACCACCGTCGCCTCCTGCATGGCTTTCGGCGCGGTCTGCGGCTCGGCGCCGGCGACGGTCGCGGCGCTCGGACGGCTCCTGCATCCCGAACTGGTCAGGGCCGGCTATACGGAAAAATTCGCGCTCGGGCTCATCGCCTCGAGCGCGGAATGCGCGCTCCTCATTCCGCCAAGCATTACCCTGATTATTTACGGCTGGCTCACGGGAACCTCGATCGCGGACCTATTCGCCGCTGGCCTCGTCGTCGGCATCGTGCTGGGCGCCGCGTTCATGGTTCAGGTGCAAATCGTCACCTGGCGCTCGCGGGCTGGCGCATTCCCGCGCGCCAGCAGGCGCGAGCGGCTCGCGGCCCTGCGCGATGGATTGGTCGCGCTCGGCATGCCCGTGATCATTCTCGGTGGAATTTACAGCGGCACCTTCACCGCCACCGAGGCCGCCGCCGTTGCCGTCGTCTACGCGCTTGTCGTCGAAGTGCTGATCTTGCGATCGTTCGGGCTGCGGGCGCTCATGCAGGTGGCGGAAAGTTCAGCCATCACCATCGTGGTGGTATTCATTCTTCTCGCGATGGGGTCGCTGTTGTCGTTTTTCATCACCCTGGCGCAGGTGCCGGCGTTTTTCACGCAGCTCTTCGCACAGTGGAACGTCGGCTGGGTTGAGTTTTTCCTGATCGTCAACGTCATCCTGTTTGTTGCCGGCATGTTCATCGACCCGAACTCGATCCTGCTGGTGCTGGTGCCAACATTCTTTCCGGTGGCGGTCAGCCTCGGCATCGACCCGGTGCATTTCGGGCTCGTCGTCTGCCTCAATATTTGCATCGGAATGATCACGCCGCCATTCGGGCTGGATCTGTTCGTGACGTCTTCGACCCTCAAGCGGCCGGTTGAGATTGTCATCGGCGGAATCTGGCCATTCATCGCGACAAATATCGTCGTGTTGATGCTCATTTCCTATGTTCCGCAGGTCTCGACGGCCATATTCCGCATCATCCGCTGAACCCGGACGCCGGTCATGGAAGCGTTATTGCCCAAGGTCAGGCCTGTTCCGGCGGCAAGCGAGCGCAACGCCGCCGACGTGACCGCGCTCGTCGTCGCCCACGCCTCGGTCAACGCGGAATATCGCCACCTCGTTCTCCACGCTCCAGATCCGGCGCCGCGTGCCGTCGCCGGTCAATTCTTCCACCTCGAATGCCCGCAGACCGACCGCGACAAGCCGTTCCTGCGGCGTCCGATGAGCGTCTACAAGGCCGATCCGCGCGCCGGCCAGGTCGAGTTCCTCTACAAGGTCGCCGGCGTCGGAACGCGCGGCCTGGCGACGCTCGCGTGCGGGCACACGCTGCGCATGCTTGGCCCACTGGGAATTGGCTTTTCGCTCGCGCGCGACTGGCGCGGCATCGTCGTGCTGGCGCGCGGCGTCGGGCTCGCGACGCTGGCGCCGTTGGCAGAAATGGCCGCGGCGCGCGGCATCGGCGTGAGCGCGGTGTTGAGCGCGCGCGGTCCCGCGCAACTGATGTCGGTCGCGCGCTTCACGCAGATCGGCGCCCGCGTCGATACCGTGTTCGACAGCGACGGTTCGAGCGCGCCGGACAATGTCGAAGCGATCATGCGGCGGCTGGTGGATGGCGGACGCGCCGACGCGTTCTTCACCTGTGGGTCGAATCGGCTGATGTTGCTGCTGCAACGGCTCGGCCGCGAATTGTCGGTACCCGGCCAGGTGGCCATGGAACAGCAGATGGCGTGCGGCCTGGGCATGTGCTTTTGCTGCGTGCGCAACTTCAAGGTTGCGAATGCCGTGATCAGCCGGCGAGTGTGCTGGGAAGGACCCGTCTTCGATCTCGACGAGGCGTTGTCATGGTAGACCTTCGCGTCAAGATCGGCGCGCTGTCGCTGGCCAATCCGGTCATGCCGGCGTCGGGCACGTTTGCCGACGGCCTCGCACAGATCGTGCCCTTCGAGCGGCTCGGCGCCCTCGTGGCAAAGACCGTGACCGCCGAATTGCGCAGTGGCAATCCCACGCCACGCGTCGCCGAGGTCGAGCAGGGCATGCTCAACTCGATCGGAATTCCGAGCAAGGGCGTGGCGCATTTCATCGCGACAACTCTGCCGTTCTATCGCCGCTTCAAGAGCCCGCTCGTGGTGAGCATTTCCGCGCCGTCGGCGGACGCTTTCGCCGACCTGGCGGCGCAGTTTAATCTACCCGGCATCGCCGCCATCGAGGCGAATATCTCCTGCCCCAACATCGAGGAGGGCGGCAAGGCCTTTGCCATGAGCCCGCGCGCGACCGATGCGGTCGTGGCCAGGCTGCGCGCGGTCACCGGCATGCCGCTCTGGGTCAAGCTGACGCCCAATACCAGCGACGTGGCATCGGTGGCGCGCGCGGCTGCAAATGCCGGCGCCGACGCGCTGGTGGTGGCGAATACGATCCTCGCCATGTCGATCGACATCGAGACGTTCAAGCCGCGGCTGGGAAACATTGTCGGCGGATTGTCGGGGCCGGCGGTCAAGCCCATCGTCGTGCGCATGACCTATCAATGCGCCAAGGCGGTCGATATTCCGGTCATCGGCTGCGGCGGCATATCGAGCGCCGAGGACGCGATCGAATACATGCTGGCGGGGGCGAGCGCGGTCCAGGTCGGGACCGCGACTTTCCTGCGCCCGCAAGCCATGCTCGACGTGATCGAGGGAATTGCGGCATTCTGCGCGCGCAAGGGCATCGCGAAAGTATCCGCGCTCACCGGCGCGGTCGGGGATGCCGACATGGCGATCGACGCGCTCGAGGCCGTGCCATGACGGCGGTCGCGATCGTGCAACCCGCCACCGAACAGCCGCCGCTGAAGGATATTGCGACGGAGTTGTTCGCGGAGTTGCGCCGCCGGACCGCGGACGAGGTCGGGGTCACGCGCGAATGCTACGCGCAAGGCGAGAACCATGCGCTCGATCTTTATGGCGAGGTCGCGCGGGCCAACGGCTTGCACAGCCGTTTCGATGCGGTGGCAAATCTGGTTCTGTCGATGCCCGGCGACGATGGATCGGCGCCGGCATTGGCGCTGGTCTCGCATGCCGATTCCGTGCCGCAAGGCGGCAATTACGACGGTTCCGCCGGAGTGATCGCCGGCCTGCTCTGCCTCATCCGGCTCAAGCGCGAGAATAGGGAGCCCCCCTGCCCGGTTCGCGTGATGGCGTTGCGCGGCGAGGAAAGCGCATTTTACGGACGCGCGAATATTGGCGCGCGGGCGCTTTTCGGCCGTCTCGACGCGAACGACCTTGCGGCTCAATCGCGTGGAAGCGGACGCACGCTGCGCGAGGCGATGATCGCGACCGGCATCGACGTTGCGCGCGTCGAGCGCCAGGAGCGCCTGGTCAGCCCCGATCAATTTCTCGCCTACCTCGAGCTCCATATCGAGCAGGGGCCGGTGATGATCGCGCGCAAGCTGCCGACGGCGATCGTGACCGGGATCCGCGGCAACCTGCGGCATCGGCGGATCGTGTGCCGCGGCGAGGCCGGTCATTCCGGCGCCGTGCCGCGCTGGCTGCGCCGCGACGCGGTAATGGCGGTCGCCGACCTCTTGATGCGGCTTGACGAGCATTGGAACACCCTGCTCGAGCGCGGGCTTGACCTCGTGGTCACCGCTGGCATGATCGGCACCGACCCTACCGACCATGCAATCAGCCGCATTCCCGGCGAAGTCCATTTTAGCTTCGAACTGCGCAGTCAGAGCCGCGACACGCTCGAGTCGGTCTACGAGCTGTTCCGCTCCGAATGCCGCGCCGTGTCTGACCTGCGCCACGTGGGATTTGTGTTTGACGACAGGGTCTATACGGCGCCGGCGAGAATGGACGAAAATATCGTCAGGAAGCTGGTGGGGGCCTGCGAAAAGCTTGGCCTGCCGCCGGAGTTGCTCGCCAGCGGCGCCGGTCACGACGCGGCGATATTCGCCAATGAGGGGGTCGCGTCGGGGATGATCTTCGTGCGCAACGCCAACGGCTCGCACAATCCCCGCGAGGCGATGGATATCGACGATTTCATGAAGGGAGTCGACATCATGTTCGCCATTGCCGTGGGCGGCATCTAGGATGCGTACGCTGACCATCCGCCGCCCCGACGACTGGCACGTTCACTTCCGCGACGGGCCGATCCTGGCGCAGGTTGTTCCGTTCACCGCCCGGCAATTCGCGCGCGCCATCGTCATGCCGAACTTGGTGCCGCCAGTGACCAATGCCGCAATGGCGGCGGCCTATCGCGAGCGGATCATGCGTGCCTTGCCGCCGGGGACGGACTTCACGCCGCTCATGACCTGTTACCTGACCGACGGCACCGACGCGGCCGACCTGGTGCGCGGCCATCGCGACGGAATATTCACCGCGGCCAAGCTCTACCCGGCGCATGCGACCACCAATTCCGGCCATGGCGTTACCGCCATCGACAAGATCTACCCGATACTGGCGGCGATGGAGGAGCGCGAAATTCCTCTCCTCGCCCACGGTGAGTTCGTGGGCGCGGACATCGATGTCTTCGACCGCGAACGGGGTTTCATCGACCGCGTGCTGCTGCCGGTATTGGCGCGCTTTCCCCGCCTGCGGGTGGTGATGGAGCATCTCACGACCGCGGAGGCGGTGGCGGTCGTGCGCGCGCATCCCGGCCGCATGGGCGGCACGATCACGCCACAGCATCTCCTGTTCAACCGCAATGCCATATTCGAAGGCGGTTTGCGGCCGCATATGTATTGTCTGCCGGTCTTAAAGCGCGAAAAACACCGGCTGGCCTTGCGCGCGGCGGCAACGAGCGGGGAAGCGGGCTTCTTCCTCGGCACCGATTCGGCCCCGCATCTGCGTCACCTCAAGGAAGCCGATTGCGGCTGCGCGGGAATATTCAGCGCCCCGGTCGCGTTGCAGGCTTACGTGAAGGTGTTCGCGCAGGAGGGCGCGCTCGACCGTTTCGAAGCATTTGCATCGCTCAATGGGCCGACATTCTACCGGCTTCCCCCCAATGAGCAGCGCGTGACCCTGGTGGAGAAGGCCGCGCGCGTGGCCGAAAACATCGCCGTGCCGAATCACGGGGACATCCTCCCCCTGTTCGCAGGCCAACCGGTTGACTGGTCGGTCGATTGAGGTGATAAGGGTTCGGTCGCGCACAGGATGAGTTTTGTAAAGCCGTCGGGATCGCAACCGGCGGCGTTTTTACATGCGCGACCTCATGACGGCGCCATAAACGGAGAACCCCATGAGCACGTTTTCCCCGCCGGTCGACAAACGCATCATCGCGCATCAGACGGCAAAAATGATGCTCGAAATCCAGGCCGTTCATTTCAACGCCGAATCGCCGTTCGTCTTTACCTCGGGCTGGGCGAGCCCAGTCTATGTCGATTGCCGCAAGATCATTTCCTATCCGCGCCTGCGCTCCGCGCTGATGGATTTTTCGGCGTCCACCATCCTGACGGAGATCGGCTATGAATCGATCGACAATATCGCCGGCGGCGAGACAGCCGGCATCCCCTTCGCCGCCTGGATCGCCGACAAGCTCAGCCTGCCGATGCAGTATATCCGCAAGAAGGCCAAGGGGTTTGGCCGCAACGCGCAGATCGAAGGCGAGGTCGTCAACGGCGCGCGCACGCTCCTGGTCGAGGATCTGGCGACCGACGGGCGCAGCAAGGTGAATTTCTGCAATGCGCTGCGCAAGGCCGGCGCGCGGGTCGATCACTGCTTCGTCTTGTTCTATTATGACATCTTCCCCATGAGCCGCGGCAATATGAAGGATCTCGGCGTGCAGCTGCATCACCTGGCGACCTGGTGGGACGTGCTCGAGGTCGCCAAGGCGAGCGGCCACTTCGACGAGGGCGTGATCCGCGAGGTGCGCAGTTTTCTTGAAGCGCCGTCGCAATGGTCTGCCGCGCATGGCGGCATCGCCGAGTTCGGGGACGAGACGACGGGTTCCGCCGGCGCCGGCTCCACTGGCGGTGTTTCCCCTGGCGCCAATTCCACTGACGCCAGCTCGGCGGCGGCCGCGCCGAAGCCCGTGCAGTCCGTCAGCTTCGCGAAATCGTTCCCGGAAATCCTGCGCACTGGCTCCGACGGCTAATTCGCCTCCGCTGCGTCAAGCGATATCGTCGCACCGCTCGCGCGCGAGCGCGCGGCGCAGATAGTTCCACGTTCCATCGATAAACACGTCCGATCCGAGAAAGCTCTTGCCGTCCCTGATTTCGCCGTCGGGCATCACGTGCAGCTTTCCGGCCGCCATGGCCTTGAGCTGCACCGCGAACGACTTCTCAAGCTCGATGGTTGAAACGACGGTGTCGCGTACCGAGCGGCCCGTCACCAGCACGCCGTGGTGCTTGAGAATCAGCGCCTTGCGGGCGCCCAGCCGATTGACCATCGCGCGGCCCTGGTCGGCGATTGCGTGGGCGTCGTCGTAGTCCTCGATGATGTCGATGTCGCCATGCCACCGCGCCGCGTTGCGGTCAAACGGCACCAACACGGCGCCGATGGCGCCCATGGCAACGCAGCTTTCGCCGTGATGGTGCGCGATGCAGCAGATATCGGCGCGCGCCGCATAAATCGCGCCGTGCACCCTGAGCGTTGGATTGATCCTGGCGGTGGGCTCGATCGGATTGGCTTCGAAATCGGATTCCCGCAGGTCCGCAATCCGCACCTCCTCGACGCTCTGGCCAAATTGGTACGTCCAGAATGTGCCCGCTCCCGGCAGCCGCGCGGTGAGGTGCGCAAGCAGGCCATGCCCGATCCCTGCATGCGCCACGACGCGGTAGCCGTAGGCGAGCTCCTCGCGCAGCGCCGCGAGATCGTTACTTTTGCTTATCGTCGCCGATTGGGTCATGGAATTCCTCGTCGCTCCGTCTGTGCCTGCCATTCCTATTCGCCGGCGCGCAGATCGCGCATGTCGCGTTGCCTCACAGCAATCCGGTCGCCAGCCAAGGCACCGCGATGACGGCGAGTAGCACCAGCAGCATCAACAATGCGAACGGCGCCGCGCCGATGAAGATGTCATTGACCGAGACGCGCGCGTCATTGAGCGTGGCCTTGACGACATAGACCGAAATTCCGAATGGCGGGGTCAGCAGTCCGATTTCCACCGCGATGATGGTAACGATGCCAAACCAGATGAGATTGACGTCCATGGCGTTAAGCGTCGGGACGAATAGCGGCACCATGATCAGCATGATCGAGGTCGAATCGAGGATGGTGCCGAGAAACAGCACGACGACGACATAGGTCGCGAGGGTACCGGGAAAGCCGAAGCCCGAACCGTCGAGCCAGGCGCTCAGGAAGCTCGGAAATCCCGACAGGGTCAGCATGCGGCTGTACATGGTGGCGGCGATGAACAACAGGCAGATTGCCGCGGTGATATGGCCGGTATCCGCCAGTACGCGCCACAGGCCTGCGAAATCGAGCCGACGGCGCAGAAGCGCGAGCACGAGTGCTCCGAGCGCGCCGGCGGCGCCCGCTTCGGTCGGCGTGAAGATGCCGCCATAGATGCCGCCGAATACCATGCCGACCAGCGCGATGACAGGGGCGATCTTTCCCAGGATCGCGCGTCCGCTGTGGCGAACGGCCGCGCGCGGCGCGCTCGTTACGGCTTCGCCGTCGACAAAGCGTGGGGCGTATCGGGCGACCAGCACAATGCCGACCGCGTAGACGACGGATAACAGCAGCCCGGGCAAGATACCGGCGATGAACATGTCGCCGATCGAAACCTCGGCAAGCACGCCGTAGATGATCATCAAGAGGCTCGGCGGGATCAGCATGCCGAGCACCGAACTTCCGGCGACGACGCCGACAGCAAAGCGCGGGTGATAGCCACGGTCGATCATCTGCGGCACCGCGACGCGTGTGAACACCGCGGCCGAAGCGATGCTCACGCCGGTGATGGCCGCGAAAATCGCGTTGGCGCCCACGGTCGCGATCCCAAGCCCGCCCTTGATCTTGCCAAACAGATATTCGGCAACATCGAAGGCGTCGCGACCAACGTCCGCGACGCTGACAAGCAGGCCCATGAGCACGAATAACGGCACGACGCCGAACACGTAATTGGCGATGCTGTCCTCGGCGGCGAGCGCGAGAAGCTTGCTCGCCACCACCATATCGCCCCTCATGATCCAAACGCTAAAGAACGAGGTGAGGGCAAGCGCCACCGCAACGTGCATGCCAAGATAGATGAGGATAACCATGAGGCCGACGGACGCCATCCCAATCTCGAATTCGCTCATGGCGCGACCCCCGCGACGGTTTCGTCGTCGCCCAAGACGGTGCCGGCACGCAGGCATCGCTGGGCGTGTTTCCACGCCAGGCGCAGGTATTGGACCGCCATTGCGAAACAGCTGATCAGGATGATGAGATTGATGGGCCAGGTCGGCACGACGATGTGGCCGATGGCGCCGACAAAGAGATCGTCCCGCCATGCCTTGACGAAAGACGGATAGCTTGCCCATAGCAGGATCGCGAACAGGCACGCGCCGAGGGCATGAAAGATTGCCTCGAGCGCGTTTGCGGCGCGCGGGGCGCGCGCCATCATGCGGGTGCCGAACGCGTCCGAGCGCACGAAATGCCCCATCCGCAGCGTATGCGGGATCTGCAAGAAGACGATGCCAACGATCGACAGGCTGACGATCTCCGGCACGCCGGGGATCGGCGCGCTCAACAGGGCGCGGCCGCCAATGTCGGCGTTAATGAGGACCATCAGCGCGAAGATCCAGATCGTGCCGAGCGCGTTAAGCGCGAGCGTAAATCGCCCGAATACGCCGGCTGCCCGGGATCGTTCCAACATCGAAGCTCCGACCTAATTGTCCACTGGGTCGCGAATTAACGGTCGGCATGGTGCAATGGCGCGTCCGGCGTCGCGCCGGCGCCGACCGCCGCATCATTCCTTGTCCCAATTGCGCGGTGGATGCTCGCCGCGCGCGCGCAGCCCATCCATGAAGCCCGCAAGAACGCGATGACCGGGCAGGCCGTCCTTTTCCAGGACGTCGGCCCAGGTCTTGGCCACATTGGGCAGCAAATTTGCCCAACGCGCGCGTTCCGACGCGGAAAGCTTGGTGATCTTGGCGCCCGCCGCACGCATGACATCGTAGGAGCTTTGAATGCTTTGGTCCTGCGCCGTATAGAACGCCTTGGCGTAGGCGTCGACGCCGGCGCGCAGCGCCGCGCGAACCTCCTGCGGCAGACGCTGCCAACGATCCTTGTTGACGGTAATGCCGCCGGCATAGGCGGTGCCGAAATCGACCTGCGTGATGTATGGCGCCACTTCGACGAGCTTGGCCGGCGCGGCGGCGGTGGCGAAGATGATGACGCCGTCGCAGACGCCGGTCTTGATGGAGTTGTAATAGGTGGTGAGGTCGCCCGCGACGCCGACCGCGCCCGTGCCCTTGACCCAATTGACCACGGCCCCGGGGCTGCAGATTTTCCTGCCCTTGAGGTCCTCGATGGCGCGCACCTCGAAGGTCGTCCACAGGTGATATGAGTCGATCGCTATGCCGCCGCCAAGGTAGATCTGGTTGTAGCGCTCCCAGGCTCCACCCATTTCCGGGATCGTTTTCTGAAGGTCCTCGACGACCTGCGTTACCAAGCGCGGCTTGTCGGTGTTGAACGGGGCGATGAACGAAACATTCTGCATCGGCAGTTTGGACGGATTGAAGAGGCTCGGGTTGTATCCGATGTCGGCCAACCCCTCCTTGATCGCGTCAAGTTCGCCGCCGACCTTCGCCAGCGTGCCGCCAAATGCCTGGTTCCAGACGATGCGGTGGGTGCCGGTCTTGGCGAGCGCCTGATCGACGGCGGGTATGAAGGTTTCCTTGAGGTGCTTGACCCACAGAAATACCGGCGGGTGCCCGGCGACGATGGTCAATCTGATCGCCTCCGCCGGGGCTGGAGTCACCAAAACCAGCATCGCGGCGATGGAGAGCAGCAGTTGCGCCGACCTGCGGATCGCGTGCATTCGTCGTCTCCCCGAAACCGACCATCAGGCCGGCGAACTTGTTCTTGCTGCCGCGGAGCATGTCACCCCAAGGCGGTGCAAAAAATGTCCCGCGGCGCATTGCTTTCGTGCAAAATACGCACGAATGGATGGCGGCGCGCTTCGCCGTCGCGGATGGGAAACATGGACACGAGCCTGCTCCGGTTGTTTGTCGCGGTCATGCGGCGGCGCAGCTTTGCCGGAGTTGCACGCGACCTTGACGTTGATCCCTCAGCGATCTCGCGCGCCATCGCGTCGCTTGAAGACGAGCTTGGGGTGCGACTTTTTCATCGCACCACGCGGCGCCTGGCCCCGACGGAGGCGGCGGAAGCCTATTTCCGGCGTATCGAGCCGCTGGCCGATGACCTCGACGCGGCGCGCATGGCGGCGCGCGACGCCGGCAAGCAGCCGGAGGGGATATTGCGCGTCACCTCGCCGGTCGGCTTCGCCCAGATCAACATCCTGCCGCTGTTGCCGGAGCTGGTCGCGCTTTATCCGGGACTTGCTTTCGATTTCGTCCTCACCGACGACGAGCTCGACCTAATCGCTGAGCGCATCGACGTGGCGGTCCGCCTGTCGCCGTTTTCGCCGACTTCGCACGTCGCCTATCGGTTGTGCCGCATGGCGCCCGTCGTCTGCGCGAGCCCACAATATCTCGCCCGCTGCGGCGCGTTGCGGACGCCCGCGGACCTCGCCCGCCACAAATGCATCGTCTTCAGGCAGGCGGGGTATCGCTCGGAGTGGCGACTGCGCGCTGCGGCGGGCGACGTCATCGCCGTCCCGATCCAGGCGCGCTGCATCGTTTCCAATGCGCTCGCGCTGCGCGATTGCGCGTTGCTCGGCCTTGGGCCGGCACTGGTTCCGCGCTGGATCGTCGGACGCGAATTGAATACGCGCCAGCTCGTCAATATCTTTCCCAGTCACGAGGCGACAGCCACCGAGTTCGGCGCGGCGGCCGCCTGGCTTCTCTATCCGTCGCGCGCCTATCTGCCGCTGAAAGTTCGCGTTTTCGTCGATTTCTTGAAGAAAAAATTTCGCGCCGGCGCGCCCGGCGAGGCGGCCGTCAACGCTGCCCGAACGCGGGCGGCGAGCGCATTTTCCGCCGATGCGGGAACCGGTTCGCCGCAGGTAGCGCGACGAATTCAAAGAAAATAGCGCGTCATATAACGATGTCTGCATATTGCATCGATCCAATTTCGCAAACGCGAGCGGTTCGCGTAACCGGCGGCGTGATGTCGTCCAAATACTGGATTGCATTGGTCACGTTCATGCTTCGGCGGTGCAACGGGGCCTGCCACTCGCCCTGCCGACGCGCGTTCGGCGATTTCGCGCCCGGCACTTCCACGCCCACGCGTTCGGATAGCGCTAATCGGCGTCGCAGACCCCGGAATCGAGCAGGATCTTGGCGGTGCGCGCGAGGTGATCCGCGAGCAATCGGCACGCGCGCGCGCCGTCGCGCGCGAGCGTCGCTTCCATGATCTTGCGATGCTCGCTATCGAGGTCGCGGCGCGGATTCTGCAACGGAACCGACAGGCGGCGGTAGCGCTCCGATTGGTCAAACAGCATGCTGCGCATGCGCAACAACCAGGAATTGGCGCAACCGCCGACCAGCGCCGCGTGAAACGCCGCATGCTCGCTGGCATAGGCGTCGCCCAACCGCTTGGGATCCGTCGGCTCGCGCTCGGGAACACGCGACATGCGATGATAGGCCGCGAGAATTCGCGCCTCCCAATCGACGTCGCCGTCTTCGATGGCGCGTGTCAGACAGATGCATTCGATCTCAACGCGCGCCTGCGACAGGTCGGCAAGGTCGCGCGCCGCGATCGGGGGAACGCGGAACCCGCGCTGCGCCTCCGCGGTCACCAGGCCTTCGGCCGACAGGCGCGCAAGCGCTTCCCTGACGACGCCGACGCTGACGGCAAATAGAGCGCTGATTTCATTGATCTTGACCTTCGACCCTGGTGCCAACCGGCAAGCCAGAAGGTCGGCGCGCAGGCGCAAATAGGCGTCCTCGGTCAAGCTCTGCGATCTTAGGGCTTCCATGGCGCCGCCCGTGGTCTGGCGCTCCACATATAAATCACCGATCTTACAAAGAAAAATAAATTTTATTGTAAAAATCGATTTTAATGATATCGGTCGTTGATTGTCGAACGCGCCCGGGTGCCCGGTTTCTGGTGCAGGCGCGACAACGATTCGAGGAATGGCATGAAGCTCGTACGCTATGGGCCAGTGGGTCGAGAGAAACCGGGGCTGGTCGACGGGCATGGCGAGATAAGGGATCTTTCCGGCGTCGTCGATGACGTGGGCGGCGAGGCGCTTTGCGCCGCGGGCCTGGCGCGGCTGTCGGCGATAAGCGCGGCGTCGCTACCGAAAATCGATGGCAATCCACGACTGGGTCCGCCGGTCGCGGGGACGCGCAACTTCGTCTGCATCGGCCTCAACTATGCCGACCACGCGGCGGAAACCGGCGCCGCCATTCCAAAGGAGCCGATCATCTTCCTCAAGTCGCTGAGCGCGCTATGCGGACCAACGGACGGCATCGTCATTCCAGCCGGCTCGCGGAAAACCGATTGGGAGGCCGAGCTTGCCATCGTCATAGGCAGCAAGGCGAGCGGCGTCGAGGAGCGTGACGCGCTCAACCACATCGCCGGCTATGCGGTATGCAATGACGTTTCCGAGCGCGAATGGCAGAACGAACGCGGCGGGTCATGGGACAAGGGCAAGGGCTTTGATCATTTTGGCCCGCTCGGGCCGTGGCTGGTCACGCGCGACGCGGTACCCAACGCGCAAAACCTCGACATTTTCCTCGACGTCGACGGCGCGCGCATGCAGAGCGGCAACACCGCGACGATGATCTTCAAGATCCCGCAACTCGTCGCCTACGTTTCGCGCTGCATCACGCTTTATCCCGGCGACATCATCTCCACCGGCACGCCGCCCGGCGTCGGCGCCGGTCGAAAGCCCGAGCCGGTTTTTCTCAAAGCCGGCCAGACGGTCCGCCTTGGCGTTCGTGGCCTCGGTGAACAGGTGCACCGAACGCTCGCCCGCTAGATCATCGGAATTGGCGCGGCACAAGATTTTCGTGCGCGCTCGCCGAAGCAAAGAACGCTGCAACGCAAGCCCGAATTTTCGCAAGGGAGGACACTATGGAAATCAAACGCAACGAAGCGCCATCGCGCCAACGCAAAGTAACGTCGATAGCCGCAACATTGGCGATCGGCTGCCTGGCGTCGAGCCTGGCAATGGCGCAGGAGCGCTACCCGTCGCGCGCGGTGACGCTGGTCGTGCCTT
The DNA here is from genome assembly GCA_016195095.1 of Pseudomonadota bacterium. Taxonomy (GTDB): domain Bacteria; phylum Pseudomonadota; class Alphaproteobacteria; order Rhizobiales; family Xanthobacteraceae; genus JACQAE01. Next base: position 15,736 of record JACQAE010000287.1, read on the forward strand.
ACGCGGCCGGCGGCCTCGCCGATCTGGTCGCCCGTCCGCTCGCCGCCGTGCTGGAACGCCAATTGAAGCAACCAATCGTAGTCGTCAGCAAGCCCGGTGCATCGGGCTCCATCGGAACCCAATCGGTCGCCAATGGGCCAGCCGACGGATACACGCTGCTCGTTTCGTTGGTCAGCATTTCGACCTTGCCCACTGTCAACGCCGTCCTCGGCCGGCCCAACACGTTCGCGCGCGAGCAATTCACCCCCATTGCCCGGCTCGTCGCCGATCCGTGCGTCGTTTTCGTCAGGGCCGATGCGCCGTGGAAGACTTTCGCCGAGTTCCTGGCGGACGCGAAGCGCCGGCCGGGCGCGATCACCTATGCATCGTCCGGGCAGTATGGTCCGACGCATATCCCAACCGAAATGCTCGCGCAGGTCACCGGCACGAAGATGCTGCATGTGCCGGCCACCGGCGGTGGTCCGGCCATGAACCTGTTGCTCGGCGGGCACGTTGATCTGTTTTTCACGGTGCCTGCCTTGGGCGCGCAATATGTCGAGGCCGGCAAGCTGCGCGCGCTCGCCGTTACTGGCGCCAAGCGGATCGCGGAGTTCCCCAACGTGCCGACGCTCAACGAGCTTGGCATCGATGTCGATTATGTCGTCTGGGCGGGACTGTTCGCACCCAAGGACGTTCCGACCGATGTGCGCGAGATCATCAGCAAGGCCGTCGCGATGGCGGTGGATGATCCCGTATTCAAGAATGGGATTGCAAAAGGCGGAACGACCTTGGCCTATCAGGGGCCGCAGGAATTCCTTGGCTGGTGGAACGAAGACGCCAAGAAGCTCGAAGCATTCATCAAAGAAATCAGCGCCAACGCGCAAAAATAATTCACGGCCAACACGCGTGGTCGCGAAACCGGTTTAACGCCGCTTTCGTGACCACGCGGCGGCCATAGCGGGGCTGCATCTTCGACCTGTCCGTCATCGCCAGCGCGCGCCAAGCCCGGGAGGGCCCTGTGATCACGCTCTATCACTTTCCGACCTCGCCCTGCGCCGCCAAGGTCCGCGCGGTACTGACGGAAAAGCAGCTGCCGTGGGACGGCAAGATCATCGACATCATCGAAAAGGAGAATTTACGGCCGGACTATCTCAAGCTGCACCCGAAGGGCGTCGTTCCGGCATTGGTCGATGATGGTCATACGATCATCGAGTCCACCATCATCATGGAATATCTCGACACGAAATATGCGCCGCACTCGCTCAAGCCCGTGGGTGCCTATGGCCAAGCCTGCATGCGAAAATGGATGAAATGGGTTGACGAGACGTTGCATCCCAGTTGGGCGGGCCTCGGCTGGACGATACTGGTGCGGCCGTCATGGCTGGAAAAATCCCGGCAAGAGACCGACGCCCTGCTCGCGAAGCTCATCGATCCGACCCGACGCGCGCGCCAGGTCCGCTTGCTGAGCCAGGGCTTCGGCTCGTCTGAGTTCGCCGTCTCGATGCGGGTCCTCGACACCACTCTGGCCGAGATGGAAAAGACGCTGGCCGGACAACCATGGCTTGTCGGCGACGCTCCGACACTCGCCGACCTGGCGCTGCTTCCCTATGTCATTTCCACGGAGAAGTTCGGCCTGGAGATGATGTATGAGGACGGCCGCCCCGGCGTCGCGGAATGGCTCGCCCGCTGGCGACGGCGGCCCACTTATTC
>JACQAE010000300.1 GCA_016195095.1 Pseudomonadota bacterium
ACGGTGCGCGGCGCCGGTGGGCTTGCCGTGCACGGTTATCTCGGCATCACGGCGTTCGGCCGCACGCTGACCTGGACGCGCGCCGGGGGCCACATGCCGAGGTGCCGGCGGTGATTGCGAGCGACAAGCATTGCCGCGAAAAGGCGCAGTCTTTTCGTGCGCGATGATGCCCGAATTCAAACCGCTGGGAGGCAGCCGCGATCCCGGCGGCACGTTCCCGCGTGCCGTCCGCCGCGGTCGGCGCGCGCGGCCATGACCGTTTCATACGTGGCGGACGCGGTTTGCGCGCGCCAGGACGTCGGGGACTGAACGCGTGCGCATGGTCGCGGTTACCGGCGGATCCGGCCAGCTCGGCACGCTGATTGTGGAGCGGTTGGTTAATCGCCACGACGTCGATGTGGTCGTTTCGATCGACGTCAAACCGCCCGGCATCGCGTCGGCCAAGCTGCGCGCCGTGCATGCGGACGTGCGCGACGGCGATCTCGCCCGCCACCTCGCCGGCTGTTCGGCGCTGGTGCATTGCGCCTTCCTGGTCACCACGAACGCACCGGCGCCTGAATTCCGCGCCATCAATGTCGAGGGCAGCATCAACGTCTTCACGGCGGCGGCGGCGGCCGGGGTCATGACGATCGTGCATCTGTCCTCGATCATGGCCTATGGCTGCGTGCGCGGGCATCCGGTCCCAATCACCGAGGACGCGGCGCGCGTCGAGCAGCCGGATTTTCCCTATGCGGCGTGCAAGTTCGCGCTCGAGGCCTATCTCGACCGGTTCGCGGCCGAACACCCGCACATCGCCGTCTGCCGCATTCGGCCGAACGTACTGCTTGGGCGCGACGTTCCGCACGTGCTCGGCCGGCTCTTGCGCTACAACCTGGTGCCCGACTTGGATGAGGCTCCGCTGCCAATCGTGGCCGACGAGGACGTCGCCGATCTCGTGCTGCTGGCGCTGGAGAAACGCGCGCGCGGCGCCTTCAATGCCGCGGCCAGCGACCTGCGTAGCGCGGACGAATTGGCGGCGGCGTTCGGGATGCACGTGCTGCGCATCCCCATGGCGCTGGTCTACCCTTACATGGCGCTTGACTGGGGTCTCAAGCGGATCGGATCGTGCCTTCCCTATGATGCCGCGTGGCTCACGCGCACGCGCGGCGTGACGCTCGTTGCCTCAAGCGCGCGCGCACGGGCCGAACTCGGTTGGCAACCGCGTTACCCGACGGCGGAATCGGTCCTGCGGCGGTTTCACGCGATCGCGCCGCGGCGCTTCGACCACGACTTGCGGCTGGCGCTGTGGCTATTGGCGCGCGCCGGCCGCCGGCCGGACGCGAGCCTTGCCGGGCAGGTGGCGTGCGTGCACCTGTGCGTCACCGGGCGCAACGGCGGCGACCGTTCGCTGCTCGTCGCGGACGCGCGCGGTCGCGTCCTCGGCGGGCGCCCCGGCCATCCCACGAGCGCGGTGATTGTCGGCGCGGCTACGCTTGCGCACATCCTTTCGCGCCAAATCGATATCGAGGCGGCGGCGCGCGAGGGTGCGCTGCGGCTGGAGGGTGACGCCGGGGGGCGCATTATTCTCGCCTGGCTGGTGGCGACCTTGGCCAGGCTCGCGGATGAGTCTGGACCGCGCGGCATTGCCGCGCGCGCGATCACGCGTCGGCTCGCCAAAGCAGGGGGTTGACCCCCCACCATTGTGCCATGGAGCGTGCGCCGCGCTTGCGGCGCGGGATTAATCGAAATTAAATGGCGCCGCCGCGCCAAGGCATTGATCGACGCCTAATCATTCGTAAAACCTGCGGCTACTTTTGAGAATCACGCGCGCGAGCATTTTCCGGCGAAGTGAGAACCTGTTCGCCGCGGAAAATGCGACAAAGTCAAAGAAAATAGAGCGCCTTCCGGTTCAATTGAAATGGAAAAAGCTCTAAGCCGAGATGGCGTCGCTGCCCGGTCGTTGCAGGTGCTGGATATCACGCGCCGGCCGGCGCATGAGGAAACGCGCAACTTCGGTAAAATAGCTTGGCGATGTGACCGAATGGTAGAGCGAATCCGCCGGCAGCGCGGCGGCGATGCGCCGATGCGCTCGCGCCATGTTGTGATAGGGGATGCTGGGGAAAAGGTGGTGCAGCGCGTGCAGGTCGAAGCCGAGCGGGGCCAATAGCGAGGTGACGACGCGATTGCGGGTAAAGTTGAACGAATCGAGGACCTGATCGATTCGATTGCGCGCGTTTCCATCCGATTCGTAGCGGTGGCCGACCATGATGCGGATGCCGTGCAGGAAGAGAACGCACACAATCACCGCGTAGATGTGCAAGACGGAGGTTACCGGCGCTATTCCCAATAGCAGACCCAAGCCGCAAACCAAGAGATAGAAAAAACAGGCAATTTCCTGGATGCGCCACACCCGACGCTCCGTCGCCGTCGGCGCCGTGCGTCGCGAAAGGCCAAGTATGCCCAGGCTCGACGCGCGCGTATCGACCCAGCGACGAATCCGCGGGCTTACCCAGGCGGCGACGAGCAACCCGCTAAAGCGCGCGACGTAGATCAGCGGCAGAAGAAAGCTCGCCACGAATAAGGCGGCGGCGCCGCGCAGCCCGCGCAGGCGCGGGGGAAAATACTCAACGTCATCGTAAGTGCCGAACGCCTCGTCGGAATGGTGGTTGCGATGGTCGGAATAAAGAAACGACGGAATGAGCAGCGGAATGCCGATGAGCACGTTCCAGCCAATCTCGAAGCCCGGCATTCGGCGCCCATGATGCGAGAGTTCGTGATTGAAATAGGACGCCCGATAGAGCGCCAGCACCGCCACGAAAAAGCCGCCGATCGCCGCCGGCGAGCCTGAAAGGATCGCCCAGGGAAACGGCATCGACAGGTAAAGGCCGGCCGCGGCAATGACCACGCAGATCACGAGATCGGTCCAGAAAATCCCCGCGCGCGGCGTATGCAGGTCTCTTACCAGGTGCGTGAGCTCCCGGATGGGCAGACGATTCTCGATATAAGCACTGTCCAAGGTTCCGCCCCGTGATTGCCGGCGGATGATGGCATCGCGGGCATGCGCGCACAAGCCGAACGATCATCGCCACGAAGGCGGGGCCGATATTCTCCAGCCGACGGGCTCGCGCGCTGTTGTGAATTCGAGCTGGCACGCAAGCGCGTGCCGCCTTATTCGAACCGGCGAGCATTCAATTCTTTTTTTTCTGACGCTTTTGGCGCGACCAACCGGTGCTCCCGGTCGAAAAACATGCTCGTGGTGCGACCCAAGGCGATGGTCCGCATCGCTTTGGGTCGGTCGCCCGGGGACCGCATACGTTCGCGGGCCCACCCGCCCGACATTCGGCCATCAAATGTCAGGGTCAGGCCACTAGATGCGGCCATAGACCGGCACGATCGCCCCGCGCGTAACGGCGTTCGTTGGCGAGGCGAGAAAAAGAATGCTGCGCGCGATTTCGGTGGGGTCCGGCCAGGCTGCATGATCGGCGTTGGGCATATCGCGGCGATTGGCGGGCGTATCGATCATCGAGGGCGCGACCGCGTTGACCAGAATGCCATGTTTGGCGACTTCCTCGGCGAATGCGACGGTAAAGGCGGCGACCGCCGCCTTCGCCGCGGCATAGGCCGCCATGCCCGCGCCCTGCCGCCATTCCAGCGCCGGACGCGCGGCGACATTGACGATGCGTCCGCCACCGGCGGTCATGGCATTCGCCGCCGCGCGGCAGCACAGAAAGCAGGTCATCAGGTTCATGTCGATGAGCCGCGCGAGGTCGTCCTTGCGCGCGCGCGCGACCGGTCCGAAGGCAAAGCCGCCGATGAGGTGGATCGACGCCCAGAGCCGTGGCACGCCGGCGTAAAGCCGCGCCACCGCCGCTTCATCCGCCATGTCGCCCTCGGCGACGAGACGTACGCGCGCGTCGTCGCCGAGCGCGAATGCCGCTCGTTCCGCGGCGTCGACCCAGGGCACGTGGCAAACCGCGCCGGCCGCGACTAGCGCGCCGACGACGGCGCTCCCCAGCGCCCCGGTTCCCCCGGTCACAACGACGTGTCGGCCGCCAAATTCCATGCCCGCCCCGTGGCGCCACTGTCCCATGGACAAGGGGGGCGTTGCAACTCTGCACTTGAGCCATGGCCCGCCGGCACGCGATGCTGCAGGCGCGGCGGGAATCAGGCGGAGGCGCCATGGCCGAGTTCGACCTTGCGATCATCGGTGGCGGCGTCAACGGCGCCGGCATCGCGCGCGACGCGGCCGGACGCGGGCTGAAAGTCCTGCTGGTCGAGCAGCGCGACCTCGCCTCGGGCACGTCGTCGGCCTCGACCAAGCTCATTCATGGCGGGCTGCGCTATCTTGAGCACGGCGCGTTACGGCTGGTGCGCGAGGCGCTGATCGAGCGCGAGGTGCTCCTGCGCATGGCGCCGCATCTGGTGCGGCCGTTGCGTTTCATCCTGCCGGTGGAGGAGGGCGGCCGCGCCGCCTGGATGCTGCGGCTCGGCCTGTTCATTTACGACCACCTCGGCGGTCGCAAGATCCTGCCGCCCTCGCGCGCGCTCGACCTCGCCGGCCACCCGTTCGCGCATCCGCTGCGCCGGCGCTACGTATCGGGATTTGAATATTCCGACTGTGCGGTCGACGATGCGCGCCTCGTTGTGCTCAACGCGCTCGACGCGGCCGAACGCGGCGCTGTCATCCGCACGCGCACGCGCTGCGTACGCGCGGAGCGCGCGCGGGACTGGACGCTGGTGCTCAACGCGCGCGGCCGGCGCGAGGAAGTCACGGCACGGGTCCTCGTCAATGCCGCAGGCCCCTGGGTCGCGCAGGTGCATGAGAACGTGCTGCGCCTCGGCGGGCGCTGCCCGTTGCGGCTCGCCAAGGGCAGCCATATCGTGGTGCGCCGGCTGTTCGATCACGCCGCCGCCTACCTGTTCCAGGGGCCAGACCGGCGCGTGGTTTTCGCGCTGCCGTTTCTCGACGATTTCACGCTGATCGGAACCACCGACGTGGACTTCGACGCCGACCTCGACATGGTCGCGCCGTCGGCCGAGGAGATCGAATATCTGTGCCGCATGGTCAATACTTACCTGCGCGAAACGGTGATGCCGGCGGACGTGGTGTGGGCGTATTCCGGCGTGCGCGCGCTCTATGACGACGGCAATAAGCGCGCCGACGACGTGACGCGCGATTACATGATCACGCTCGATCGCCCGTTCGGCGCGCCGCCGCTGGTGACGGTTTATGGCGGCAAGATCACGACCTATCGGCGGCTTGCGGAATCGGTCATGGCGCGCATCGCGGATTTTTTCGTCTGCGGCCCAGCCTGGACGTCGGGAACGCCGCTGCCTGGCGGCGATTTTCCCCATAACGGGGTCGAGCGTGAATGCGCGCGCGCGTGCGAACGCTGGCCGTTCCTCGCGCCGGCGCAGGCGCGCCGGCTGGTCGCGAGCTACGGCACGCGCATTGCCAGGGTGCTCGGCGACGCGGCGTGCGCGGCCGACCTCGGCCAGGATTTCGGCGCCGGGCTGACGGCCGCCGAAATCGGCTATCTCATGCGCTGCGAATGGGCGCAGACGGCTGACGACGTGTTGTGGCGGCGCGGCAAGCTCGGGCTGTTGCTGAGCGCGGGCGAACGCGCCGCGCTCGACCGGCATATGACCGACGCCGCCCGCGCGCCGGCGGGATGAATTCGGAGCGGGGCATGGCGAAAACGCATCTATTGGCCATCGATCAAGGAACGACGTCGACGCGCGCCATCGTGTTTGACGCAGCGCTCGCGCCGATCGCCTCCGAACAGCGCGAATTCGCCCAGATTTTTCCGGCGCCGGGTTGGGTCGAGCACGATCCCGAGGAAATCTGGGCAAGCGTCCTTGCGACAGCGCGCGCGGCGCTGGCGCGCGCAGACCTCACCGCAGGCGACATCGCCGCCATCGGCATTGCCAACCAGCGCGAGACGACGCTGGTATGGGACCGCGACAGTGGCCGACCGCTGCATAATGCCATCGTTTGGCAGGACCGCCGCACCGCGCCGGCCTGCGATGCATTGCGCGCCGAGGGCCATGAGCCGCGGGTCACCGCCACGACCGGGCTGTTGCTCGATGCCTATTTCTCCGCGACCAAGCTCGCCTGGATTCTCGACCACGTCGAAGGTGCCCGCGCCGCAGCCGCGCGCGGCACGCTCGCCTTTGGCACGATCGACACTTTCCTGCTGTGGCGGCTGACCGGCGGCAAGGTGCACGCGACCGACGCTACCAACGCCGCGCGCACGCTGCTGTTCGATATTCACCGCGGCGCCTGGGACGACGACCTTGCGCGCCTATTTGCCGTTCCCACCGCGCTGCTGCCGGACGTGCGCGATTGCGCTGGCATGTTCGGCGTCACCGATCCGGCGTTGTTCGGCGGCGCCATCGCGATCCGCGGCGTTGCCGGCGATCAGCAGGCGGCGACCATCGGGCAGGGTTGCTTCGCGCCCGGCATGCTCAAATCGACCTATGGCACTGGCTGCTTCGCGCTCCTCAATACCGGGGCGACGGCGGTCACCTCGCGCCGGCGGCTGCTCACCACAATCGCCTACCAGCTTGACGGACGGCGCACCTATGCCATCGAGGGCTCGATCTTCATCGCCGGTGCCGCGGTGCAGTGGCTGCGCGACGGCCTCGGCCTGATCCGCGAGGCCGCGCAAGTGGGCGAGCTCGCGGCGCGGGCCGATCCGCACGATCAGGTCTACCTCGTGCCCGGCTTCGTCGGCTTGGGCGCACCGTGGTGGGACGCATCGGCGCGCGGCGCGATCTTCGGGCTCACGCGCCAGTCCGGTCCCGCCGAAATCGCGCGCGCGGCACTCGAAGCGGTCGGCTATCAGACCCGCGACCTGATCGAGGCCATGCATGCCGATTGGCCGGCGGCGGCCGATGCCGGCACGGTGCTGCGCGTCGATGGCGGCATGTCGGCGAGCGACGCGGCGATGCAATTCCTCGCCGATATCCTGGCCGCGCCGGTCGAGCGTCCGGCGGTCAAGGAAACGACCGCGCTGGGCGCCGCCTATCTCGCCGGGCGCGCGGCGGGACTATGCCCCGAGCCGGACACCTTTGCCGCGCGTTGGAAATGCGAACGACGATTCTGCCCGCGCATGGACGCGGCGACGCGCGCGCGTAAATGGAACGGCTGGCGGGACGCGGTGCGCCGCACGCTGAGCGGGGATTGACCCGACGTGGCGGCGCGCCGGGGCGGGCGCAGCCGCTAAAATTGTCACGATCGGCTTCACCGCATCATAATGCCGGCCTGCTCTAATGCGTCCGGGACAGAGGGGGGTATGAGCGCCCATGCGGGTGCAGCCGGATGGCGCGTTATGGCTTCTTTTATGTCGAGCAGCGTGGAGAAACTCGTGCATCCGCTGACGTTGCTCATTGTCGACGACAATCAGTACATGCGCAAAGTCGTGCGCAATCTCCTCGTGAGCATCGGCGTCAAGAACGTGCACGAGGCGGTCGACGGGATCGCCGGACTTGAGGCGATCCGCATGCTATCGCCCGATATCGTGATCGTTGACTGGGAAATGCCGCTGCTCAATGGGTCGGAAATGGTTCGCATCGTGCGCTCGCCGGGCGTCTTTCCCGTCCCCGACGTGCCGTTCATCATGCTGACCGGGCACGGCGAACGCTGGCGCGTGCGCGAGGCCATACGGCTCGGCGTCAACGAGTATCTCATGAAGCCGGTCTCGGCGCAGGCGCTGCTCGACCGCATGATTTCGATCATCGCCAAGCCGCGCCGCGTCGTCCAGGTCGGCGACTATTACGGGCCAGAACCGCGGCGCGTCACCGGCGAGCCGGCGCGGGCGCCGGAAATCGTAACGCAGGACGTCGTGGTGCCGGAGATCGCGGCGGCGTCGGCGGCGTGAAAACGGCCTACGCGCGCGTCGACGGTGGGCGCCGGTGGTCCGACGCCCGAAAATCGCCACCCCCTCGGATCGCGTCGCATTGCGATCGAATCGATCCAGAAAGAAAAAGCTGATCGAAGTTCGTGGTTTTGAGCTCGATACCGTCCGAAAACCGCATCGCGCTTTTCGCCGTCTTGCTCTAGGAATGATGCCGCCAGATTGGACGGTGTCACGATGCGACGTGGATTTGCGCCGTGGGCGGATGCCGGCGCGCGCGCGCTGCTGCGCCTTCAAGGGGTGAGCAAACGTTATGGCGACATCGTCGCCGTGGACGCGCTCGACCTCGACATATTCGAAGGCGAGTTTTTTGCGCTGCTCGGACCCTCGGGCTGCGGCAAGACCACGCTGCTGCGCCTATTGGCGGGGTTCGAGACGCCAGCGCAGGGCAGCATCCTGCTCGCTGGCGAGGACATCGCGGCCGTGCCGCCCTACCGGCGGCCGGTCAACATGATGTTCCAGACCTATGCCCTGTTTCCGCATCTCTCGGTTGCCGGCAATATCGCCTTCGGCCTGCGCCAGGAGCGGCTCGGGCGGGCGGCGATCGAGGCGCGCGTCGCCGAGATGCTCGCGCTCGTGCAGCTTGAGGGGCTTGGCGCGCGCAAGCCGCACCAACTCTCCGGCGGCCAGCGCCAACGCGTCGCGCTGGCGCGCGCGCTCGCCAAGCGGCCGCGCGTGCTGCTGCTCGACGAGCCGCTCGCGGCGCTCGACAAGAAGCTGCGCGCGCAAACGCAGTTCGAGCTCGTAAATCTGCAAGCGCGCCTTGGCACCACATTCGTGATCGTCACGCATGACCAGGAAGAGGCGATGACCATGGCGCACCGCATCGGCGTCATGGACCGCGGCCGGCTGATGCAGGTGGCCGAGCCGTCCGAGCTTTATGAGCAGCCCAATTCGCGTTGGGTGGCGGGGTTCATCGGCGAGGTGAACCTGATCGAAGGCCGCGTCGCGGCGCTTGAGCCCGGCATTGCCGTGGTCGCCGCGCTCGGCGGCCATTTCCGCGTCGGCGCGACGGCTGGCGTTGGTCCTGGCGACAGCGTGTGCATCGCCGTGCGGCCGGAGAAGGTTCGTGTCGCAAACGCGCCGGCCGCGGCCCCGACGGATAATTGCCTTGCCGGCAGCGTCGTCGATATCGGCTATCTCGGCGGCATGTCGAGCTACCAGGTGCGCGTCGCCGACGGATTCCTGGTCAGGGCCGCGATCGCCAACGCGACGCGCCGCACGACCCCGCCGATCGGCTGGGACACGCAGGTATGTCTGACCTTCGCGCCGCAGGACGCCGTCCTGCTGACGCGGTGAAAGGGCGTGCGATGATGGCTCGCTGGCGCGGTGGGCAGGGCAATTGGTGGGCGGCGTTCGTGCGGCTGGCGCCAACGCTCTGGCTGGCGGCGTTCTTTCTGCTGCCATTCTTGATCATCGTCAAGATCAGCCTGTCGCAGACGGCAATCGCGCAGCCGCCCTATACGCCAACATTCGACCTCGCGGCCGGTCTCGCGGGGCTGCGCGCCTTCCTCGCCGCGCTGTCGCTGGAAAGCTACCGTATCCTCGGGTCGGATTTCCTCTACCTCGCGTCCTATCTCAAGAGCCTGCAAGTCGCGGCGGTGTCGAGCGTCATCCTGCTCATCATCGGCTATCCGATCGCCTATGGCATGGCGCGCCTGCATCCGCGCTGGCAGCCGATCGCGCTCGTCCTTGTCATCCTGCCGTTCTGGACCTCGTTCCTGATCCGCATCTATGCGTGGATCAACATCCTGCAACGCGAGGGCCTCTTCAACACGGCCCTTGCCGCTCTCGGGCTCGTGGACACGCCGGTGGCGTGGCTTTCCAGCGACACGGCGGTCTATATCGGCATCGTCTATTCGTATCTTCCGTTCATGGTATTGCCGCTCTACGCGACGCTCGAAAAGACCGACGCGACGCTTTTGGAGGCAGCGGCCGATCTCGGCTGTCCGCGCTGGCGGGCGTTTTGGCTGGTGACGGTTCCGTTGTCGGCCCCGGGGGTCGCGGCGGGGGTGCTGCTATGCTTCATTCCCATTTTCGGTGAATTCGTCATCCCTGACCTGCTCGGCGATTCGCGCAGCGTCATGATCGGACAGACGCTGTGGACCGAGTTCTTCGCCAACAAGGATTGGCCCGCGGCGTCGGCGGTGGCGGTGGTGCTGGTCGGCATTTTGCTGCTGCCGATCGTGCTGCATCAGCGCGCGCAGGCGCGCGCGGATAAGGACTAAAGCATGATCCGGAAAAGTGGAAACCGGTTTTCGCAAGAAATTCACGCCCGAACGAAGTGCCAGTGCCATCGCATGATTCAACCTGAAGCAATAAGGCTCTAGCCGCCATGCGCCCGGCGCCGTCGCTGTTCAACATCGTCTCGGTCGCCTGCGGGCTTGCGTTCCTTTATTTGCCGATCGCGGTCCTCGTCGTCTATTCGTTCAACGCCTCGCGTCTCGTGACCGTCTGGGGCGGCTGGTCGCTGCGCTGGTATGGCGAGCTTATCGGCGACCAAGCCCTGATCGCGGCGGCAAGGACTTCGCTCCTCATTGCTCTCGCCTCGGCCAGCGCGGCGACGCTGCTCGGCACGCTCGCGGCGCTGGCGATCACGCGGTTTGGCGCCGATCGCGGCCGCACGGCGCTCTCGGCGATGGTGCTCGCACCGCTGGTCATGCCGGAAGTGATCACCGGCCTGTCGCTGCTGCTGTTGTTTGTTGCCATCAATCTTGATCGCGGATTCCTGACGGTGACGATCGCGCATACGACCGTGACCATGTGCTTTGTCGCCGTCGTCGTGAAGGCGCGCCTCGCCGACCTCGACCGCAGCCTGGAGGAGGCGGCGATGGACCTCGGCTGTCCGCCGGCGCGCACGTTCCTGACCGTGACACTGCCGCTGATCGCGCCGGCGCTCGCGGCCGGATTTCTCCTTGCCTTCACGCTCTCGCTCGATGACCTTGTCATCGCGAGCTTCACCACCGGTCCGGGCGCGACGACCTTGCCGATCCGCATCTATTCGGACGTGCGGCTTGGCGTGAAGCCGGAAATCAACGCGATCTGCACGATCATGATCGCCACCGTCGCGCTCGCCTTGATTGTCGCCTCGCTGGCATTGCGCCGTGCAAGTTCGGCCACCACTTCGCGGCGCCCCGGCGCCGCCTGAAAGTATTTTCCAGCGTCAAGCCGAATGCGACCATTGCAAATCGTCTATTCGCTGCTGCGGCCGGGCGGGCGGAAAATATACGCGATGAACCACAGCGGCACGATGATGAGTGCGCCAAGGAGCAGGTTTGGCAAGGCCCAGGCCAAGCCGCGGCGCGCAAGCTCCAACACACGCTCCGGCGCCAGCCCGACCTCGCTCATGAGCTGTTCGGCGGTGATGCCGAAATGCGCGAGGATGGTGCCGACGATCAGCGACGCAACCGCGACCTTGGCGACCGTGCGCAGGAAGCTTGCCAGCATCCGTGCCTCATGGCGATAAAGCTCAATTAGCCGGCGCGCGCCCTGCGCCGCAGGCTGATTCGCATGCCGGCCGATCATAGTGGATCATCGGCATGCCGCCACGCGTGACGCGGGCGCCGAGAGCGCGATCTCTTGCGAAATACCGTTGCCACTTTTCGGGATCAAGATCCCGCAGAACGGACCAGGTGCTACCGCGATGCGGCTGCGCCGGATTGAGCGCCATTGCCGCCCGCGAGCGGCGCCACATCCGGAGGCGCGCGCGTCCTATTGGCGTTGAGATGCGGTGTGGCGGCGCCGGAGCGCCTGATCAGGCTCTGCGGGTCGGGCAAAATGAGCGGGTCATCCCATGGCCCCTGGACGATAAACGGAAGATCAAACGCGCTTGCCTGGTCCTTGGCGCTGGACAGGAGGCTGGCCGTCCCCTTCAGATCGATTTCGCGCGTCGCGATTGCGGCCAAGCCGGTCGCCGCGATACGCACCGCCGGACCCTCCAGGCGCAGCTCGGCGATATGCGCATGCCCGGCATTCGCCTTCACGGCAAATGCAATCTGCGTGAACGCGGTGCGGCCGCTGCGGAATTCGCCGCCGCCGGAAAGCGGCCGGCGTTCCAAGCGGCGCAACAGCTGCTCGACATTAAATCCGTTCAGGCCGCCGCCGCGCGCGTCAAGGCTGACATTTCCCGATAGACTGCCAGCGATCGCGTGCACGCTTTGACCGGATCCGGCGGCCGCGACATTGATCGTGCCCTTGCCCTCGACGCGGCGGACGCCAAACATATCCCGGAGGCAGCGTTCGAGATCGACATCGGTGAAAATGACTCGTGCGCTGACGTCGGCGCCGGCGTCTGACCGCGCGAGCGCGAGCGAACCTTGCACAAGGCCGCCAAAGGCCTGTGATTCACCGATGGTCAGCGCCAACTTGCCCCCGCGCAGGTTGGCGCCGAGCGCCGTGCGCCCAAGGCGCGCCTTGTCGATGAGCACCTCTTGTGCCGAGAGTCGCAGGTCGAGATCGATGGCTTCCAATCCGTCGAGTGCGATCGGGCCGCGGTCCCATTCGCGCGAATCCGCCGTCAGCAGGCGGAAATTCGCGATATAGGGATTGAGGTCGAGCCGCGGCATCGCCAGCGTTCCCTGCACGCTCTGACGGCCGTCGGTGGCGATGGATAGCACGCCCTCCGCGGCATTGCCATCAAGCTCGACATGCGCTTGCGAAAGCGAAATCGTCCCGCCGACGGCGACCGCCTGCGCCTTGAGCGAGAAGTGGCCGAATCCGCCGCCCGGCAGCATGCGATGGCCGCTCCAGCGCATCGCCTGGCGCAATGACGGCGCGTCGGCGGCAAGCGTGCCGTCGATCTTGACGGTCGGCAGGCGGCTGATCGCGCCCTCGAATGCGAGCTTGAGTGGGGCGCCGCCGATGCGGATTTTCACGCCCGAGCGTTCACCGACGAGGGCGGCGAAGAAGTTGCTGATGACGAGGTTGGCCTCCACCGGCTCGTCGCGCCACACGAAGCGGCCGGTGGCGCCGAAGGAATTCGAGATCGACGGCCATGCAAGCGACATGTCGATGTCGCCGATGGTTTCGTCGATGCCGCGCAGCGGATCGCGGTATTCGACGATCCCGCCGGCGACGCGGATTTCCGAGAACACGGCCGCGCGCGGCCCGGCGGCGTCCGGGCGCAGCGTGCGCGCCAGCGTCTCGACAAGCGCCGACCAGTTGGAGCGACCGCCGGCGCCGACATCGATCACGATGCGCGGCCGCAGCAGGGAAATATCGGCCACTTCGACGCGTCCGAGGAGCAGCGGAAACAGGTGCAGGTTCGCGGTCAGCCGCTCGGCGCGCAGCGGCGGTTCGCCGTCTTGAGCGGAGCCAAGCACCACGTCGGAGAAGTTGACGGCGCCGAAGGGAAACAGCGATACTTCGGCCGCCCCGCGCAGGATGGGATCGAGCCTGCTGGCGGCGCGGATTTCCGCCTTCACCGCCTCGCGCACGCTCTGGGAGGAAATCATGACCGGTGCCAGCGCCAGCGCGGCGACGCCAACGGCGGCGAGCGCAAGCGCGGCCAGTCCCAGACGTCTGAAGCCGAGGGCCGCAGTCAAGGGCGCTGATCCGATCGGTCGGTTGGTGGTTACCTGCGCGACTATAGCGGCGGCGCGTGAACGTGCAACCCGCCGCGCTGGTTTGTTCAATTCCCGGCCGCGACAAGCCGGCCGGCGGCTCGATGGCGCGACTACTTCAGGCCGGCGGCGAGCGTGTAATCCGCCAGCGTGCGCTTGCGAATCTCGTCGACGCTCACGCCGGCGGCGATCTCGGTCAGCGTCATGCCGCCGCCGCCCTTCTTGTCGATGGTGAAGACGCCGAGATCGGTGATCACCATATCGACGACGCCCGCCCCGGTGAGCGGCAGCGTGCATTTGCGCAACAGCTTGGGCTCATCCTTGGCCGAATGCTCCATGACCACGACGACCTTCTTCACGCCGGCGACGAGATCCATCGCGCCGCCCATGCCCTTAACCATCTTTCCCGGAATCATCCAGTTGGCGAGATCGCCATTGGCGGCGACTTGCATGGCGCCAAGAATTGAGAGGTCGATGTGACCGCCGCGGATCATGGCGAATGAGTCGGCGCTGGAAAAATAGCTCGTCGTCGGAAGTTCGGTCACCGTCTGCTTGCCGGCATTGATGAGGTCGGGATCCTCCTCGCCCTCGAATGGGAACGGCCCGGTGCCGAGCATGCCGTTCTCGCTCTGCAACTGCACGTTCATGCCGGCGGGGATGTAGTTGGAGACGAGGGTCGGAATGCCGATCCCGAGATTGACGTAGAAACCGTCGCGCAGTTCCTTGGCGGCGCGTTCGGCCATCTGCTCGCGTGTCCAGGGCATGGAAGCTCCTTGCGGTCAGGCGCGCTTGCGCACGGTACGCTGTTCGATGTGCTTGGTCGCGTTGGGCACGTGCACGATGCGCTGCACGAAGACGCCAGCGGTGACGATGTGGTCGGGATCGAGGCCGCCGGGCTCGACGAGGTGCTCGACCTGCGCGACCGTGATTTTGCCCGCCGTCGCCATCATCGGGTTGAAATTGCGCGCCGTCTTTCGATATACGAGGTTGCCTTCGCTATCGCCCTTCCAGGCGTGCACGATCGCCAGGTCGGCGATAAGTCCGCGCTCCAGGATATAGCGCTCGCCGCCGAATTCGCGCTCGTCCTTGCCCTCCGCGATTATGGTGCCGACGCCGGTCTTGGTGAAGAAGGCCGGGATGCCGGCGCCGCCGGCGCGAATGCGTTCGGCCAGCGTGCCCTGCGGGTTGAATTCGATGTCGAGTTCGCCGGCGAGAAACTGCTGCGCGAAGGTCTTGTTCTCCCCGACATAGGAGGAGATCATCTTCTTGATCTGGCGGCTTTCGAGCAGGATGCCGAGGCCGATGCCGTCGACGCCGGCATTGTTGGACACGACCGTGAGGTCGCGCACGCCCGATTCGCGGATGGCCTGGATGAGCGTTTCGGGGATGCCGCACAGGCCGAACCCGCCGGCCATGATCAGCATACCGTCCTTGAGCAGGCCGGCGAGCGCGGCGCGCGCGTTAGGATAGACTTTCTTCATGGTCCCCTCATGTCCTCCACGGCGCCGGAAAACGCGTTGACCTCGCGGTCAGGAGAATTCTCTAGCGCGCCGCGCGCCCTGCCGCAATCGCCCCGGCGGAGCGGGTAATGGGCGGCCGGGCGTGTCTTTACGCGAGCGGAAACGGGTGAGCGGTCAAGATCATGCTCTGCGCCAAGAGAATCGATCGCGTTCATGATTTTGGATCGGGTCGATCCGAAATCATCGCGTCCTAGGCCGACATGCGCGCCGCCCCGCTGGCGAATTCCGCCGACAGGTCGGCTAGGCGCACCATGTAGACAACGGGAACGACGCCCACGGCGACGATCATCAACGCCGCCAAGGCACCCTCCTCGAAGCTGCCGCGGGTCGCGAACTGGTAGACATAGGTCGAAAGCGTTTCGACGTTCAACGGCCGCAACAGCAGGGTTGCCGGCAGTTCCTTGAGACAATCGACGAAGATCAGGAGGGCGGCGCCAAAAATGGCAGGGCGGGCGAGCGGAATGTGCAACGTGCGCGTCACCGTCGCGGGACCGGCGCCAAGCAGGCGGGCGCTGTCGTCGAATGCGGTGGTGATGCGCGCGAAGCCGGATTGGGCGAAGCCGACCGAGATGGCAAGAAAGCGCACGACATAGGCGATGACCACCGCCGCGCCTGAGCCGGCGATGAGGAGCCCGACCCCGACCCCGGCAACCGCGCGAGTGACGGCGTTGATGCCGTCGTCCAGCGCCACGAGCGGCGTCAACATGCCAAGCGCCAGAACGGTCCCCGGCATTGCATAACCGATGCCGGCGAGATTGACGCAAGCGGCGATGAAGGCGTTCGGCAGCCAGCGCAGCGCCGCGACCACGCCAAAGCCGAGCGCCAGCACGATCCCTGTCGCGGCCGCGGCATAGGTGATCGTGTTCAATGTATGCGCCAGCAGCGCCTTATCAAAGCCCGCGAACAGGCTGCGCTCGATCACCTGCCAGGCAAGGAATCCCGCCGGAAGGAAAAATCCCAGCGTCACCGGCAGCACGCAGGCGAGGGTGGCCAGCCAACCGCGTGCGCCGGAAAGGACGATCGGCGTCACAAGTTGCGAATCCTGCGCCGGTGCGGCAAAACCGCGCCGCCGCCGTCCATAGCGTTCGAGCGCCACCAGCGCCAGCACCGCGAGCAGCATCAGGCTGGCGATCTGCGCCGCGCCCGTCAGGTTGCCGCGATTGAGCCAGGTGGAAAAGATCGACAGCGTCAGGGTCCGCACGCCGAGATATTCGCTAGCACCGATATCGTTGAGCGTTTCCATCAGCGCGAGCGCGAGCCCGACCGCGATCGCCGGACGCGCCAGCGGCAGCGTGATGGTGCGCACGAGCCGCACCGGCCGCGCGCCAAGGACGCGCGCCGCCTCGATATAGGCGGTGCATTGTGTTTGGAACATCGCGCGCGAGGCAAGATAGACATAAGGGTAGAGCACAAAACCGATGACGCCGATCGCTCCACCGAGCGAGCGAATCGGCGGAAACCAGTATTCGGCCGGGCTCTGCCATCCGAAGGCGGCGCGCAAGGCGGTCTGCACCGGCCCGGCGGTGTCGAGAATATCGACATAGACATAGGCGACAATGTAGGTCGGGATGGCGAGTGGCAGCGGCAAAAGCCACACCAGCTTGGCGCGGCCGGGGAACTGAAACGTCGAAATCAGCCAGGCGGCGCCGACGCCGATACCGGTCGTCAACGCTGCGACGCCGGCGAGCAGCAGGGCGGTCTCGACAAGGCTGTCGGGTATCACGTGCGCAATCAGGTGCGCCCACAGGTCGCCACTGTCGCCGCTTGCTATCACGATCAGGCTCGCCGCCGGCCCCAGCACCAAGAGCCCCGTGATCGCGGCCAGTGCCAAGGCAACAATACGCGGCGCGCCGGCGGCAAGGCGTGGCGCTTTCGCCCACAATTGCCGCCGATCGCCGCTGTCTGCGGTTTGACTATTGACGCTCATGCACGGCAATACTGGTTAAATCAGGCCGACGCCGTCGCAAGCACGCGACTGGCGCGCGCGCCGCGCGCATCAGCGGTCAAAACCAATCTGGTCGACGAGATCGGCCGCCGCCTTGCGCTGCTCGGCGATCGTCGACAGCGGCATCGGGTCGGCGTTGAGCGCGCCAAAGCTCGCGATCGTCGGGTTGACCGCGACGCCGGCGCGCACTGGATATTCGTAATTGACGTCGGCATACATGAGCTGCGCCTTTTCGCCGACCAGCCACTCGATCAGCCGCATGGCGTTGGCCTTGTTCGGCGCGTGCTTGGCCAATATCACGCCCGACAGGTTCACGTGCGTGCCGCCATTCTTGAACGTCGGCAGGATGACCTTCGTCGCCTGCGCCCACGGCTTCTGCGCCGCATTGGCGTTCGCCATCAGTGCCCAGTAATAGGTATTGCCGATTCCGAGATCGCACTTGCCGGCGGCCACGTCGCGCGCCTGCTCGCGGTCGCCGCCCGAGGGCTTCTGCGCCAGATTGGCCTTGAGGCCGTGCAGCCAATCGGCGGCCGTACCGGCGCCGAGTTTGGCGATCGCGGCCGCGAACAGCGCGTTGTTGTAATTATGCTGGCCGGAGCGGATGCAGATCCTGCCTTTCCATTTCGCGTCGGCCAATTCCTCGTAGGTGATCGCGTCCTGCGCGACGCGCTCCCTCGACGCGTAGACGACGCGCGCGCGCATCGAAATGCCGTACCAGTGGCCTTCCGGATCGCGATATCGCGGTTCGACGACGCGTTCGAGGAGGTCGGACCGGATCGGTTGCGTCACGCCGGCGCGCACCGCGTCCTCCAGCCGGCCGATATCGACCGTGAGCAGCACGTCGGCCGGGCTGTTGGCGCCTTCGGCGCGGATGCGCTGTTCGAGCCCTGAACTCGCCGAAATGACGTTCACCTTCAGGCCGGTATCCTGGCTGAATGCCTCGAACAGCGGCGCCATCAGTTTGGACTCGCGGTAGGTGTAGACGTTGACCTCGCCGGACTGCGCCAACGCTCCGCCCAAGCCGAATGCCAGGACGACAACGGATCCGATCATCACGCGCAAACGGGTGCAAGTCATGGCCAATGCTCCTGCGCACGAGGTTCAAGGCCCCGTGGTAGCGTTTCCGCGCCTCGACGGCGCTTCTTGGAGCGTCCTTTAGGCCCTGTATGGCGCCAGCGTCAAGAAAAGTTCTCGTGTAACATCAGTATGTTGGAATGGTTCCAGGGTATCCTTTCCTGGAAGTGTTCGAAACTGGAAGTGTTTGCCGTGCGAAGACAAGGACAACGCCTGGCCTAGCGCGCCGGCGATCGTGTCACCCAGGCGGCGGCGTGGCACCGGCAAGGACGGTCTGCATCAGGCCGCGATCGATATTCTGCCCGCTGACGACCACGGCGGCCGGGCCCGTGCCCGCGTGCTCGCGCCGTTGCATGAGGGCGGCGAGCGCGGCGGCGCCGGCGCCTTCGGCCAGGGTATGGGTATCGCTGAATAGAACGCGGATCGCTTCGGCGATTTCGTCGTCGGTGACCTCGACAATTCGCTCGCAGCCGTTGCGGATAACGGCAAGCGCATGCGCGTCGGGCACGCGCACGGCCATGCCGTCGGCGAAGGTGCGCGCGACATTGGTCGCGATGCAGCGCCCCGCGTCCGCGGAGACGCGGTAGGCGTTGGCGCCCGCGGCGACGACACCGACGATGCGCGTCGCAAGCCCGAGCGCATCGCGCGTGCCGATCACGCCGCAAATGCCGGTGCCGAGCCCGATCGGCACATAGACCGTGGCGAGGTCGGGCCGGGCGTCGAACAGCTCCCACGCGTAGGTGGCGACGCCAAGGATGAGATCGCGATGCAACGACGGCGCGTAGGCAAGGCCGCGCTCGGCGGCGAGCGCTACCGCGTGTTCGCGCGCGGCGTCGAAATCCGCGCCGTGCTCGATGAGTTCTGCGCCAAGCGCACGCATCGCCGCGTTCTTTTCGGCTGAATTGCCATGCGGCACCACAATGACGCGTGCAATCCCGGCACGGGCGCAGGCAAAGGCCAGCGACTGGCCGTGGTTGCCGCGCGTGGCGGTGACCAGGCCGGAAATATCCGGCCGCGCGCGCCGCAGCCGCTCGACATAGACCAGCCCGCCGCGCACTTTAAAGGCGCCGGTCGGGGTGTGGTTCTCGTGCTTGACGATGGTCTCGATGCCGGTGCGCTGGCGCAGCAGCGGCCAGGCATATTGCGGCGTCGCCGGCACCGCCTCGCGCACGATCGCCAGCGCCTCTTTGATGTCGGCCAGGGTAAAGGGCGGCTCGCCGCGCTCACCCGCGATGCCTGGGCCGCCGGTGGTGCTCACCTTGTCCGCCTTTCCAACGCCGCCGCGCTTCAATCCACACCGTATTGCTGGACGTGCGGGGCCATGGCGATTTCGGCGATGAGTTTATTGAGCACGGCGCGCCCGAAGGACTCGAAGTTTTCCGCCACCATGACAAAGGCGCCGGGCCCGCCAATGACCTGATCGCGATAATACTTGGCGAGCCCGCCGGGTGGATTGGTGTGTTCGGGGTTCCACGATAGCGGCCGGTCGCTGAGGATGACAAGGCCGTTGATGGTCACGCCCTTGGCCAATGCCTCGTCGCGCGCGGCGGCGACGTCGCGCCCGGAATTGTTAGTGCCGTCGCCGGATACATCGATCGTGCGGCGGCGCGCCGCATAGGGCGCGCGCTCGAATTGCTCCATGGCAAATTCGATGCCGCCGCTGATCGACGTGCGGTCGGCGAATGAGCGCGGCGCTTCGACAAGCTGATCGCCGAAGCGTCGCGCGCTGGCATCGTCGTCGATGACGGTCCAATCAATGACAAGCTTGCGCGAGCCGGCGCCCGACCATTCCAGGTAGCACACCGCGATGCGCGCGCGCGGACCAGAGCGAACCGCGGCGAGGACGCGCGGGTCGGCGATCGCGGCGGCATAGCCCTCGCGCTGCAACTGGAATTTGCGCGCGTCAACGCTGCGCGACACGTCGGCGGCGAGCACGAGGAGAAGGTCCACGGGCTCCGCCGCGCGGACGGGGCTGGTCAGCAGGACCACCACCGTGGCGATGAGCGCGGCGATGGTTGCGGATATGGCCGTGGCGGTCGGTGCCGCGATGACTTTAGCGATGATTTTGGCGATTGGTCCGATGGCGGGCATTGCAATGGCGTCCCGGGCGTGCGCCGGGACGCGCACTCGCACCCCGGTCGCGGAGTTACATTAGAGCATGGTCCCGAAAAGTGGGAACCGGTTTTCGGATAAGATCATGCTTGCCTAAGAGCCATGATCGCGAAAAGTGGGAACCGGTTTTCGGATAAGATCGTGCTTGCCTAAGAGCCATGATCCCGAAAAGTGGGAACCGGTTTTCGGATAAGATCATGCTTGCCTAAGAGCCATGATCGCGAAAAGTGGGAACCGGTTTTCGGATAAGATCGTGCTTGCCTAAGAGCCACGATCGCGAAAAGTGGGAACCGATTGGCCGCGGATAGTGCACTCAAGCGGCACTCATCGATCGCAAGACATATTGATGGCATCGCGAGACGGCTTGATGGCATCGCGAGACGGCAAAATGTCGCGAACGTTTCCGTCAATATCGCGGCAATATTCAATCAATTTTCGAGGCGCACCTTAACCGCTCCGGGCCGCAGGACCCTTCGGCGCAATACTCGAGACCGGAATTGCGGCGGTGATCCGGCACCGTCACGTCGTGTGCCGGCTCATCCGCAGTCGGCGCAATTTTCCGCGACCATTCCCCAAAGCGTTTTCGCGCGTAGAAAACGCGAAAAAAAAACCAAAGCGTTTTCGCGCGTAGAAAACGCGTCAAAACAAAAGGCCTTTGCCCCGGTTTTGATTCCATCTCAGCAGGGCAAGGCTCTAGGCGCCCGCCGCCGCGTGGAAGGTCACTTCGACCAGCGTTCCATCATCGGCTCTACTTGTGATGCGCAATCGGCCCCGGTTAGCCTGCGCGAGCGCGCGCGTCAGCGGCAGGGTGAGCGTGCCGTTGGCCGGGGTGGTATCCGCCATCCTGCGCGTCGGTTCGAGCAGCGCCTCGATCTGGTCCCCCTTGAGGCCGCCGCCGCTGTCGCGCACCCGTAGCACCACGCCGCCCTCGTCGCACGCGGCGGTCGAAACGATGACCTGGCCGCCGCTGCCCGCCGAGGCGATCGCGCCGGCGATAAGGTTTGCCACGATCTGGCGCACCGAGCGCGCGTCGGCCATGACCGGCGGCAGCCCCGCGGACGGTGCGGCGCGGATGATGACGCGCTCGCGGCTTGCTTGCGGCTGGACTTGGGCCACGCATTCGCGCACGGCGGCGTTGAGATCGAGGCTGGCGAAGGACAGATCGAACCTGCCATTCTCGATGCGCGACAAATCAACGAGCTCGTTAAGCAGCGTGACGATCGTCTCGCCCGCGGCGCGAATATCGCGCAGATAGGCTTGAATTTGCGCTTCGCCGCCCGCCGACAATTTCTCGTCGAGCAAGATTTCGGCCATTCCGGTGATCGTGTTGAGCGGCGTCCTGACGTCATGGCTCATGCGGGCGAGAAATTCGGCCTTGGTCGTGGCCGCTTGTTCGGCAGCGCGGCGCGCGCCGGCGAGTTCCGCGTCGGCATGCTTGGCCTGCGTGATGTCGCGCAGGAGGGCACCGATTTTCGTCCCGCCTTCGCCAATGCGAACGAGCGACATGAGAACCGGCACGACGCCGCCATCGCGGTGGCGGGCCACGAGTTCGCGTGCTCCCTTGCCGGTATTTTCGGCGCTGCCCTCGCGCATTCGCGCCAGCAATTCGGTGGCGACGCGCCGGCTTTCCGGCGTAAACAGCGCGATCAGCGGGTGCTGCGCCAATTCGCCCGCGCCATATCCGAACAGCAATTCCGCGCGCCGATTGGCGCTCGCGATGCGCTCGCCATCGTCAAGCACCAGGGTGCCGTCGCTAGTGGTGTCGAGGATGGCGCGCAAATCGCGAATTTCGTCCTGTGCCTGGCGCAAGGCAGCGTCGCTCGCGCCGACGCGGATGGAGGCCGGCGCATGTACCACGACAAGGGCCAGCGCCGGCTCGCCGTCGAACGGAATGGAGATGAGCCGGCCCTGCAAGGGGGTGCTCGCGCCCTGAGGCGTGGCCAGCGCAAAAGCGCGGCCGTCGCCTTCGCTATTGGCGTCGGGCTCAATAAACAGGCCGTCGAGCCCGCCGGCTTCGGTGATGGCTTCGAGGCTGCGATAGCCGGTCCAGTCGAGAAACACCCGGTTTGCATGGAGGAGCTTGTCCAGCCGGTAGACGAGAATGCCGACTGGAAGCCGGTCGATAAGCGCGCGATGATCCGCGCTCGCTTCACGCATCGGCGCTGCGTCCGTGTTCGCTGCGGTTATTCCGCGCAGGTCGGCTGGCGCTGGCGAACCGCGCTCACTCGGATTGCGTAGCCGCGCGGAGAGCTCGCGCGCGAGTTCGTGGAACGCCTTGCGTTCGACCGGGCTGAGCGCCGGCGCCTTCGTCTCGGCGGCCAAAACGGGGACGCGGAACGGCACGACGTTCTCTGGCATCGTCTTGAGCGCCGGCGGTTCGTCGTTGCGCGCGGCATTGGGTATTGGCGCGGTCGGCGCGCCGGGCGGCGCCGGCGCAGCAGCATCGGTGGGGGCGGTTTGTGGCTCGTCCGCAGGGCCCGGCGTTTGCGGGGCGGCGGGGCACGCTTGCGGCACCGGTGCCGCGGTGTTGCCAGCGTCCGCCGCGATCGCGCCGCCGCGCCGTGCCGCAAGGATCACGGCTATTCGTTCGCGATCACGGCAGACGCCGAAGCCGCGGTAGCCAAGGAAAGTCCGCTCGCGGTCAAAGATCGGCAGGCCGGAAAGTTCGACCTGCAGCCGTTCCGTGCTGTCATCCACGGGGCAGGCGATGGCGATGCCGCTCCACGTGTCGCGGCGCGTGACCGCGCGCATGACGTCGTCGCTTGGATCGAGCCCCAGCGCGGCGGCGATCTGCGGCCAGGGGCGGCCGAAAGCGGTCGCGGTGCGCGGGCCGATCAATTCGACGAATTCCTCCGAGGACAGCGAAAATCGTCCCTCGGCGTCCATCTGCCAGGCAAATCGCAATGCAGGCGCCGGCCGGGCAACCTGCAAATCCAACGGTGCCGGCGCGTTCGCGGCAGGCGCCGATTGCGTCGCCGCCTCGCCGTCCGGCACGGGCGCGGCGGACGGCGGCGCGGCCGAGGCGGCAAGCGCAACAGGCACGAACGCATCATCGCTCGCTGGCGCCGGTTGCCGCCGTGGCGGCGAGAAATCCACCGCCAGCACGCTGGTCGCGTCGGCGCCAAGGCGCAGGATGACGACCGGGCCAAGTGTCGATTGTCCTTCGCTTCGCCCATGCGCGATCGCCGTGCGCGCCAGCGCTTCGATCCCGATATCCGCCAAGGACTGGGCGCGGCCGAGCAGGCGCGCGCCGGCCGCGGTCGCGTGAATGCGCCTGCCGTCGGCGGCGAAGGCGGCGATCGGCGCCTGCGTCTGCGCCAGCACGCGCAGGACGCGCTCATCGAGGCGCAGCGCCGGCCCGGCATTCTCGCGGGCAATGATGAGGATAGCGGCGCTGTCATCGCCAAGCGTGACGAGCGCGCAGGAACACAGAAGCAATCGGCCCGCGTCGGCACCGAAGCCGCGCAGCCGTTCGAGCCGCGCCGTGCCGGACGTTGGCAGCGTCGCAGCCAACCGCAGCACGTCGCTTACCGCCGGGTCGTCGCGCGTAAATCGCCGCGCCTGGCGCGCGCCCGGCTCGGCCAGCCGCGACATCGCCGCCGCGATGGGGTTGGCCCAAAGCAGCCGGCTCGCGTCCACGCTCCATAGCCAGGCCGGCGCCAAGGCCGTCGCCAGCGCCGCTATGCGCGTATCGTGCAGGTAATCGCGTTCGTCGGAAGTCGCTGTCATCGCTATCGAACTTTGCCGGCGCGCAGCGCGCGGCTGCATGGTCAACAAATTCTTAAGTGCCGCCGGCCGGTGCGTCCACGCATCCCGGCGGCGAAACGCACACAACCGGTGGCTAACCTTAATCGTCCGCTCGCAGCCTAGACCGAAAGGATTATTGTGCAGTGCAATATTTTCTATTGCATTGCACTAGAATTCGATGTATTTTTTATCGCAATGAAGCTGCCGGTTAATCCGGCGATGACGCGCATTTTTTCGACGAAACGGACACCGGTTCGCCACAGAAACGCGCTAAACATCGATGCTGGAGCGCATTTTGATCAGGATAACCTCGTCCGCGCAGGCGTTTATGCGCTGCCGGGGCGGCTGGTCGGCTTAGGCCATCCACTGCGTTGGATGTGCTCTTGCAGCAATTTCAATCGCGACCCCGGGCCGACAGCAAGGGCGGCAGGTTCGGATGTCCTGATAATGGTGCCGCCCCGAAGGATGAGTGCCATGGAAGACGTGAACGCGAACAAAAAGACGACGCGGCGGCAGGAAGCAACCGGTGCGTTCGAGATGCCGAAGTTCGAGATGCCGAAGATGGAGATCCCCGCGGCGTTCCGCGATATCGCCGAAAAGGGCGTGTCGCATGCGAAGGAAAATTACGAGAAGATGAAAGTGGCGGCCGAGGATGCAACCGACCTGCTTGAGAACACGTTTGCAACCGCGAGCAAGGGTGCGGCCGATTATGGCGTCAAGGTGATCGAGGCGGCGCGTGTGAATACCAACGCCGCGTTCGACTTCGCCTCCGCCATGTTGGGCGTCAGGTCGCTGTCGGATATGGTCGAAATCTCGACCACGCACATGCGCAGCCAGTTCGAGGCGATGCATGCGCAGACCAAGGAGCTTACCGCGCTGGCGCAGCGGGTTGCGACCGACACGGTCGAGCCGGTCAAGGACGGCGTCAACAAGGCGTTTCGCAAGGTCGCCTGATTGCGATCGCCTCGTAGAATTCACAAGGCTTGCAGGCATGAAGCCCGGGACCGCGTCCCGGGCTTTGTTTGTTGCGCTGGCGTCGGGATTGCGCGCGCAACGTGGCCGTCGCAGTGGGGTCGGCGCACCCATACTTGCCAAAATCCACACGCGCTCATAGGGTTCCGCTCGCGCGGCCCTTGCAGCTGTAGCTCAGTTGGTTAGAGCGCCTGACTGTGGATCAGGAGGTCGGTGGTTCAAGTCCACCCAGCTGTACCACGACAGGTCCCGCCGGCGATCCGATATGTCCGGCCGGTCGGCTGAAGCGATCCACGCCAGCGCCTGTTTGGCGCGGGTAGCGCGCCAACCGCGCTGGCGCACATGAAAGCCGCCGCGTGCGCAAACGGCGCGGTCATGAGCATTTACCGGCTCAAGGCGTGATCGAGACCCGTGATCGAGACTATTGCCATTCCGCGTCGGCGGCGCCGGCGCGGATCCCGCGTGGCCTTGCCCGCGATCGATAACGCCCGCTTTCACGTCGGGCGCTGACGATTTTTTGTGCGCCTGCACAATATCGCGGCGGCGAACGTTGCGCCAAGCATACCTTGCACCTTGATATTACACGATTAGCCGCGTCCGCGCCGGCGCTGATCGCTTGGCATGGGCATTGCACATGCATGACGTAAGCGGGGGCAAGCGCGGATCGCGGCGCTTGCGGTCCGCCGTCGGACTCCTTGGGAGCGCCATGCCATGTCCACATTCGATAACCCGTTCGATCCCGCGCGGCATCTGAATTCATCCGGTTGTTCCTGCGGGCGGCATGCGAGCCAAGCCGAGCATGCGCGCGACCTGCCGGCGCAGACGCAAGCACACGAACTTGCCGCGAGCGACGACAAGCGTTTCGAGACGGTCGTGGCGTCGGCCGTCATGCGCAAGCTGTTCCCGCGCGACGCCGCGCGGCGCGCATTTCTCAAGTCGCTCGGCGCATCGACCGCGCTTGCCGCGATCGCGCAATTCTTTCCGCTCAAAACCGCGACGGAAGTCTTCGCCCAGGGCGGTCCGATCGAGAAGAAGGACCTCAAGGTCGGGTTCATTCCGATCACCTGCGCCACCCCGATCATCATGGCGCATCCGATGGGCTTCTACGCCAAGCACGGGCTCAACGTCGAGGTGATCAAGACCGCCGGCTGGGCGGTGGTGCGCGACAAGGCGCTCAACGGCGAATATGACGCCGCCCACATGCTCTCGCCGATGCCGCTCGCGATCACCATCGGCGCCGGCTCGCGCCCGATTCCCTACACCATGCCGGCGGTGGAAAACATCAACGGCCAGGCCATCACGCTCGCCATGAAGCACAAGGAGCGGCGCGATCCGAAGTCGTGGAAGGGCTTCAAGTTCGCGGTGCCCTTCGACTATTCGATGCACAATTCTCTGCTGCGCTACTATGTCGCCGAGCACGGCATCGATCCCGATCAGGACATCCAGATCCGCTCGGTGCCGCCGCCGGAAATGGTCGCCAACCTGCGCGCCGAAAACATCGACGGCTTCCTCGCGCCCGATCCGGTCAACCAGCGCGCGGTCTATGACGGCGTGGGCTTCATCCACATTCTCTCCAAGGACATCTGGGACCGCCATCCCTGCTGCGCCTTCGCCGCGTCGAAGGATTTCGTCACCACCATGCCGAATACCTATGCCGCATTGCTCAAGGCCATCATCGACGCGACCGCGTTCGCCGCCAAGCCGTCCAATCGCAAGCAGATCGCGCAGGCGATCGCGCCGGCGAACTACCTCAACCAGCCGGTCACGGTGGTCGAGCAGGTTCTCACCGGCACCTTCGCGGACGGGCTCGGCAAGGTGCAGGTGGTGCCCGACCGCATCGACTTCGACCCGTTCCCGTGGGAATCCTTCGCCGTGTGGATCCTCACGCAGATGCATCGTTGGGGCCAGATCAAGGGCGACGTGGATTATGCCGGCGTCGCGCGCCAGGTGTATCTCGCGACCGACACCGCCCGGCTGATGCGCGAGGTCGGGCTCACCGCGCCCACGGCGACGAGCAAGACGTTCGTGGTCATGGGCAAGACCTTCGACCCCTCGCGGCCGGAGGAATACGTCAAGAGCTTCGCCATCAAGCGCGCGGTGAAAGCGTGACGTCCTCGCTCGGCCTGCGCGCCGCCGTCGTCTCGGTCGCGCTGTTTGCCATGTTCGTCACCGCCTGGCATCTGGCCACGCGCGGCACCGGAGTCGTGGCGCAGCTTGACCCGGAATACGCCAAGCTCATGGGTGCGACCGCGACCCAGGGCAAATCGGCGATGCCCGGCCCGCTCGATGTCGGCGCCAAGCTGTGGGAGCACGTGCGCCGGCCGTTCTACGACAACGGTCCCAACGACAAGGGCGTCGGCATCCAGCTCGCCTATTCGATCGTGCGCGTCGCCATCGGCTATTTTGCCGCGGTGCTGGTCGCCGTGCCGATCGGCTTCATGATCGGCATGTCGCCGCTCCTGAGCCGCGCCTTCGACCCGTTCATCCAGGTGCTCAAGCCGATCTCGCCGCTCGCCTGGATGCCGCTCGCGCTCTACACGATCAGGGATTCCGGGCTTTCCGCGATCTTCGTGATCTTCATCTGCGCGCTGTGGCCGATGATGATCAATACCGCGTTTGGCGTCGGCAGCGTGCGGCGCGAGTGGCTCAACGTCGCGCGCACGCTCGAGGTCGGCACGCTGCGGCGTGCGTTCACGATCGTTCTGCCGGCCGCCGCTCCGACCATACTCACCGGGATGCGCATTTCGATCGGCATCGCCTGGCTGGTGATCGTCGCCGCCGAGATGCTCGTGGGCGGCACCGGCATCGGCTACTTCGTTTGGAACGAGTGGAACAATCTCTCCATCGCCAACGTCATCACCGCCATCCTCGTGATCGGACTGACGGGCATGGTGCTCGATCAAATCCTCGCGCGCCTGACGCGCCTCGTGACCTTTCCGGAGTGAGCCGCGATGCCGGGCGACGGATTCATCTCGATCGAGGGCATTACCAAGCGCTTCGCCGCGCCTGGAGGTGGCGTCACCACCGTTTTCGAGGACCTGTGGCTGGCGATGCGGCGCGGTGAGTTCGTGTGCATCATCGGTCATTCCGGCTGCGGCAAGACGACGGTGCTCAACATCCTCGCCGGGCTCGACACGCCCTCGCAGGGCGCGGTGATCGTGGACAACCAGGCAATTGAGGGACCGAGCCTCGACCGCGCGGTGATCTTTCAAAGCCACGCGCTATTGCCGTGGCGCAGCGTGATGGGCAACGTCGCCTATGCGGTCGCCTCGAAATGGCGGCGGCGCTCGCATGCCGACATCGCCGCGCAGGCGCAGAAATTCATCGATCTCGTCGGGCTCTCCGGCGCCGAGGCCAAGCGGCCCGCCGAGCTTTCCGGCGGCATGAAGCAGCGCGTCGGTATCGCGCGCGCCTTGTCCATCGAGCCCAAGATCATGCTCATGGACGAGCCGTTCTCCGCGCTCGACGCGCTCACGCGCGGCACGCTGCAGGACGAGGTGCGCCGCATCTGCCTGGAAACCGGGCAGACGGTGTTCATGATCACGCATGACGTCGATGAGGCCATCTATCTCGCTGACCGCATCGTGCTGATGACCAACGGTCCCGGCGCACTGTTCGCCGAGATCGTCGAGAACCCGCTGCCGAAGCATCGCGGCCGCAACGACCTGCACAAGCACCCGCGCTACTATGGCGTGCGCAACCACATCATCGATTTTCTCGTCGCCCGCTCCAAGACCTTCGCCGAGGAGATTGGGCCGGGCGGCTTTGACCGGCGCAATGTGCCGCTGGTACGGCCGGGCGCGATCGAGCCGCCACGCGTCGCCGCCGAGACGCCGCCGGCGCGGGTCGCCGCCGCCGCGCGCTGATATTCGAGCCTATGGCACCAATTTCGGCGGTGTTGGCCGTGGCGCGAGGCACGAGCGTTCACCGCAACGACATGAGCAGGGAGACGACCATGAAACGTTCCGACCTCACGGAGAAAATCCTCGACGTTAAGCGCGAGAAGGGTTGGACCTGGAAACATATCTGCGGCGAAATCGGCGGCTTCTCACCGACGCTCATCGTCGGCGCGCTGCTTGGCCAGATGAAGCTGACCAAGCCGCAGGCGGCCAAGGCGGCCGAGCTTTTCGCGCTGAGCAAGGCGGAGGCGGCGATGCTCAACGAGGTGCCGATGCGTGGTGCCGGCGTGGCGATGCCGCCGAGCGATCCGCTGATCTACCGGCTCTACGAACTGGTCATGGTCAATGGCCCGGCGCTCAAGGCGCTGATCGAGGAGGAATTCGGCGACGGCATCATGTCGGCGATCGATTTCGACATGACGATCGAGCGCCAGCCCGACCCCAAGGGCGACCGCGTGCGCCTGGCCATGTCCGGCAAGTTCCTGCCCTACAAATATTACGGCGCCACCGGCAATACCGCGCAGTACGGCTTCAAGGAGGATTGACCCGCACGCTCGCCGCGCGTCGCAACCGCGCCTTGGCGATGGCCACGACGCCGGCAACGCCGCTCGGCGCCTGAGCCACAAGCCGATTGCGGCGCGTCACCGATTGCGCTTGCGGGCGCGTTGCGTTTCACGTGAAACGCAAAGCACTCCATTTTCTTGGCGTTGTCGCAATTTCCGCGGCGACGCGGTTCCCCTGTCGCCGGAAAATGCTCTACTGGCCGGCGCCGACCCCTCGAAGGTGGTCAGCGGGGGCCCATGCCTGTATTCGCCGTTCGATACCTCTATCCAACCGTCCTGGCCGCCTGCGTGCTTTGGCCATGCGCGGCGG
This sequence comes from Pseudomonadota bacterium, assembly GCA_016195095.1. Taxonomy (GTDB): domain Bacteria; phylum Pseudomonadota; class Alphaproteobacteria; order Rhizobiales; family Xanthobacteraceae; genus JACQAE01. Next base: position 29,602 of record JACQAE010000300.1, read on the forward strand.
CGGCATGGCGGGTCGCCAGCGGGCAAGGCGCCGCCAATTCTCAGAACGTTGTCGCGGCGGCGGACCTTGCGCAGCGCGCGGCAGAATATCGGCGCAAGCTCAAGGCCTACACGATTGCGCGCGCGGCCTTCGAGGCGAAGGCGGCCGCATATTGGGAGGCGATCGCCGAAAAGCGGCGCGGCCGCTTCGCCAAGCGGCGCAAGGGCGAGGCGATCGTCATTGCGGATTATGTGCTCGTGCAGCCACCGCGCTATGCCGGGCCGTCGCGCCCGGTCGATCCCGCCGCGCCGACGCCGGAAATTCCGCGCCGGCAGTTACCCGTGGCCGCCGATTTTCTCGCCGCCGCCATGGAGCACTTCGCCTTCGTGCCGCAACGCGCCGCGCGCGAAATCGACTTCAAGCGCGCCTATGCGAGGGTTGCCGCCGAGGCCGGGCTCACGCGCACGCAGGCAGTGCGCGTCTATGGCTTCGAGGCCGGCGGCAACGGAACGCACGACGTGCAGGCGGGTCTTGAACATGCGCGCCCCGGCGCGCGCGCGATCTCGACCGCGCTTGGCTATAATCAACTGCTCGTCGCCAACAGCATCGACATTCTTGCCGACGACGGCGACGCGTTCGTGCGCAAGCTCACGGCACGGGCGGCGACGCTCGGCGACGCGCGGCCGGCGCTCGAGGCTAAGATTGCGGTGCTGCGCCGCATGATCGCGTTCAGCCGCAGCGTTCCCTATGCCTGGAGCGCGCATGTCAAGCTCGGCGAGACGCCGAAGGGCATGGCGCTGCACGCGCTCAATCTCGACATTGATATCGGCCCGCTCCTGCAGACGCAGAAGCTTCTCGACTCCGTCGTGTTCGCCAGACGCAAGGGCCATGCCGCGCCGCTCAGCGCGGCGGAACTCGAAATGATGAACCTCACCGGCGACGGCAATGGCTTCGACATGGTGACAATGCCGCAAGCGATGCGCGCGGCGGTGCCGACGGCGAACTTCTTCCAGCGCGGTGGCTATGAGCGCAACCCGGTCGCGATCAAGAACAATACGGTCGCGACGCTGATCACGGCGACCGATGCGCGCATGGATCGCGAGGAGAGGCTGCCGGGCGCGCGCGAATTGGCGGCGGGATTCTAGGCAGCACGCTCACCGCCGAATGTCGCGCCGCCGGCCGCGCGTCATTCGCGTGCGCCGGCCTGCCGAGGAAATCGAGCGGCGAACGGTGTTCGTGTCGCGGATGCGATCGACGCGATCCCCGCGCGCAAGCGCCAATTCCAATCACAACGACGTGAAGCGGCTGGCGCGCGCGCGCGCGTGCGTAACCGTTGGGCGCTTGCGGGCGAATAACCTTGTGGGTGACGGCGACATCGGTTCGCCGGAAAGATTCTGATTATGCATTCGAAGGGAGAGCGCAAATGCGAGCGAAATATTTTCTGCCACTCGCCGCGATATTGGTGGCCACCATGGCGGATGCCGGAACCAGCGCTGACGCCGCGCAGAAATGGTGCGGGCGTACGCGGATGGGTTCGGTCGACTGCGGCTATCATTCGTTGCGCCAGTGCCGGGCCGGCGTGAGCGGGCACCGCGGCACGTGTTTCCGTGCGCGCCGTGCGCCGGGAGTGCCGGTTGTCGCGCCGGCCGCGATGATCGCGCCGGCCGCGCGCACGGCGCGGTGGTGCGTGCGCTACCGGAACGGAGCATCGAATTGCGGCTTTACCTCGTTGCGGCAATGCCGCGCGACGGCCTCCGGGGTTCGCGGGAATTGTGTGCGTTTCGCGCGATGAACCTTGGCGAGCATTGCGAGTACCGGAGCGCGGACCGAGCGCCGCGCGTCCGGGCTCGGGCTGACAGCGTCGCGGCGTGCCGAACGGGCCGGCGGTTTGACGAATGACGGCGGTGCGCCGGCAGGATTGACCGGCGCGCGCCACGGGCACGGACGCGCGATCACGCACGCGTGAACTTCTCCGGTGCGGAATGCGGTCGATTGCGCTGCGCAACGGCGTATCGTCAAGCCGCATTGTCAACAAAGGGAGAAACCCATGATGGGACGTAAGGCATTCGGCGTGACGCTGTTGGCGATCGCGACGGCCGCGATGGCTTTGCCGGCCGTGGCGCAGTCAACCAACGCGCCCTACGGAACGGCGAAATTCGAAACCTATTCCGACATCGACAGCCTCAAGACGCTCAAGGTGGTGTGGGATTTCAACTTCACCGACCCCAAGGCGGTCGGCGGCGTGTTCAACAATCTCAACGCGTTGTTGAAGGCGACCGCGGAATTCGGTCCGCACGATATCGACCCCATCAAGGTGGTGATCGTCTCGCACGGCCCGGAAATCGTTGTTTTTGCCAAGAAGAACTACGAAAAATACAAGGAGATCGTCGATCGCGCGGCGAGCTTCGCCAAGCAGGGAATCCGCATCGAGATCTGCCGCAACGCCGCGACCGCGCAGGGTTTCAAGGCGGAGGACCTGCACGGATTTACCACCGTCGTGCCGGCCGGACCCTATGCGTTGGCCTATTGGCAGGCCAAGGGCTATTCGCTCAACGCCGTCGGGGCGACGGCGCCGACGCCGCCGATCAGCGCGCTCAACAAGGCGGATACCAACGTGGCGTCGCGTTGAAGAACGACATTTCCGCGCGCAAAGGCGCGCGGGCGGACTGAGCGTCGACCGTCATCGGTTCGACATGACCGACCGATGACGGTCCTTCATTTCTTGATTTGCCAATTTGCCGCGCGGCGAGCGGGTGGTCGCGGCGCAAGGCCGCGTTTGCGCGCGGGCGCTTCTTTCACGCCGGCCTGATGAAAGTCCCGTTGCGCAGCTCATTCACCGCCTGCTGCAGTTCGTCGCGCGTATTCATGACAATCGGGCCATGCCAGGCGACCGGCTCCTTGATCGGCTTTCCGGAGACGAGCAGAAAGCGCACGCCCTCCTCGCCCGCCTGCACGCGCACCTCGTCGCCGCGATCAAAGAGAACGAGCGAGCGGTTGCCGGCGGTCTCGCGCACCAGAACATCGCCTGCGGGCGAGGTCTTTTCCGTGAGCACGCCGAACGGCGGCGAGGCGTCGGAGAATTGGCCGGCGCCCTCGAATACATAGGCAAAGGCATGGCGCTCGATCTCGACCGGCAGGGTCTTGCGCTTGCCCGGCGCGACGGAAATATCGAAATAGCGCGGGTCGGCGGCGACGCCCTCGACGGCGCCGCGGCGGCCACGGAAATCGCCGCAGATGATGCGCATGCGCGTGCCGTCGTCCTCGACGATCTCTGGGATGGCGGCGGCGGCGATGTCCTGATAGCGCGGCCGCGTCATCTTGAGCGCCGAGGGCAGGTTGGCCCAGAGTTGGAAGCCGTGCATGCGGCCGCGCGTGTCGCCCCGCGGCATTTCCTGATGCATGATCCCGCTTCCCGCGGTCATCCATTGCACGTCGCCGGCGCCGAGCATGCCGCTGTTGCCGAGGCTGTCGCCATGCGCGACGGTGCCGGCAAGCACATAGGTGATGGTCTCGATGCCGCGATGCGGATGCCAGGGAAAGCCGGCGAGATAATCGTCCGGCCGGTCATTGCGGAAATCATCGAGCAGCAGGAACGGGTCGAACGCGGTCGTGTCGCCGAAACCAAAGGCGCGGTTGAGTTTCACGCCGGCGCCTTCGAGCGTGGGCGTCGACTGCACGATGCGCTTGACCGGACGGATGGACATTGCTGGACCTCGTTGCGGGCGGCCTGGCGCTCATGTGGGGACTGGGGATTGCGAGGTAAAGGGCGGCGTCGGCGACGTGGACGGGACAGGCTCGGGCGCGCAATGGTTCAGGCCGGCGCCTGCCGTGGCCAATATTTCACGCGTGGAACGGCGTGAAAGGTTAATGGCGGCAACGGCAATGCTGGGCGCGGCGCGCCGTGGAACAAGGGGCGGCGCGCGAATGCGAGCAATGCGGGCGACGCCTTTGCCCGCGCTGCCAGTCCGTGTAAGGTCGCGCCCCGTTTGCCGCCGGATATTCCATGGCCCGTGACCAGACCGACATGACGCCCATCGCGACGCGCGACGAACTCGTCGCGTGGTTCGAGCAGGGCTGCAAGCCGCGCGCGGCGTTCCGCGCCGGCACGGAGCATGAGAAATTCGCCTTCACGCTCGATGGCCATCGCCCCGTCCCCTATGGCGGGCGGCGCGGCATCCGCGCGCTGCTCGTGGGCATGCAGCACCTGCTGGGCTGGGATCCGATAACCGAGGGCGACAAGATCATCGGCATGTTCGATGTCACCGGCGGTGGCGCGATCTCGCTCGAACCGGGCGGGCAGTTCGAACTCTCCGGCGCGCCGGTGGAGAGCGTGCATCAGACCTGCAAGGAATTGATGGCGCATCTGACGCAATTGCGCGAAGTGGCGGCGCCGCTCGGCATCGGCTTTGTCGGACTCGGCATGACGCCGGACTGGAAGCGCGCCGATATGCCGGTGATGCCCAAGGGCCGCTATCGCATCATGACCGGCTACATGCCCAAGGTCGGCGGGCTCGGCCTCGACATGATGTACCGCACCTGCACGGTGCAGACCAATCTCGACTTCTCCAGCGAGGCCGACATGGTCAAGAAGCTGCGCGTATCGCTGGCGCTGCAACCGGTGGGCACGGTGCTGTTCGCCAATTCGCCGTTCAGCGACGGCCGGCCGAATGGCTTCCTCTCGTTCCGTTCGGAAATCTGGCGCGACACCGATGCCGATCGCTCCGGCATGCTGCCTTGGGCGTTCGAGCCGGGAATGGGCTTCGAGCGCTGGGTCGATTACGCACTCGACGTACCGATGTATTTCCTCAAGCGCGGCGACGCCTATATCGATGTCGCCGGCCAGTCGTTCCGCGATCTGCTTGCCGGTACGCTTGCCGCGCATCCGGGCGAGCGCGCCACCATTTCCGACTGGGCCAATCACATTTCCACGATCTTTCCCGAGGTGCGCCTCAAGCGCTACCTCGAAATGCGCGGCTCCGATGGCGGGCCGTGGCGGCGGCTGCCGTCGCTGCCGGCGTTCTGGATCGGGCTCATGTACGACGATACCTGCCTCGACGCCGCCTGGGATCTGGTCAAGGATTGGAGCGCGCAGGAACGCCAGCAACTGCGCGACGACGTTCCCCGGCTCGGCTTCAAGGCGAGGATCCATGGCCGCTCGCTCCTTGACGTCACGCGCGACTGCCTGGCGCTCGCCCATGCCGGACTGGCGCGCCGCCATTGCCTCGACCACAAGAACGAGGACGAGACCAAATATCTCGCCCCGCTCGACGAGGTCGCCGCGCAGGGCCGCACGCCGGCGGAGGAATTGCTCGAGAAGTTCCACGGGCCCTGGGGCGGGCGCGTCGATCCCATCTATACGGAATATGCCTATTGATGGCGCGCGGCGCGATTGCGCGCCTTACTCCGCGGCGTGGCGCGTCTCGGAGAGATTTTCAAGCGATGAGACGATGTGGCCGGCGAGCGCGTCGGCGAGGGGGGAGCGTTCATGCCGGTTGCGCACGAGGCCGACGCGGCAGTACGGCAGTTCGGGAAATCCCTCGGCGGGCGTGAGCACGCGCATCCCCGGGCGCATACCGGATTCGGGAAAAACGGAAACCGCCAGGCCAGAGAGTACGGCGGCCGCCACCGCGCCGGAATTGGCGCTGGTAAAGAGCACGCGATAGCGACGTCCAATGCTCTCAAGCTGCTCGATCGCCGTGCGCCGCCACAGGCAGTTGGGGCGCCCGAGCGCCAGCGGCAGCGGATCCTCGGCATGAATTGCGTGGCGGCTAGAGGCGACCCACAGCAAGCGTTCGCGGCGAAAATACTCCGCTGCTCGGTTGCTTTCACAATTGGTGATGATGGCGAGATCAAGCTCGCCAAGGTCGACATGCCCAATGAGTTCCGTTGACGGCGCGCAGGTCACGGTCAGCTCGGCGCCGGGATAGGCGCGCGCGAAGCGCGCCATGATCTCCGGCAGGTAGCGGTCGGCATAGTCGTCGGGAACGCCAAGCCGCACGCGGCCGGCAAGTTCGCCCTCCGAAAACGTGCCGAGCGCCTCAAGGTTAAGCTTGACGATGCGGCGGGCGTAGTCGAGCAGCCGCTCGCCATCCTCAGTGAGCTTCGACGCGCGGCCATCGCGCGCGAAAATCGCGCGGTCGAGCCGCTGCTCGAGCCGTTTCATCTGCATGGAAACCGCAGACTGGGTTTTATGTACGATTTCGGCTGCCTTGGTGAAGCTGCCGGTCTCCGCAATGGCCAGAAACGTACGCAATTGTTCGATGTCGATAAGTGCGGTCATGATCGTGGCTTTGCCTGGGTAGGGGCGGGAGGGAAAATCCATTTCATCATAATTGCTGATTGTTTCGATGACAAACATTCGTTTTGATTATCAATGGCCTCATGCCAAATGGGCTACGGCGGCACGCGCAAGCGCCGCACGTTTCACCCCGGCGCGACGGCGATCGACGCGCGAACCGCCACGATTGCAGGCCCATTATTTGGCGACGCCCATGGTCACCTTTGTCACGCGAATGAATGCTGTCACCCGAATGAACCCAAAGACCGCACGGAGGCTTGCGGCTGGCGTTGCGGCATGGCGCAAGGTCGCCGAACTGATGCGGCGTGTCCGGTTGGCATACAGGCATCGCAAGGCGCTGATCCTGTTGGCGCGCGTCGATGACCGCATGCTCGCCGATATCGGCCTCACGCGTGGCGACCTGCGCGACGCGGCGGCGCTGCCGAAGTGGAAGGATCCCACCGCACTCCTGTATGCGCGCGCGGCGGAGAAACGCCTGAGCGCGCGGCCGATGGCGCGGGAGGCACCGATGCATGCCGGCTCCACCCTGGTGCCCGACGGCACCGCCTGGTGAGGTCACGGCACGCCGCCCGTCGCGAGGCTTGATTTTTGCTTGGTAGGACAGCGCGGTCCCCTCTTGCTGCCTGCCATTCGCCCGCCGGCCCTCGCACCGGCGGGCGATTTTTTCTCCGGACTCGACGTGTTTGGCGACGCATTCGCGGCCGCAGCGCTTTCCGATTCAATCGAAACGCGAAGCGCTTTAGCCGCGGATTGTCGTTGCGGTCACTGATGCCAGCTTGTATTCCCGCCTGGGGCGGCGGGATTCGGGCAGCAACCTGGACCTACCATGATGCGTTGGGTTGTGGCGCTGGCGATCGGGGTGGGCCTGTTGGCGCCTTCCGCGGTGCTCGCGCAAGTCGGTTACGACCGCTATGGCAGCGATTACGCGAGCTTTCCGGTGCGCTCCGGCGACCCGGCGGTCTGCGCGTTGCGCTGCGAGCGCGAGGGGCGCTGCCGCGCCTGGTCGTTCACCTATCCCTCCGCCGCCGCGCCGGCCGTGTGTTGGCTCAAGAATCACGTGCCGCCGCGCGTGGAAAACAATTGCTGTGTCTCCGGCGTCCGCGGCGCCGGCGTCGTCGCGCCACGGCGTGGCGGCGTCGAATTTTCCATCGACCGGATCGGCGGCGACTACCGCCAATTTGACATCTCGCCTGACCCGACCGGCAAGGAATGCGCGCAGGAATGCCAATCCGACCCGCGCTGCCGGGCGTGGACCTATCTGCGGCCCGGCTACCAGGGGCCGCAGGCGCGTTGTTTTCTCAAGGATCGCATCAAGCCGCCGCGGCGGCGGCCGTGCTGCATTTCCGGGGTGGTGCGCTGAACCGAATTCGGAGCATTTTCCGGCGAAGTGGGAACCGGTTCGCCGCGGAAAATGCGACAATGCGTGCTAGCCGGTGCCGCCGACCGTGATGCGGTCCATGCGCAGGGTCGGCTGGCCGACGCCGACGGGAACCCCCTGGCCGTTCTTGCCGCAGGTTCCAATTCCGGGATCGAGCGCGAGGTTGTTGCCGATCATGCTCACGCGCCGCAGGTCGGTCGGGCCATTGCCGATGAGCATCGCGCCCTTGAGCGGCGCGCCGACGCGCCCGTTCTCGATGCGGTAGGCCTCGGTGCATTGGAATACGTACCGCCCCGACGTGATATCCACCTGGCCGCCGCCGAAATGCACGGCGTAGATGCCGTTCTTGACCGAGGCGATGATTTCGGCCGGTTCGCGTTCGCCCGCCAGCATGCAGGTATTGGTCATGCGCGGCATCGGCGCGTGACCATAGCTCTCGCGCCGGCCGTTGCCGGTCGGCTGCATGCGCATTAGCCGCGCGTTCTGGCGGTCCTGCATGTAGCCGACGAGAATGCCGTCCTCGATCAGCACGGTGCGCGCGGTGGGCGTGCCCTCGTCGTCGATGGTCAGCGAACCGCGGCGCGAGGCAAGGGTGCCGTCGTCGATGACTGTCACGCCCTTGGCGGCCACCTGCTGGCCCATCAGGCCGGAGAATGCCGATGTCTTTTTGCGGTTGAAGTCGCCCTCCAGGCCGTGACCGACGGCCTCGTGCAACATGACGCCGGGCCACCCGGCAGCCAGCACGACATCCATTTCGCCCGCCGGCGCCGGAATCGATTGCAGGTTGACGAGCGCCTGGCGCAGGGCCTCGTCAACGCCGTCGCGCCAATTGTCCTCGCTGATGAAGGTGTCGTAGCCCTCGCGGCCGCCAAAGCCGTGGTTTCCGCTCTCTTGGCGGTCTCCTTCGCCGGCGACGATCGTGACGTTGACGCGCACGAGCGGGCGCACGTCGCGAAAGATCTGCCCATGCGCGCGCATGATTTCCACGACCTGCCAGGATGCGGCAAGGCTCGCGGTCACCTGCCGCACGCGCGTGTCCTTGCCCCGCGCGTAGGCGTCGATGGCCTCGAGTAGCGCCACCTTGGCCGCGAATGCCGGCGAGGCCAGCGGGTTGTCGTCGCCATAAAGACGCTTGTTGGTGCGTCCGGGCGGCTCGGCATATTGCCCGGCATAGCCGCCCTTGACGGCGCGCACCGCTTCCGCGGCGCGCGCAAGCGCCGCCTGCGAGACGTCGGAGGAATGCGCGTAGCCGACCGCCTCGTCCTTGACGGCGCGCAGCCCGAAACCCTGCGCGGTGTCATAGGTCGCCTGCTTGAGGCGGCCATTGTCAAAGACGAACACCTCCGACTGCCGATATTCCAGGAACAGTTCGCCGTCATCGGCGCCGTCGAGGCCGCGCTCAAGTGCCTGTACGACGTGGGCATGCTCGAGGCCGGCATTGTCGATCAGGGATAAGGTGGCGGCGGCGGTCATGGAATCCTCAACGGGTTGCGGGCCTCGGCGGGCTCATCTCAAAATAGGCATTGCGGCGCGCCTTTGCGAGCGTCCCGCGCGCACGAACGGGGTCGATGCGTCGGTATGGCCGCAAGTCTGAGCCCTTTGCCCTCCACGGCAATACCTCGGCGGTCGATTGGCCTTGGCCATGACCTAAGGGAGCTTGTCAAAGCCGTCGCCAAACCCCTTCAGGCTCATCGGGAACCCGATACCTTCCTCGGGTGTCTGGAAAATGATGAATGTCGCCGTCGTCCCAGCGCGAAACTTGGTCAACAGCGAATCGTCCATCACCACTTCGGCGACGCAGCCATTGGGCAGGCAACGCACGAATCCAGCCTTGCCAAGGTCCGTCTGGTCGATCTTGAGGCCAAGGCCCGAGGGTATGAGCACACCCAGCGGCGCGACGACGCGCATCAGGCGCATCTTCTGGTCCGCGGTCTTGAGCACGACAATCGTCAGCCCGACATTGGCACGGTCCTCGGCCACGACGCTTTGCATCAGCGCGCATTGTTCATTTTGCGCGCCGGGCGGCGTATCGCAGCGGATCTGCCAGTCATTGTGAACGGAGCGCACTGCGCCTTGCGCGAAGGCGGCGCTGGCGAGCGCGATCAATGTGCAAAGCAGCGCAGACTTCGCGCCGACGACCTTGGCCGCCAAGCGCCACGCCCGCGATAATTCGCGCCCTGCACGAACTCTGCTCATCGATCAGTTCCAGGACCGACCGGCCCGTTCGCGCGCGCTTTCACTTCGCCGAATCGCATCTCCCGCACCTTGGCCATCGCACCCGATGTGGGTACACGCTGTCCGGTCGATGTCAAGCTGGCGCATGGCGGTCCAAAACCAATGAATTGGGCCAAAATCGCCGGCGGAAGGCGTCGTCGACGCCCTGCCTGTGCAGGGCGGGTCGGCCACCGCATCTGGTGCATTGCGAGCAGGGCCGAATTGTGGTTTGAGATGCGCCAGATGTGCCTGCGTCGCCCCCGCGCAGGTTGACCGTTTGCCGCGCCGCCTTGACCACGATCGATCACCGATTCGGTCATCGCCGGGTTGACGGGCTGCGACAGCGGTCGGCAACGGCCGCGATCCGCCGAAGGAGCATGAACGACGATGCCGGTGTTTATTCGCTTGATTGCCGCGACGGTTGGCGCGATCGCGCTGCTGGCGGCTGGTGACGCGGCCTTTGCGGGCGTTGGGCAGCCCTCCGCGTGGCAACTCGGCTTCCAGCAATCGGTGACACCGGTCATGGACGACATCGCGTCGTTCCACGATTACTTGCTGTGGGTCATCACCGCGATTACGGCCTTTGTACTTGTGCTGCTGATCGTCGTCATCGTGCGATTTAACGCCAAGGCCAACCCCACTCCCTCGCGCACGACGCACAATACCGCCATCGAGATCGCCTGGACGGTGATCCCGGTCGTCATTCTTCTGTTTATCGCGATCCCCTCGTTCAAGCTGCTGTTCTTCCAGCTCAACACGCCGCCCGCCGATATCACCGTCAAGGCGACCGGCAAACAGTGGTACTGGACCTACAGCTATCCCGACAATGGCAAGTTCGAATTCGACTCGTTGATGCTGCAGGACGATGAGCGCAAGAAGCTCCAGCCGGAGCCGCCACGCCTCTTGGCCGTCGACAATGAAATGGTGGTGCCGGTGAACAAGGTCGTGCGCATGCACGTCATCGGCGCCGACGTGATCCACGCCTTTGCCGTGCC
>JACQAE010000299.1 GCA_016195095.1 Pseudomonadota bacterium
ACCATCGCGCACCGCAGCGGCGACCGCCGCTTCGCCTACGACAGCTACCGCCGCTTCATCACCATGTATTCCGATGTCGTGCTCGGCGTTGGGCATCATCATTTCGAGGAAATCCTCGACGCGCATAAGGACCGCAAGGGCCACGCGCTCGACACCGACCTCGCCGCCGAGGAATGGGTCGAGCTGGTCGGGCGCTACAAGGCGCGGGTGCGCGAGGAACTCGGCGAGGACTTTCCGCAGGATCCCGCGCGGCAATTGTGGGGCGCGATCGACGCCGTGTTCGGCTCGTGGATGAACCAGCGCGCCGTCACCTATCGGCGGCTGCACGATATTCCCGAAAGCTGGGGCACCGCGGTCAATGTGCAGGCGATGGTGTTTGGCAACATGGGCGACACGTCGGCCACGGGCGTCGCCTTCACGCGCAATCCCTCGACCGGCGAGAAGCAGCTTTACGGCGAGTTCCTGATCAACGCGCAGGGCGAGGACGTGGTCGCCGGCATCCGCACGCCGCAGGAGATCACCGAGGCGGCGCGCAGGGCGACCGGCAGCGACAAGCCCTCGATGCAGACGGCGATGCCGCAAGCCTTCGCCGCGTTCAGCCGCGTCTGCGCGGCGCTCGAGCGGCATTACCGCGACATGCAGGACATCGAGTTCACCGTCGAGCAGGGCAAGCTGTGGATCCTGCAGACGCGCTCCGGCAAGCGTACCGGCAAGGCCGCGCTGCGCATCGCGGTCGAGCTTGCCGGCGAAAAGCTGATCTCGCGCGCCGAGGCGGTGACGCGCGTCGATCCCGCCGCGCTCGATCAATTGCTGCATCCGACCATCGACTCATCGGCCGAGCGAAGGATCATCGCCACGGGCCTGCCCGCCTCCCCGGGGGCGGCCTGCGGCGAGATCGTGTTTTCCTCCGACGAGGCGGAGACGCTCAAGGCGCAGGGCCGCCAGGTGATCCTGGTGCGCGTGGAGACCTCGCCCGAGGACATTCACGGCATGCATGCCGCGCAAGGCATTCTCACGACGCGTGGCGGCATGACCTCGCACGCCGCCGTGGTGGCGCGCGGGATGGGCAAGCCGTGCGTCTCCGGCGCCGGGTCGCTGCGTGTCGACTACGCGGCCAATACCATGTCGGCCGGCGGCGTGACGCTGGCGAAGGGCGACATCATCACCATCGACGGCTCCAGCGGCCAGATCCTGGCGGGGCGCGTGGCGATGATCGAGCCGGCGCTGTCGGAGGAGTTCGCGACGTTGATGCAATGGGCCGACGGCGTGCGCAGGCTTGGCGTGCGCGCCAATGCCGACACGCCGGCGGATGCCCGCGTCGCGGTGAAATTCGGCGCGCAGGGCATTGGGCTGTGTCGCACGGAACACATGTTCTTCGAGGCCGGGCGCATCAACGCGGTGCGCGAGATGATCCTCGCCGACGACGAAGGCAGCCGCCGCACGGCGCTCGCCAAGCTGTTGCCGATGCAGCGCGCCGATTTCGCCGAACTGTTCGTGATCATGCAGGGGATGCCGGTCACGATCCGCCTGCTCGATCCGCCGCTGCACGAATTCCTGCCGCACTCGCGCGAGGATATCGCCGAGGTCGCCGCCGCGATGAACGTGGCCGAAAGCAAGCTCGTGGAGCGCGCGCGCGAGCTCGACGAATTCAATCCGATGCTCGGGTTTCGCGGCTGCCGGCTGGCCATTGCTTATCCCGAGATCGCCGAGATGCAGGCGCGCGCCATCTTCGAGGCGGCAGTCGAGGCCGGCCGGCGCACCGGCAAGCCGGTGGTGCCGGAGGTGATGGTACCGCTCATTGCCACGCGCGCCGAATTCGACATCATCAAGGAGCATATCGACGCCATGGCGCGCGCGGTCGCCAAGGAGACCGGCGTGCGCGTGCGCTACCAGGTCGGCACCATGATCGAGTTGCCGCGCGCGGCGCTGCGCGCCGGCGAGATCGCGGAGACGGCGGAGTTCTTCTCTTACGGCACCAACGATCTCACGCAGACCACGTTCGGCATATCGCGCGACGACGCGGCAAGCTTCCTCGGCGCCTATACGGGCAAGGGGATTTTCCCGGTCGATCCGTTCGTGTCGATCGATCGGGTGGGGGTGGGGGAATTGATCCGCATCGCCGCGCAGCGCGGGCGCAAGACGCGCAGGAACCTCAAGCAGGGCATTTGCGGCGAGCACGGCGGCGACCCCGCCTCCGTTGCCTTCTGCCACGAAATCGGGCTCGACTACGTGTCCTGCTCGCCGTTCCGCGTGCCGATCGCGCGCCTCGCCGCCGCGCAGGCCGCGCTCGGCAAGGGTCCGGCAAGCACCGCCTGACCGCGTCATCGCGGGCGCCACGACGGGTAGGCCGGCGGCCGCGGCCATGCTAGCGTTGAGCGCGATTGAGCGGCGACGGCGCGTGCGAGGGGACGATGGCTGAGGAAACTGCGCCGGGCGCGGCTGCGGACGCAGCGAGCGTCTACAACGAGCGGCTCAAGCGGGCAGAAGCCTATATCGAGGCCGACGAGGGCGAGACCAACCGGCTTGCCGGTTTGGCCGGAACGCTGGTGACGGTAATCGCCGTCGCCATGACGTTGTTTCATCTTTATACCGCCGTCGCCGGCGCCTGGCCGTTCACCGATTTCCCCATCGTCGCGACGCAGGAGCTGCGCTATATCCACGTCGCCTTCGTGCTGTTGTTGTCGTTTCTCCTGTTTCCGCTTGCCTCGCGTTTCCGTCACCGCATCCGCTGGTGGGACGTGGTCATCGCGCTCGCCGCCATCGCCATCCTCGCCTACGCCATCGACGGCGGCGAGGCGTTCACCGACCGCGCCACGCTGCCGACGCGGCTCGACGTCACGCTTGGCGTCATTTTCATCGCGATCCTGATCGAGGCGACACGGCGCACGATCGGCTGGATCGTTCCGGCGGTGACGCTGGCCTTCGTCGCCTATGCGCTGTTCGGTCCCTATCTGCCGCCGCCATGGAACCATCGCGGCTATGATTTGGGGCAGCTTGTCGGGCACTTGTTCATGACGCTCGAGGGCATATTCGGCGTGCCCGTGGACGTTTCGTCCTCGCTCATCATCCTGTTCACGATCTACGGCGCGTTCCTGCAACATTCCGGCGCCGGGAAATTCTTCATCGATTTTTCCATGACGCTTATGGGCAACAAGCCGAACGCCGCCGGCCGCACGGTGGTGCTATCCTCGTTCCTGCTGGGCGGGCCGTCGGGCTCGGGCGTCGCCACCACGGTCACCATCGGCGCGGTCGCCTATCCGATGATGGAACGGGCGGGCTTCGAGAAAAACGCGGCCGGAGGCCTGCTTGCCGCCGGCGGGCTCGGCGCGATCATTTCGCCGCCGGTGCTTGGCGCCGCCGCCTTTCTGATCGCGGAGTTCCTCAAAATCAGCTACCTCGACGTGATCTGGATGGCGGTCATTCCGACCTGTCTCTATTACCTCTCGATCCTGTTCATGGTCGAGCTCGACGCCAAACGCTTTGGCGCGCGCGCGCAGCCCTACGTCCCGGAAATGCCGTTGTGGCAGCTCACGAGCCGCTATGGTTTTCACTTCCTGTCGCTGGTCGCCATCGTCATTTTCATGGTGGCGGGCTATTCTCCCGGCCTGTCGGTGTTCTGGTCGACGGTGCTCACATTCGGGCTGAGTTTCCTCACCCGCGAGACCGCGCTCACGCCGCGCCGACTGGTGCGCGCGCTCGCCGACGGATCGATCAGCGTGTTGACCGCGGCGACGACCTGCGCGGTCGCCGGCATCATCGTCGGCGTCGTGACATTGACCGGGCTTGGGCTGAAATTCTCCTCGATCGTGATCGATTATGCCGGTGGCAGCCTGCTGCTCACCGCCATCTATACGGCGTTTATTGTGTGGATCGTTGGCCTCGCCGTGCCGGTGACGGCCTCCTACATCATCTGCGCGGTCATCGCGGCGCCGGCCATGATCAAGCTCGGCGTGCCCGACTTCGCCGCCCACATGTTCATCTTCTACTACGCCGTGCTCTCGGAAGTGTCGCCGCCGACGGCGTTATCGCCGTTCGCCGCGGCCGCCATCACCGGCGGCGATCCCTACCGCACCACGTTGCAGGCGTGGAAATACACGCTGCCGGCATTTCTGGTGCCATTCGTGTTCGTGCTCGATCCGCAGGGCCTCGGCCTGCTGCTCAAGTTGCCGAAGGATGGCAGCGTGTTCGATATCATCGCCATCACGGTCAAGACCGGGCTTGGCCTGGCGGCCCTGGCCAGCGCGGCGCAGGGCTGGGCGCTGCGCCGCACGAGCGTGATCGAGCGCACGCTGCTTCTGTTGGCGGGGCTGTTGCTCGTGTTTCCAAGCCTGATCGAGGCGATGATCGAGGCGATCATTGGCCGCGATATTTCCTATACGGCGACGTTTGGCGTCGTCTTGGGCGTTGTAGTAGTATTGATGCAATGGATGACGCGGCCACCGCCCGTGCGGGCGGCCGATCATTGAATGCGTGGTTGTCGCGCAACGAAAAATCGGGAGGAGACGAGATGCGCAATAGGGGAATGACGGCCTTGACGCTGGCGCTCGGTGCGGCGCTTTGGGCGGGCGGCGCGGACGCGCAGCAACTCAACATCGCGATCGCAACCGGGGGCACCGGCGGCGTGTATTATCCGCTAGGCGGCGGCATGGCCAACGTGCTGTCGAAATATCTGCCCGGCGTGCAGGCGACCGCGCGGGTCACCGGCGGTTCGGTCGCCAACCTTCAGCTCATCCATTCCGGCCAGAGCGAGGTCGCCTTGTCGATGGCCGACGCCGCGCTCGACGCGCTCAAGGGTGAGGACAAGTTCAAGGGCAACAAGGTCGACGTGCGCACGCTGATGGTGCTCTACCCCAACCGCATGCATGTCGTTTCCATCGAGGGACGCGGCGTCGACAAGATCACCGACCTCAAGGGCAAGCGCGTGTCCACGGGATCGCCGGGCAGCGCGACGGAAGTCATGGCGTTCCGCGTCATCGAAGCCGCCGGGCTCGACAAGGACAAGGACATGAAACGCGAGCGCCTGAGCGTCGCGGAGTCCGTCAACGCCGTCAAGGATGGCAAGATCGACGCCTTTTTCTGGGTGGGCGGACTGCCGACTTCCGCGGTCACCGACCTCGGCGCGACGCCGGGCACGAAGATCAAGCTGGTCGACACCGCGCAACTGGTCGACAAGATGAACGCGAAATACGGCAATCTCTACAGCAAGGGTGTCATTCCGACGAAGACCTATCCCGGCCAGGACAGCGAGAACGCGGTTTCCGTCGTGCAGAACATCCTCGTCGCCAATGCCAGCATGAGCGACAAGGTCGCCTATGACATCGTCAAGACGCTCATGGACAAGAAGAGCGACCTCATCTTGGTGC
>JACQAE010000046.1 GCA_016195095.1 Pseudomonadota bacterium
AATTGGTGGCCGAGCGGGCGAGCGCGAAGGGCATCAAGATGGTTGTCTTCGACCGCGGCCGTTATCTTTATCACGGCCGCGTCAAGGCGCTCGGCGACGCCGCGCGCGCCGGCGGACTGAGCTTTTGAATGACACAACGACGACATCGGGCGTGACCCGGACGGGATTGGATCGATATGGCGCGTGGAGCACGTGATAGGGACCGCAGCCGCGAGGAGCGGGACAGCGAGTTCGTCGACAAGCTTGTGCATATCAATCGTGTGGCCAAGGTGGTCAAGGGCGGACGCCGTTTCGGTTTCGCGGCGCTGGTGGTCGTCGGCGACCAGAAGGGCCGCGTCGGATTCGGCCACGGCAAGGCGCGCGAGGTGCCGGAGGCGATCCGCAAGGCCAATGAGGCCGCCAAGCGCAGCCTGGTGCGCGTGCCGCTGCGCGAGGGCCGCACGCTGCATCACGACGTGACCGGGCGGCATGGCGCCGGGCGCGTGCAGTTGCGCGCCGCGCCCCCCGGCACCGGCATCATCGCCGGCGGGCCGATGCGCGCGGTGTTCGAGACACTCGGTATGCAGGACGTCGTGGCAAAGTCGCTCGGCTCGTCGAATCCCTATAACATGGTGCGCGCGACGTTCGCCGCGTTGAAGAACCAGGACAGCCCGCGCTCGGTGGCGGCGCGGCGTAACATCAAGATTTCGGCCCTGCAGGCGCGTCGCCGCGAGGGTGACGGCGAGGCGGCGACGGAATAGGCCGCGCTAGCCCGGAGCATCGATGATGACAAAAGCACCAACGACGAAAACGATCCGCGTCGAGCAGGTCGGTAGCGCGCAGCGCCGCCGCCACGATCAGCGCGCCACCTTGATCGGGCTTGGCCTCAACAAGATCGGCCGCGTGCGCGAGTTGCCGGATACCGCGATGACGCGCGGCATGGTGCGCAAGGTCAATCATCTCGTGCGCATCATTGACGCGGATAAAGCTTAGCGATTGGCGGCGCACGTGCCGCGGCGGCGTTGCCGTGGGGCCAGCCGCGCAAACTGGTCAAAAAAGGGGCGCCCTTCGTGGCGCCAACAGCAAGGACCACGTCCATGAAACTTAACGAAATTGCCGATAACCACGGCGCGCGCAAGAAGCCCATGCGCATCGGGCGCGGCATTGGGTCGGGCATGGGTAAGACCGGCGGGCGCGGCGGCAAAGGCCAGACCGCGCGATCGGGCGTGCGCATCAAGGGTTTCGAGGGCGGCCAGATGCCGCTGCATCGGCGGCTTCCCAAACGCGGCTTCAATAATATATTTGCGATCGAATTCAATGAAGTCAATCTCGGCCGCCTGCAGCAGGCGATCGATGCAGGCAAACTCGATGCCAAGGCAACAATCGACGTGGCGGTTCTGGTGAATGCCGGCGTGCTGCGCCGGGTCAAGGGCGGGATTCGCCTGTTGGGCGGCGGCGAAATCAAGGCGAAGCTGACGCTCGAAGTCTGGGGCGCGTCGAAATCGGCGGTTGCCGCGGTGGAGAAGGCGGGCGGTTCGGTGAAAATTCTCAGGCCGCCGGCAGAGCAAGGCGCGGGCGAAACGGTCGCTTGATCCCTATATTGGCTGGCATGCCCGAAAGGGCGCCAACCGGAGCCCATCCATGGTCTCGGCAGCGGAACAACTGGCGGCTAATTTGAACTTTTCGGCCTTCGCCAAGGCCGAGGAACTCAAGAAACGCATCTGGTTCACGCTGGGGGCGCTGCTCGTCTACCGGCTTGGCACCTATATACCGCTGCCCGGCATCGACCCGGCCGCCTGGTCGCAGATCTTCCGCACCCAGGCGGGCGGAATCCTCGGCATGTTCAACATGTTCGCGGGCGGCGGCATCGACCGGCTGGCGATCTTCGCGCTCAACATCATGCCCTATATCTCGGCCTCGATCATCATCCAGTTGATGACAACCGTGTCGCCGACGCTTGAACAGTTGAAGAAGGAAGGCGAGCAGGGCCGCAAGACCATCAACCAGTACACCCGTTATCTCACCGTGTTGCTGGCCTCGTTCCAGGCCTACGGCATCTCCATCGGTCTCGAGGGCGCCGGCAACGTGGTGGCGGAGCCCGGCTACTTCTTCCGCCTGTCGACGACGATCACGCTCACCGGCGGGACGATGTTCCTGATGTGGCTCGGCGAGCAAATCACCGCGCGCGGCATCGGCAACGGGATTTCGCTGATCATCCTTTCCGGCATCGTCGCCGAGCTGCCGTCCGCCATCGCCGGGACGCTCGAACTCGGCCGCCAAGGCGCTCTGTCCACGGGATTGATTCTGATCGTCATCGTGATGGCGGTCGTGGTGATCGCCTTCATCGTCTTCATGGAGCGCGCGCAGCGCCGTTTGCTCATCCAGTATCCCAAGCGGCAGGTCGGCAACCGCATGTTCGAGGGACAATCCTCGCACCTGCCGCTCAAGCTCAATACGTCGGGCGTCATCCCGCCGATCTTCGCGTCCTCGCTCCTGCTGTTGCCGACGACGGTCGCCAACTTCAATTCCGGCCAGGGACCGGGATGGCTGTCCACGGTCACCACGCTCCTGGGGCACGGGCGTCCGCTGTTCCTCGTCCTTTATGTCTCGCTGATCGTCTTTTTCGCATTTTTCTATACCGCGATCGTTTTCAATCCGACGGAAACTGCCGACAATCTCAAGAAGCACGGCGGGTTCATCCCGGGAATTCGGCCGGGCGAGCGAACCGCGGAATACATCGACTACGTGCTTTCGCGCATCACCGTGGTCGGCGCCGCCTATCTGGCGCTGGTATGCCTGCTGCCCGAAATCCTCATCGCCTATGCTGCCATACCGTTCTATTTTGGCGGCACCTCGCTGCTGATCGTGGTCAGCGTCACCATGGACACAGTCGCGCAGGTGCAAGGATATTTGCTGGCGCACCAGTATGAAGGCTTGATCAAGCGATCCAAGCTGCGGGGTAAGCGGCGATGAGGCTGATCCTGCTTGGGCCACCTGGCGCTGGCAAGGGTACTCAGGCGCGGCGGCTGGTCGACCGGTATGCCATTGTCCAGCTTTCGACCGGCGACATGTTGCGCGCCGCGGTGGCGGCGGGCACGCCGATTGGGCTGCGCGCCAAGGATATCATGGCGAGCGGCACGCTGGTTCCCGATGACGTGGTCATCGCCATCGTATCGGCGCGCATCGACGAGCCAGACGCGCGGCGCGGATTCATCCTCGACGGCTTCCCGCGCACCGTGCCGCAGGCGCAGGCGCTCGCCCGGACGCTGGCCGAAAAGGGCCTGCGCGTCGATGCCGTCATCGAACTCAAGGTGGACGAGACGATCCTGCTGCGGCGTATCGAAACACGCGTGGCCCAGATGCGCGCGCGCGGCGAGGCCTTGCGCCCCGACGACGACCCCGAGATCCTGCGCCGCCGCATCCTTGCCTATCGCGATCTGACGGCACCGCTGCTGGCCCACTATGCCGCCAGGGGCGAGTTGGTGTCGGTCGATGGGATGGCGCCTGTCGACGATGTCGCACGCAATATCCTCGTGGCGCTTGCGGGTAGTGCCCGCCGGCCGCCGGACAGGCCGGAGAAAAGCGCCGCGATTGGGCCGCCGCCGCCGCGACTGAAAACCCCGGCGGTGAATTCCGCGTCCGCGGCGCGTGGGCGCGCCGCCGAGGTGCCGCGCAGGACGGCGGTTGGCTCGCCCAAAGGCCGCCCGACAGCCGCCCGCGCGCGGGCGCCGAAGCCGGTCGCGCGCCGAGCCAAGAAAAGCGCCAATCACGGCGGTGCCAAGCGCGCGGCGCGAGCCGGCACCGGCGCCGGCGCCCATTTACGCAAAAGCGGCAAACGGCCGAAAAAATCCGCGCCGCGGACTGCCCCGGCCGCTAAATCAACAAAGAAATCAAAGGGTAAGAATGCTCTGCCCGGATCGCCCGGGCGCCGCCGTCACACCCGGCGCCCGCCTGCCCGGGGCGGAGCGGCCAGCGGCAAGCGGCGCCGTGGATGAATGGCGGGGCACAGTTGACGCGGGGGCTTGAAATCCGTAGATAGTCGGAACCCAGTCTAAGACGTTTTCGCGCGGTGCCAGACCCCACGGCTGGGGG
>JACQAE010000292.1 GCA_016195095.1 Pseudomonadota bacterium
GAGCACCCCCTGCGTGACCCAATGGTGGCCCGACGCCTTCATCCAAGCAAGAACCGTGTCCTCGTTGGTTTCCTTAATCACAACGAGCAGCGCGTTGAACAGGCTGGTCAATCCAAGCGAGAGACCAAACGAGGCGGTATACTTGTTCACATCTTCGTTGCGCACCGAATGTCCGCTCGAGATTCTATCCATCGTTGTCGAAGTCATGGCTCCGGCTCCCAATCTAAATTGCTTTTGCGATGAGTGCGAGCTTGACGCCCATGGAAATGAAGGCGCCGGCCCCTTCCATCGCAAGCCCGATGAGGACGACGAAAGCGGCACACCAAATTACCAATGTTCGCGCCCCTCGGCTGTCAGCGATATTGTTGAATGCCGCGATCGGGAGAAAAGTTGCCAGGAGCAAGAGACCGAGAAACACATGTTCCTTCGTTTCCATGAAAAAGTTGTGTGCGAACGGCCATGGCCCGGAAACGATCCGCGCCTTGTCGGCACCGTAGAACAACACGTACCAGTATCCGCCAAACAGATAGGCCGCCCAAATAAATCCCGCCGTTGCGAGGCTGGCTGACTGGATGCGGCCTTGATTCTCGCCTTTTGCATTGAGTGCTTCGACGAATACCCAGACCGCTGCCAAAATGGCCAGCGCACCGAATGTCGCGTGCGCCAGCAAAATCAAGTCGCTCGACATGACATGTCTCCTTGAGAGCGCGTGAGCGGAGATTGAGCACGGGCCCCACGTGCGAGAATGGCGGCTGCCGCCAATCCGAACAAAAGCTTTGAGAAGAGAGTCACCGGATATGGCAAGGTTTCCGCGAAGCTCTGGTGCAGACCGGCGAAATACGGGCTGATGAGCGGCAACAACACGAAGAAGTTGAAGACCCAAATCGCCGCCAATGCCGCAGGCAGAAGCCAATATTCTTCATTACCGCCCAGCGTGCGAAGCAGGCGTGAGCGCCATGCGAATGTCAGCGCAATGCCCAAAATGACGGCTGCGAGCATATGAATTGCGATGCCGAGCGCGACCGGCACACCTTGCATTGAGGAAAGCTGGAGGAAGCTGCCAACCACCGTGGTGATGCCCCGTGCCAGCGCGGTGGTATCGCGTCCGCTGACGAGGCCATAGAGGCCGACCCACAGAACTTCTGCGATGCCGCCGGCCGCGCCCGCCACGCCGCCCATGAGGCTTGTCGCGAAGGCCGATCGGATTCTTTGCATCATACGTGGCTCCATATACGTGGCCCCCTGTGGTTAATGGTCAAAGCGACAAATGCGGCTCACACACTGCGCCGACGGGGGCCACAACCTGGCCGCATCGTTATTCATGATCGCCGTCGCACCAACGATTGCCTTGATCCAACGCAAATCTTGCCCGCGGCTTCGCCGAGCATCCGTTTGTCATCGGCGTTGTGGGGCGACGCTTTGGGACGCGCGCGGGCCAGATGATAGCGGGCGGCGGACGATTCTGAGCAAGAGAGCTCACCTTGATAAGACGCCACCGCCGCCCTCAGCCGGTGGACGATCTGAGAACTTTGCCAAGCTCATGTTCGCTGCCGTCAAGAGCGGCGGCTCTTGCTCATCACGTCCGCTTTCGCTCTGACACCGACATTGGTCAGCACGAAGCGCGTCCGAAAAGCGCAATGTACGGGCGGCACCGAGAGACCAGGAGTTTTCCTCACGTAAGCCGCACTGGTCGGCGCCGACGCGCTCGATCTCGGCGCGGTCGGTTTCTTTGTCGCCATCGCCAGCGGATTCTGCGCATACGCGGCGCCGACCTCCGCCGCGATGTACGGGGTGAAACAGCCCACGGTACCGCCAGCAAGTTAAACGGCGCGGATCGGGTCATTCGCATCTCAAGGATGCGGCCGCCCGCGCGCGGGCGAATTCGAACAGCGGGCGCGCCGAAGCGGCGCGGTCAGATCAGCTTGAGCCCCCTGAAGCTGGCATGCCCTTCCTTGCCGACAATAATGTGATCGTGCACGAAAATGCCGAGTGCCGTGGGCTCGGACGGCAGCGAGGCGACGATATTGCTGGCGGGAATGGCGGTGACGTCACGGAATCTTGCGCCAGATCAATGCCGCCCTTGGCGTTGGCGCTATTTCATCGCATCTGGACAAGTAGCCGGAGAAAGGTGTCCGCCATGTCTGCCACGCCCTCTGCCACGCCCATGGAAATCACACCCATGGAAAAATGCGTCATCCTCTATTTCCGCCTGACGATGGCGTGGACGTTCCTCTATGCCGCCTCGCATCAGGTCTTCGTGCCCGGCTGGACCGTCGTCGGGTTCCTCAATCGCACCAAGACGTTCCACGACTTGTTTGCGATCTTCACGACGCCGACAATGGCGCCGATCACAACGTACATGGTCGAATACGGCCACTTGCTCATCGGATTGTCGTTGTTGACCGGCCTGATGGTGCGCGTGAGCGCGAGCTTTGGGATTTTGCTGATGGTGCTGTACTGGCTAGCGCATATGGACTGGCCATTCATCGAAAACCGCAACAATTTCATCGTCGACTATCACTTGGTGTATGCGGGCGTGCTTGGTTACCTCGTCGTCAAGCGTGCCGGACATGTGTTTGGCCTCGATGCTTGGGCGGAAAACCTGGCGCTGATCAAGGAGCATCCCTCCCTGCGTCCGCTGGTGACATAGGGCATGACGTGCAGAAATCGAAAATTTTTCGCACCGAGATCACGCGCGAAATCAAACCGGTCATTCGCCACCGCGATTCCGACCAATGCGGTCACGCGCCTTCCCACTCGGTCACGTTCCAGCACGGCGGACCACGGACGAGGGCCCGGTTTAGAACCGCAGGCGGACATTTCTCGCGACGAGCGCAACAGGTGCGTTGTGGCAGCGATGCAGGTGGGTGACCGCGTTCGTCGCTTCGACGGCACGGGCGAGCCAATGGCCATAGGGCGTTCAGCCCATTGCCGACGTCGAAGGACCGAGAGTTCTTAGACGGCGCGCGTCATCGGCCGCCTCCGCCAAAAGCAAGTTGCGGAATGTCGCGATCTTCGGCAGCGACGACGTCGCCTTCGGGCAGACGATCCAGTAGGTCTTGGAAAGTCGCAATGATGTGTTGAACGGTTTGACGACGCGTCGGTTGATCAGGTCCCAAGCCGCGAGCGCCGTGCGCGCCAACGCGATGCCTTGGCCATCGACGGCGGCGTCAATCAACATGCTCGCACGGTTGAGAACTGGACCACGCGATACCTCAGCATCGGCGACGCCGGCGGCATCGAACCACTTCGACCATGCCGTTCTGTCGTCAAGATGCAGCAGTGGAAACTTCAGCATATCCGACGGCTTCGCCAATCGATTGCGTCCGCTAACCAGAGTGGGGCTGCAAACCGGAAAAAGTTGCTCGGAGCAAAGCCGTACGACGTCGAGCCCGGCCCAATTTCCATCGCCATGTCGAATTGCGAGGTCAACGTCCTCGCGCGCGAAGTCGATGTGCTGCATCGTCGCGGACACGCGCAGATCGATATCGCGGTGCGTCTCGGCGAACCGACCGAGCCGGTGGACGAGCCATTTGGCGGCAAAATCGGGTGAGGTGCTGACTGTCAAAACCCCGGACGCTTGGCGCTGTACAAGACGCTGCGTACCCACAGCAATCCGATCCAGTGCATCGCGAACCACCGCGAGATATTCACGACCGGCCTCGGTAATCACAAGTCGCTGGCGCTCGCGATTGAAAAGCTTGACGCCAAGCGTCGCCTCCAGCGCTTTGACCTGATGGCTCACCGCTCCCTGTGTCACGCACAGCTCTTCAGCCGCCCGCGTGAAGCTCTCGTTCCGCGCCGCGGCCTCGAAGGCCTTGAGGGCATTCAGCGGTGGCAAGCGGCGAAGCATCGCGCATCTTTCATGAGAAAAATTAAGGCAAGATAGAGAAGACATGCTTTGCGCGCAAGGTGTTTTCAGGACTACCAAACGTGTCCGCGGGGGATGCCCAGCAGCACAATTTCGCGGCGTCAGGCAAGTTCGGAGCGCCAGGAATGTTGGATGCGTTTGTTGAAAAATCGGCCACTTCCAATCGAGACGACGCGAACCGGTTGAGAGAGTATCCACATATTTCTGCCGGTTTTACCCGCATTATCCGCATCTGGATCGGGCGCCGGAGGCAACGGCGAGTACTAACGGCCTTGGAGGACCGTCTCCTGGCCGACATCGGCCTCTCGCGCGACCAGGCAGGCCGCGAGGCCGTAAAGCCGTTCTGGAAACGCTGACGCGAATAAACGCACGCGGTCGCGGGTCGCCGGAGGTCATGTTTACGAGAATATCTAATGCATGCCCGAGAAATGATATGTTGCGGACAGGTTCGACAAGGAGATAAATGCGTCGGCTTCGCAAGATGAAGCGCAATCGAGCTCCCAACACAGCCGCCCGGTTCTTGAGGACGCTTCCGTCTCAAGCGCTGCTCCAGCCCCCCATGGGGAGGAGCGCCTATGAGCGAGCGAAGCATTGCGAATTTCCAGGCATCATTCCCTGCGGCCGTCGCGACCAATCGGGCCACCGTCCGCCCGGTCGCAGCGCGAACCAAACTACTGCTCGAGGGACCGATCTTGTCCACGCTGCTACGTCTCGCCGCGCCGAATGTCCTTAACCTCCTCGCCATCGCCGGCATGATCACGTTCGATGGGCTATTTCTCGGCCGACTTGGCCCGGATGCGCTCGCGGGCGTGTCGCTCGCCTTCCCGTTTGTGATGCTGATCCAACATACGGCGGCGAGCGGCATGGGTGGCGGCGTCTCGTCGGCAATCGCCCGCGCGCTTGGCGCCGGAAAGCGCGACGTCGCCGACGCGCTGACGCTGCATACCTTTGTTCTGGCCCTCGGTCTTGCGGCGGCATTCTCTGGCGTGCTGTTGCTCGGCGCGCCATTCGTCTTTCGGTGGATGGGCGGGCACGGCGAAGTCTTGTCGTCCGCGCTCGCCTACGCGAACGTGGCGTTCAGCGGTGCAATATCCATCTGCATGCTGAATTTGCTCGGCAGCGCCGTACGAGGAACCGGCAATATGGGCCTGCCCGCGGGTGTCATCGTGGCGAGTGTGATCGCGCACGTCCTCATATCGCCATTGCTCATTTTCGGGTGGGGCGCGGTGCCGGCCCTTGGTCCGGCCGGCGCCGGCTGGGGCCTGATGCTGTCGTTCGGCGCCGGTAGCCTCGTGCTGTTCGTTTACCTTCGCTCTTCCCGCTCGCTCGTTACTTTGACGTTTGGCGGCGTTTCGCTGCAATGGGGTCTTTTCGCCGAAATCCTTAAGGTCGGCGTGCCGGGATTGATCAACGTAGTCATCACCAACCTCTCCGTCGTTCTGCTGACTGGGATCGCCGGCCATCTGGGGCGAGAGGTGGCCATCGGCTACGCGATGGGCGCGCGACTCGAATACATCCTTATCCCGCTCGCGTTCGGCTTCGGCACCGCGATCGTCGCGATGGTCGGCACCAATTGGGGCGCCAGGCAGTATCGCCGGGCCCGCGCGATCGCGTGGACCGGCGCGGTGACCGTGGCTGCCGCCTGCGCGGCGATCGGATTGTTCGTCGCGCTTTTTCCAGCTCTGTGGATGGAGTTATTCAGCGGCGAACAAGAGATCGTTCGTCTTGGCACCCGGTACCTGCACATCGTCGGACCGATCTACGGCCTCTACGGCCTTGGGATGGCGCTTTACTTCGCAACGCAAGGATTCGGAAGCGTGGTGTGGACGGTGACGGCCAACGCCGTCCGCCTGCTCGCAAGCGCTGGAGGCGCGCTGGTTGGCATTTACTGGCTCGATCTCGGCGCGATCGGCTTCTTTGTCGCCGTCGCCAGCGGATTCTGCGCATACGCGGCGCTGACCGCTGCTGCGGTGTACCGGGTGAAACAGCCCGCGGTACCGCCCGCAAGTTAAATATCGCGAATCGAGTCATTCGCATCTCAACGATGCGGCCGCCCACACGCGGGCGAATTCCAACGGCGCGCCGAGGCCGCGCGATCAGATCAGCTTGAGGCCCTTGAAGCTGGCATGGCCTTCCTTGCCGACAATAATGTGATCGTGCACGGAAATTCCGAGCGGGCGTGCGACATCGATAATTGC
>JACQAE010000001.1 GCA_016195095.1 Pseudomonadota bacterium
ATGTCGAAGCGCTCGACCTGATCATCGCCAAGGCCATGCGCGACGCCGCCATGGGTTTTCCCGCCATTGACGCGATCGCGGTCGCCGCCGGCCCGGGCCTCATCGGCGGCGTCCTTGTCGGGCTCACCACCGCCAAGGCGATTGCACTGGTGGGGCAAAAGCCGCTGATCGCGGTCAATCATCTCGAAGCGCATGCGCTCACCGCGCGGCTCACCGACGCGACGCCGTTCCCCTATCTGCTGTTCCTCGCCTCTGGCGGCCACACGCAGGTCGTCGCGGTTCTTGGCGTCGGCCAATACGTGCGCCTCGGCACCACCCTCGACGACGCCATCGGCGAAGCGTTCGACAAGACCGCCAAGCTCCTCGGCCTCGGCTATCCCGGCGGCCCGCAGGTCGAACGCGAGGCGGTAAATGGCGAGGCCGGCCGCTTCGCGCTGCCGCGCCCGATGCACGGGCGCGCGGAGGCGGATTTCTCCCTTTCCGGACTCAAGACGGCGCTGCGCCTCGAGGCCGAGAAGATCGCGCCCTTGTCGGACAAGGACGTGGCCGACCTCTGCGCCTCGTTCCAGCAGGCGATCTGCGACGTCGTGCTCGACCGGCTGCGCGCGGGCCTGGCGCTCTTTCGCGCGCGTTTCGGCGCCCCGCACGCCATTGTCGCCGCCGGCGGCGTCGCCGCCAATCAGGCGGTGCGCCGGGTATTGCATCAATTGGCCTTCGAAAGCGGCAGCATGCTGGTGGTGCCGCCGCCAAGGCTGTGCACCGACAACGGCGCCATGATTGCCTGGGCGGGGGCCGAGCGCCTCGCCTATGGCCTGACCGATTCGCTCGAAGTCGGCGCGCGCGCGCGCTGGCCGCTCGACCAGGTGTCGCGGCCGGCGGCGCAATCCTAGAGCGCTTGCCGTTTCAATTGAATCGGAAAGCGCTCTATTTTCTATGACTTTGTCGCATTTTTGACGGCGAACCGGTTCCCACTTCGCCGCAAGATGCTCTAGGGCATGCTCACGCCTGCTGCGCGGTCATGCACGGCGCCGTGGGCGAGCGGGAGGATGGAATGGATTTCGAGCGCATCGCCATCGTCGGCGCCGGCGCCTGGGGGATCGCGCTCGGCAACGTCATCGCGCGCGCCGGCCGCGCGGTCGTACTCGTGGCGCGCGACGCGCGCCTGGCCGATGCGATGCACCGCGAGCGCAGGAGCGCGCGCCTGCCCGGCGTCGCCGTCGAGGCGGCGGTCACGGTCACGTCCGCGATCGCCGAAGCGGCCACCGCCGATGCGGTCCTCCTCGTCGTCCCGGCGCAAGCGCTGCGGGCCGCGGCGACGGCGCTCGCCGGCGCGGTCGGTGCAGCTGGCGCGCAGATGCCTGTCGTCGCCTGCGCCAAGGGCATCGAGACCGGCAGCGGCCTGTTCATGACCGAGGTGATCGCGCAATGCCTGCCGCGGGCGCGCCCGGCGATCCTCTCGGGGCCGAGCTTCGCCGCCGATGTCGCGCGCGGCCTGCCGACGGCGGTGACGCTCGCGGCGCATGAGGAGGCGCTGGCGGCGGCGCTGGCGCGCGCCATCGGATCGCCGACGTTCCGCCCTTACCATTCCACCGACGTGCGCGGGGTCGAGATTGGCGGCGCGGCCAAGAACGTCCTCGCCATCGCCGCCGGGATCGTCGCCGGCCGCGGGCTTGGCGCCAGCGCCGCCGCCGCTCTGATCGCGCGCGGATTTGCCGAGATCGTGCGCCTCGGCCGCGACTTCGGCGCCCGGGCGGAGACCTTGATGGGCCTGTCCGGGCTCGGCGACCTCATTCTCACCTGCTCGAGCCCGCAGTCGCGCAATTTCGCGCTTGGCGTTGCCCTCGGCCAGGGCGCGGCCGGCGCGAGCGCGTCCAACAAGCTCACCGAGGGCGTCCCGACCGCCTCAGCGCTCGACCAGATCGCGCGCCAACGCGGTATCGACATGCCGATTTCGACCGCGGTCGCGGCTATTCTTGACGCCAGGCTGGACGTGGACGCGGCGATCGGATCGTTGTTGAATCGTCCGCTCAAAGGCGAGGGCTGAACCGTGGCATATTGGCTGATCAAATCCGAACCCGACGCCTGGTCCTGGGACCAGCAGGTGCAAAAGGGCGCCGCCGGCGAGACCTGGAGCGGCGTGCGCAACCACACGGCCAAGCTCAACCTGATGGCGATGAAGAGGGGCGAGCGCGCGTTTTTTTATCATTCCAACGTCGGCAAGGCGATTGTCGGCATCGCCGAAATCGCGCGCGAAGCCTATCCCGACCCGAGCGCCAGGCCGGGCGAGCCGTGGGTTGCGGTCGATGTGCGCGCGCTCGCGCCGGTGCCCAAGCCGGTCACGCTTGACGCTATCAAGGCGCAGGCGCGGCTCAAGGACATGGCGCTGTTGCGCCAGTCTCGCCTCTCCGTGCAGCCGGTGAGCGACGCGCAATGGAACCTCATCTGCCGCATCGGCGGCGTGGCGGCGCCGTGAGCATGGGCAGGCGCAACACACGGGGAGACAGGATATGAATTTTGCGGGCATCAATTACTGGGCCGTATCGTTCGCCGGGGCCGGCGGGTTCGCCACGGGCGCCCTGTGGTACTGGGCGTTCGCCACGCCATGGATGGCGGCGTCCGGCGTCAGCGCGCGTGACGCCAAGGCGGGCGCGACGCCGTGGCTTTTCGCGCGTGCCCTGGTCGCGCAAATGATCATCGCCTGGGTGCTCGCGGGCATCGTCGGGCACCTCGGCGCGGGACAGGTCACGCTGCGCAACGGCGTGATTTCCGGCGCATTTTGCTGGCTCGGCTTCGTCATCGCGCCGATGATCGTGCGCGACGGGTTTTCCATGCGCGATCCGCGCCTTCTCCTGATCGACGGCGGCTATTGGTTGGCGGTTCTCCTGCTCATGGGCGCGGTGATCGGCGGGCTCGGCGTGCGCTAGTTCCGACGTTGCGCCCGCAAGCGGCGCGCGGGAGCGGCGGCATTGATTTTGCTCAACGGGCGCGCGCAACAAAAGTGCGAGACTGCATATCTTGTCGCGCGTCGCGGGCGCGGCGCATAATGGCGCCGATGGCTTGCGACAGGCGCGAGCGCATTGCGTAAAGCGCCGTGCGAACAGTGGCGGGGAGCCCGACGATGGACGACAAGACCTACGACGTACCGGCCGAATGGCGCGGCCGCGCCTTCATCGACGCTGCGAAATATACCGCGCTCTACGAGCGCTCGATCCGCGACCCGGACGGATTCTGGGCCGACGAGGCCAAGCGCCTCGATTGGATCAAGCCGTTTCGCAAGGTCAAGAACACCTCCTTCGGCCAAGGCGACGTGTCGATCAAGTGGTTCGAGGACGGCATGCTCAACGTCGCGCATAATTGCGTCGATCGCCACCTCGCCAAGCGCGCCGACCAGGTGGCGATCATCTGGGAGGGCGACGATCCCAAGGAGGACAAGAAGATCACCTATCGCGAGCTGCACGCGCAGGTATGCCGGTTCGCCAACGTGCTCAAGAGCCGCGGCGTCAAGAAGGGCGACCGCGTCACCATCTACCTGCCGATGATTCCCGAGGCCGCCTATGCCATGCTCGCCTGCGCGCGCATCGGCGCCGTGCATTCCGTGGTGTTCGGCGGCTTCTCGCCCGATTCGCTCGCCGGCCGCATCGAGGATTGCCGCTCCGACGTCGTCATCACCGCCGACGAGGGCTTGCGCGGCGGCCGCAAGATCCCGCTCAAGGCGAATACCGACGCCGCCTGCGACAAGGTCGGCCACGTCACGACCGTGCTGGTCGTGCGCCGCACCGGCGCCAAGGTCGCCATGCAGGCCGGTCGCGACGTGTTCTACGACGAGGCCGCGAAGTCCGTGCCGGCGGAATGCCCCTGCGCGGACATGAGCGCGGAGGACCCGCTATTCATTCTCTATACGTCGGGCTCGACCGGCAAGCCGAAGGGCGTGCTGCATACGTCGGGCGGCTATCTCGTCTATACGGCGATGACGCATCAATACGTTTTCGACTACCACGACGGCGACATTTACTGGTGCACGGCCGATGTCGGCTGGGTCACCGGACACAGCTACATCGTCTACGGTCCGCTCGCCAATGGCGCGACCACGCTGATGTTCGAGGGCGTTCCCAACTACCCGAGCATGTCGCGCTTCTGGGAAGTCTGCGACAAGCACAAGGTCAACACGTTCTACACGGCGCCGACGGCGATCCGCGCGCTGATGCAGGCGGGCGAGGCGCCGGTGACCAAGACCTCGCGCGCGAGCCTGCGGCTCCTTGGCACCGTCGGCGAGCCGATCAATCCGGAGGCCTGGGAGTGGTACCATCGCGTCATCGGCGACCGGCGTTGCCCGATCGTCGATACCTGGTGGCAGACGGAAACCGGCGGCATTCTGATTACACCGCTGCCGGGTGCAACGGCGCTCAAGCCGGGCTCGGCGACGCGGCCGTTCTTTGGCATCGTTCCCGAGATCGTCGATGCCGACGGCAAGGTCCTGTCCGGCGCCGCCACCGGAAACTTGTGCATCGCCGATTCCTGGCCGGGCCAGATGCGCACCGTCTATGGCGATCACCAGCGTTTCATCGAGACCTATTTCAAGACCTATCCCGGCAAATATTTCACCGGCGACGGCTGCCGCCGCGACGCCGACGGCTATTACTGGATCACCGGGCGCGTTGATGACGTGATCAACGTCTCCGGCCACCGCATGGGCACGGCGGAAGTGGAAAGCGCCTTGGTCGCGCACCCGAAAGTGTCGGAGGCGGCGGTGGTCGGCTATCCGCACGACATCAAGGGCCAGGGCATCTATGCCTATGTCACGCTGATGGCCGGCGTCGAGCCGGGTGAGGGCCTGCGCAAGGAACTGGTGGCGTGGGTGCGCAAGGAGATCGGCGCCATCGCCTCGCCCGACCTCGTTCAGTTCGCGCCCGGCCTGCCCAAGACGCGCTCGGGCAAGATCATGCGCCGCATCCTGCGCAAGATCGCCGAGGATGAGTTCAAGAATCTCGGCGATACGTCGACGCTCGCCGATCCGGCGGTCGTGGACGATTTGGTCAATAACCGGCAAAACCGCAGGACGGCCAACGCATGATCGCGAAAAGTGGGAACCGCTTTTCGGAGTCGGGATCATGCGCAAGCAAAACGCATGATCGCGAAAAGTGGGAACCGCTTTTCGGAGTTGGGATCATGCGCAAGCAAAACGCATGATCGCGAAAAGTGGGAACCGCTTTTCGGAGCTGGGATCATGCTCAGGCCTGCAATTCGGCGAGCAGCTTGGCGAGCAGCGTCATGCCGGCGCCCCAACCCTTGTCCATGCCGCCGATCGCGGCGGCAAAACAGGCGATCTCGGCCTTGCTCGCCTCATGCGGCACCCAGGTCAGACGCATCCGGGTCTGGGCGCCATCCGCCTCGAACGTCACCGTCGTGAGCAGAACGCGCGGCCAGTCGGCCATCATGGGTGAGGATGCGACTTTCCAATCCGCGTCCGCGGAGGAGTGCAGCCAAACGAGGCGCGCCGGCGGCGTTACCTCGGTGTACTCGACGCGCTGAAACATGGACCTGGCGGCCATTTTCATTTCGACGAGCCACAGCCCGCCGGGTTTGAGGTCGAGGCGATGAATGATCGTCTCGACATTCGGGCCATACCAGCGCGACAGAAGCTTGGGATCGGTCCAGGTCTTCCACACCAGGTCGCGCGGCGCGTCAAAAACCCGTTCCAGCACATAGATCGGCAAATCACTCATTCCCAGCCCCTTTCGTTCCGGCTTTTTTCAACTCTCCCAACAGCCCGTCGAGCTGATCGAAACTCGACGACCAGAACTGCCTGAAGGCTTCGAGCCAGTTCACCGCCGCCGCCATCGGCAGGGCCTTCAGCCGCGCCGGCCGGCGCTGCTTGTCGATATCGCGCTCGATCAACCCCGCCCGTTCCAGCACTTTGAGATGCTTGGATACCGCCGGCTGGCTCATCTCGAACGGCGCGGCAATCTCGTTCACCGATGCCTCGCCTGCCGCCAGCCGCGACAGGATCGCCCGCCGCGTCGGATCGGCGAGCGCGGCAAACACCGCGTCGAGATTGGGCGGCCAAGCTTCATAACTGACTCGTTCCATAACGTTACGGTTATCGAAAAAACGCAGCCCCGTCAATCGCCGTCGTCGGCGTGGTTGCGGGAACGGGGCGCCGTGAAACGCGGAGACATTTCGCGCGGTGCGATGTTGCGGTGAAAGACGACGCGGCGAAAACGCTTGCGGCGTTTACCGTGCGCTAACCGCGATCTCGGCTCGACGGTGAACCGCGCCCGTGGCTGCGCTATTTTTGGCGCCGGGGACGCACATGCTGGATATCGTCATCAGACTGTTTTTTGCCGCGGCGGCCGGCGCGCTGGCCGTGCTGGCTTTGGCGTCGCCGGTGCGCGCGCGCGAACTTGTCGCCATTCAAGCCGACGTGGCGCCGGGCACGATCATCGTGCGCACGCGCGAGCGGCGGCTTTATCTCGTCACCGGCCACGGCCAGGCGATACGCTATCCGGTCGGCGTCGGCCGCGCCGGCAAGCAATGGACCGGCAGGTCGCATATCGACGGCAAGTACATGCATCCCGCCTGGTCGCCGCCCGCGATCATGCGGCGCGACCGGCCGTCGCTGCCGCGCGTGATCGCCGGCGGCAGCCCGCGCAATCCCATGGGTGTCGCGGCATTGACGCTGGCGGGGGGCCAATACGCCATCCACGGCACCAACGCGCCGGCGTCGATCGGCGGCTTCGTCTCCTATGGCTGCATCCGCATGTACAACCACGACATACTCGACCTCTACGCGCGCGTGTCGCAGGGCGCGCCGGTCGTGGTCACGCGCTGAGAAACGCGCCAACCCGCTATCGCTCGCCGCCACACCAGCTTTCGCGCCTGCCGCCGGCATAGGCGCGGGCATGGCCGCCAGCCAGCATGGCGCGCGAAACGTTCGGCGTCGCGCGCGTTGCCGCGTCGGCGAGAACCCGCCCGCCATATTTGTCGAGGCCGACCCGCGTCACGGCGACCGCGCCCTCGGCGAGCATCAAGACCAGCGCCGCGCGCGCCGCATCGGCCTTGACGCGCTCGCTGGCGCAGCGCGCGTTCATTTCCGGCGCGTCGATGCCGCGCAGGCGCACCTTGGTGGTGATGTCGAGGCCGGGCCACACTTTCACCCGCGCCTCGAAAGTGTCGCCATCGAGCACGCGCAGAACCTCGGCGGGATGGCCGGACGCCACAAGCCTGTCGGTGGTCGGCGCGGCCGCGCCGATGTCGGGTGCCCCTGTTGCCGCGCCGCTCGCGGCGCCCGGCCTGGCAATGCCGCTCACCGCCACGCCGACAACCAGTCCAAGCGCGAAAGCCGCCGCAACCGCGATAAACCCCGCGCGTGGCGCGCAATCGGACTCTAATCGCGACAGGCTGACCATGTTCCTATAATGGAACATTTGAGGAACATATGCAACATATATCGCGTATAAATTGTAATGACGCACGTTAAGCGCGAAAAACACTCCGGCCTATGCGCGGTCCGCCAGGGAGGCGCAGGCGACGCCGGCCGCTCACTTGCCCGCCAGCGCCTTCTCGACCGCCGGCGCGATCTTGCCCGCCAGATTGTCGGGCGTGATCGGGCCGACCAGCTTGAAGGCAATCTTGCCGTCGCGGCCGACGACGAATGTTTCCGGCACGCCATAGACGCCCCACTCGATCGCGGCGCGGCCGTTGACGTCGGCGCCGGAGGCCACGAATGGATTGCCGAAGCGGCCGAGGAAGCGGCGGGCGTTTTCCGGGCGATCCTTGTAGTTGATGCCGACGACGCGGATGCGCGTGTCCTTGGCCAGGTCGATGAGCAGCGGCACTTCATCGCGGCACGGCAGGCACCACGACGCCCATACATTGACCACCGTCACCGCGCCGGCGAAATCCGCCACCGCCATGCCGGGCACCGGTTTGCCGTCGCGCAGCAGACCCTCGATCGGCGGCAGGCTGGTCGCCGGCGCCGGGCGTCCGATCAATGCCGAGGGAATGCGCGACACGTCGCCGGCGCCGAGGCGCACGAAGAACAGCGCCGCCAGCGCCAGGAACACCGCCAGCGGCAGGATCACCCATATCCGGCGCAAAGCCGGCCTCGGCATCGATTGCGCGTCGCTCATTTTTCCGTCCCGCGTTCACCCGCCCCGCGTTCGCCCGCGCGCCTCGCCTGGCCGCGCTTTTCGAGTTCGGCGAGACGGCGGCGTTGCGTACGATGGTCGAGCATGACCCAGGCGACAAGCGCGCCTACGACCAGCACAGCGGCGGCATAGGCGACGACGATGAAGATCGCGTGCGGACCGAGCGCCATGTCATGCCCCTACAACCATGCACCCGCGAACGAGGATCCGCAACCGGGCACCCACATCCGACGACCCCGCGAACGCGCGCTCAAGCCGACGCGCCCTGCGCCGCGAGCATCTGCATCGTGCGCACGCGGCGGCGCAGGATTTCATTGCGCATGGCGGCAAGATGCAGCGTCGCGAACAAAAGCGTGAGCGCCAGCGCCATGGTCAAGAGCGGCACCAGGATGCTCGGGTGGATGGCCGGACCGCCGACGCGCACCACCGACGCCGGCTGATGCAGCGTGTTCCACCAATCGACGGAGAACTTGATGATCGGCAAATTGATCGCGCCGACCAGGGTGAGGATCGCGGCGGCACGGCCGGCGCGGCTTGGATCCTCGACGGTCCGCCACAGCGCGATGAGCCCGAGATACATGAGGAACATCACCAGCACCGAGGTCAGCCGCGCATCCCACACCCAATAGGTGCCCCACATCGGCCGCCCCCAAAGCGAGCCGGTGAGCAGGCAGAGAAACGTGAACCCCGCCCCCAGCGGCGCCGCCGCCTTGGCGGCGACATCCGCCAGCGGATGCCGCCAGGCCAGCGTTCCGAGCGCGGCAATGCTCATCAGCGCCCAGATGGCCATGGCAAGCCACGCGCTCGGCACATGCACGAACATGATCTTCACGGTCGCGCCCTGCTGATAATCGTCGGGCGCGACGAACAGCGCCTGCCACAGCCCGGCGGCCAAGGCGACAAGCGTCGCCGCGACCAGCCAGGGCAGCATTTTTCCCACGAGCGCCAGGAAGCGCGAGGGGTTGGCAAGATCGATCAGAGGCATGCGCATTCTCCCGCAACCCGGTCGGCAAATGTCGATGTGATCAACCGCGAAAATCGATTCACATTGGCCGTCATCGCATGCAAGAAGATTGCGGCTTTTCGCGCGCACGGCCCAACGCAAGATGCTTTAAGGCGCGCCGCGCGCGGGCGCAATGCGCCTCGCGTCGCCCGCGCGCACCGCGGCGGGTGCGCCGGCGGCGCGTTCATTCCATCCCCGCGCGCAGCGCCGCCGCCGCCGCGAACGGTCCCA
Organism: Pseudomonadota bacterium; assembly: GCA_016195095.1. Taxonomy (GTDB): domain Bacteria; phylum Pseudomonadota; class Alphaproteobacteria; order Rhizobiales; family Xanthobacteraceae; genus JACQAE01. The sequence goes on from JACQAE010000001.1 coordinate 9,382, forward strand.
CGACAATGCTCATCAAGGTCAGCGCGCACAATATCGTGAATGGCGCGGCAAACGATACCGTCCCGCCCGCGGCGGCATTGGCGGCGGCAACGCCGAAGATCAGCACCGGGATCGTCAGCGGCAGCACCAGCACCGGCAATAGAAGGCCGCCACGGCGCAGCGTAACCGCCAGTGCCGCGCCAATCGTGCCCATATAGGTCAGCGCCGGCGTACCGACGAGGAGCGTCGCCGCGACGGCCGCGATCGCATTTGCGTCGAGATTGAGAATGAGCCCGAGAATGGGCGAGGCAATGACCAAAGGCAGGCCGGTGGTGAGCCAATGCGCCAGCGCCTTGGCCGCGACGACGAGTTCGAGCGGCGCGCGGCCCATCAGGATCAGGTCGAGCGACCCGTCCTCATGATCGGCCGCGAACAGCCGGTCGAGCGCCAATAATGACGCCAGCAGCGCCCCGATCCACAGGATCGCCGGGCCGATGCGCGCCAGCAGCTTGAGATCGGGCCCGAGCGCGAACGGCGTCAGCGTCACGATGCTCAGGAAGAACAGCACACCCATCAAGGCGCCGCCGCCGATGCGCACCGCGATGCGCACGTCCCTGATGAGCAAGGCCTTGAGAGATATCATGTTTTTTACCCGATCCGCAGCTCATGCGCGGCCGCGATGCCGAGCGGGCCATGCGTCGCGGCAAGGATCAGCCCGCCGCCGGCAAGATGCGCCTGCATGAGCGCGACCAGGCGCGCTTGCGCCGGCGCATCCAGCGCCGCGGTCGGCTCGTCGAGGAGCCAGATCGGCCGCCGCGCGGCAACAAGCCGAGCGATCGACAGCCGCCGCCGCTGCCCGGCGGAGAGATAGCCCGCCGGCAGGCCGGCCAGCGCCGACAGCGCCACCGCGTCGAGCGCGCCCGTTACCTCGCTCGCGCCATCACCTTGAAACGACGCCCAAAAATCGATGTTTTCGGCGACCGTGAGGGCCGGCTTGAGGGCGTCGAGGTGGCCCAGATAATGCGCCTGTTCGCCGACGCCGAGCTCGGCATCGCCGCCAACCAGAGCGATATTTCCCGCGCTCACCCGCACCAGCCCCGCCACCATGCGCAGGAGCGAGGTCTTGCCGGCGCCATTGGCGCCGGTCAGCGCCACCAGTTCGCCGCTCGCAACCGCGAAATCAAGGCCCGTGAAGACCGTGCGCCCCCCGCGCTCGCACACCAGCCCGCTGCCCACGAGCCGCATCAGCGCCACCCCGCCGCCAGGCCGCGCGTTGCCGCCATACCGCAATGCATCACAACCGCGGGGCGACGTTTCATGTGACAAAAAGCGCTCGATCGTGTGGCAGCAATGGCGAAAAGACCTTATAAGCCGGATATCCGACGCGCGACTCAGCAGCGATTCCGGCTGCCCCGCGGCCGGAAAGAAAAGGCCGCTGCGCCAGCAGCTTACCAGGACACATCACCCCCGCCCCCCAAAACCCGCCCCATTTTTTCCCGCCGGCATCAGGATGCGCCGCCATGACCTCGCTCGATAGCTTCAAATGCGCCAAGACGCTCAAGGTCGGGAGCAAGACCTACGCATATTACAGCCTGCCGGTCGCCGAGAAAAACGGGCTGAAGGGAATTTCGCGCCTGCCATTCGCGATGAAGGTGCTGTTGGAAAATCTTCTGCGCAACGAGGACGGCCGCGCGGTCAGCAAGGACGACCTGCTCGGTGTCGCGCTTTGGCTCAAGACCAGGACATCGGAGCGCGAAATCGCATTTCATCCTGCGCGCGTGCTGATGCAGGATTTCACCGGCGTGCCGGCGGTGGTCGATCTCGCGGCCATGCGCGACGCGATGAAGACGCTCGGCGGCGATCCAAAAAAATCAATCCGCTGGTTCCCGTCGATCTGGTCATCGACCATTCCGTGGCGGTCAATCATTTCGGCACCGCCGGCGCGTTCAAGAAAAACGTCGAGGACGAGTACGCGCAGAACGGCGAGCGCTATCGCTTCCTCAAATGGGCGCAGCGCTCGTTTGAGAATTTCCGCGTCGTGCCGCCGGGGACCGGCATCTGCCACCAGGTGAACCTGGAATACCTGTCGCAGACCGTGTGGTCGGCGCAGGAGACGGTGAAGATCGACGGCAAAGCGACGGTCATGGAACTCGCATACCCCGACACGCTGGTCGGCACGGATTCGCACACGACGATGGTCAATGGGCTGTCGGTGCTGGGATGGGGCGTCGGCGGCATCGAGGCCGAGGCCGCGATGCTCGGCCAGGCCTATTCGATGGTGCTGCCGGAAGTGATCGGCGTGCGGCTCAACGGCAAGCTCAAGGAAGGCGTCACCGCGACCGACCTGGTGCTGAGCGTGACGCAGATGCTGCGCAAGCGCGGCGTGGTCGGCAAGCTGGTCGAATTCTTTGGGCCGGGGCTTGCCAACCTGTCCATCGCCGACCGCGCCACCATCGGCAACATGGCGCCGGAATACGGCGCCACCTGCGGATTTTTCCCGATCGATGACGATACGCTGCGCTACCTGCGCGATACCGCGCGCGCGCCGGCACGCATCGCGCTGGTTGCCGCCTATGCCAAGGCGCAGGGGATGTTCCGCACCAAGTCGACACCCGACCCGGTCTTCACCGACGTGCTCAAGCTCGAGCTGGCATCGATCGAGCCGTCGCTCGCCGGCCCCAAGCGCCCGCAGGACCGCGTCGCGCTCAGGGACGTGAAGGCGGGCTTCGCCGCCGCGATGGAGAAGGAGTTCAACAAGGCGGCCGAGATGACGCGGCGCGTCGCGGTGCAAGGCCGCAAGCACGATCTTGGCCATGGCGACGTCGTCATCGCCGCCATCACCTCGTGCACGAACACGTCCAATCCGAGCGTGATGGTCGGCGCCGGGCTCTTGGCGCGCAAGGCGGCGAAAAAGGGCCTGCGCGTCAAGCCGTGGGTCAAGACCTCGCTCGCGCCCGGCTCGCAGGTCGTCGCCGAATACCTGGCCAAGTCCGGGTTGCAGGTCGATCTCGACGCGCTCGGTTTCAACCTTGTCGGCTTTGGCTGCACCACCTGTATCGGCAATTCCGGGCCGCTGCCGGCGGAGATTTCAAAGGCGATCAACGAGAACGATCTCGTCGCCGGCGCGGTTTTATCGGGAAACCGCAATTTCGAGGGCCGCGTCAACGCCGATGTGCGCGCCAATTACCTCGCCTCGCCGGCGCTGGTTGTGGCCTACGCGATCGCCGGCTCGCTGCAGATCGACGTGGCGAAGGCGCCGCTCGGCGTCGATAAGAGCGGCAAGAAGGTCTATTTGCGCGACATCTGGCCGTCGAACCGCGAAATCGCCGGCGTGGTGCGCAAGGCGGTGACGCGGCAGATCTTCGCCAAGAAATACGCCGACGTGTTCAAGGGCGACGCGCATTGGCGCAAGATCAACGTCAAGGGCGGCGTCGCCTTCGAATGGGACCGCCGCTCGACCTATGTGCAGAACCCGCCCTATTTCGTCGACCTGCCGCGCCGCCCGCAGCCGGTCAGCGACATCATCGACGCGCGCGTTCTTGGGCTCTTTCTTGATTCGATCACCACCGACCACATCTCGCCGGCCGGGTCGATCAAGGCGGAATCGCCCGCTGGAAAGTATCTCGTCGACCACAAGGTCAAGCCGCTCGATTTCAACCAGTACGGAACCAGGCGCGGCAATCACGAGGTGATGATGCGCGGCACCTTCGCCAACATCCGCATCAAGAACCAGATGGTGCCAGGCGTCGAGGGCGGCGTCACCGTGCATTATCCCTCGCGGCAACGCATGACGATCTATGACGCGGCCATGCGCTACAAGGCGGAAAAGGTCGGGCTCGTCGTTTTCGCCGGCAAGGAATACGGCACCGGGTCGTCGCGCGACTGGGCCGCCAAGGGCGCGGTCCTGCTCGGCATTCGCGCCGTCGTGGCGCAGTCCTTCGAGCGCATTCACCGCTCCAACCTGATCGGCATGGGTGTCATCCCGCTGGTGTTCGAGGAAGGAACATCCTGGCAGACGGTCGGGCTCAAGGGCGACGAGCAGGTGACCATCCGTGGCCTCGCCGGCGAACTCAAGCCGCGCCAGCGGCTCATCGCCGAAATCGTGGCCGCCGACGGCGCGCTGCGGCGCGTCGCGCTCGTCTGCCGCATCGATACGCTGGAAGAGCTCGAATATTTCAAGAATGGCGGCATCCTGCAATACGTCTTGCGCAGCCTCGCGGCGTGAACGGCACGCGCGTGTTTTTCGGTTTCGCGCGCGGCCGGCGGCGGCGCGCGCTTGTTGTTGTTTTAACATCTATTTTGCGCGCGTCGGCGTTCGCCGCGGCGCCCGGCCTCACCGCGAAGTGAGTGGCGAGTGACCGGTGTGGCGACTAATAATCGCCGCGCATGGATCACCGTCACCGATCGCGACATCGCCGATCGGATGATGTGTCTGTCGGATTATGGGAGGCTTGAATGACGAAGCGCCGCTTTGTCCTGCTTGGCGTATTGGCCAGCCTTAGCGTCGGCGGGGTAACCACCGGCGTGAGCGCGGAGACGCGTGGGGTCATCGAGCTATTCACCAGCCAGGGCTGCAATTCCTGTCCCGCGGCCGACCGGCTGCTTGGCGAGTTGGCGAAGGATCCTTCGCTCGTGGCGCTGTCGATGCCGGTCGATTACTGGGACTATCTTGGCTGGAAGGACACGCTGGCGATGCACGGCCACACCGTGCGCCAGCGCGCCTATTCGCGCCAGCGCGGCGACCGCGATGTGTATACGCCACAGGTCGTGATCAACGGCGTGGCGGCGGCCATCGGCAGCGACAAGGGCGCGATCGACCGCGCGTTGGCCAAAAGCCGCGGCAACGCCGCGGTGCTCTCGGTGCCGCTGACAGTCAAGGTCGAGCACGGCAACCTCGTGGTTTCGGCGCCGGCGGGTAACGAGGCGGTATCGGCGGAAGTGTGGGCGTGCCCGTCTTCGAAAGTCGTTACCGTTCCCATCGCGCGCGGCGAGAATGGCGGGCGCTCCATCTCCTATCACAACGTCGTGCGCCGCTGGGTCAAGCTCGGCGTGTGGACGGGCAAGGCGGCGACCTGGTCGGTGCCATTGGCAAGTATCAACGTCGATGGCGCGGATCGGGTCGCGGTGATCGTGCAGAAGGGCGGCGCGGCCGCGCCCGGAGCGGTGCTCGGCGCCACGCTGGCGGCGCTGCGATAGCGGCAGGAATTGCGCTGCGGCGCGGCCGGCGCGAATGAACCCGCGCCGGCCGCCGGCGCGCGATGGCCGCGGTTTTGTCGCGCCGCGCGGGCCACAGCGGCGCCTGTGAGGCGGGCCGCGGCGGCGCAGGCGCGTCGGCCGCGCGAAGATACATCCCGCGTGAAATTGCCGGATAGGGTACGCGATCGGACGCGGCCGACGCGGCGCCGGGCCGCAAGCGTTGCCATCGGAGGGGCCGCGCGCCGTCGGGCGCGGCGCGCAAAAAAATACGGGCCGGCGACTGGCCGACCCGTACGCGTTGGGGATTACCCTACTCGGTGCAACAGGTCCGGTCGGTTCGAGCCCCGGGGGGCTGGGGGGCTG
>JACQAE010000057.1 GCA_016195095.1 Pseudomonadota bacterium
CGGCTATGGCGCGGGATATTACGACCTGACCATCGCCCGCCTGCGCGCGCGCAAGCCGGTCACCGCCATCGGCCTGGCCTTCGCCATGCAGGAAATTCCACGCGTGCCGGTCGCGGGCCACGATATGCGCCTCGACCTCGTGCTCACGGAGCGCGAGGTCATCGATTTGCGCGGCCGCTAGCGCATGATCCCGAAAAGCGGGAACCGGCTCGCCGGAAATTGCTCTGGAGCCGCCAGTGCGAAATGGTGCAAGGTTTTCGGACAAGGGCGCGGCTGATCAATAAATTGCCCGCCCATATCGATCAGACCTGAGTGGATCAGACCCAACACTATGCGCATCCTGTTCATTGGCGACATCGTGGGCCGCAGCGGTCGCACGATTGTGAGTTCACGGCTGCCTGGCCTCATCGGCGACTGGAAGCTCGACCTCGTGGTCATCAATGGCGAGAACGCCGCCGGCGGCTTCGGCATCACCGAGGCCATCTACCAGGACCTGCTCGACGCCGGCGCCGACGCCATCACGCTCGGCAACCATGCCTGGGACCAGAAGGAGGCACTGGTCTTCATCGAGCGTGCCCCACGACTGGTGCGGCCGCTGAACTTTCCCGCCGGCACGCCCGGCCGCGGCGCCACGATCGTCGAAGCCAGGAACGGCGCGCGCGTGCTGATCGTCAACGTCATGGGCCGTATTTTCATGGAGCCGCTCGACGACCCCTTCGCCGCCGTCGACCGCGAACTCCTCGCCTGCCCGCTGCGGACCGGCGCCGATGCCATCATCGTCGATATCCATGCCGAGGCCACAAGCGAGAAGCAGGCGCTGGCCTATTTCCTCGACGGCCGCGCCAGCGCCATTATCGGCACGCACACGCACGCGCCGACCGCCGATCAGCGCGTGCTTCCCGGCGGCAGCGCCTATATGTCCGACGTGGGCATGACCGGCGATTACGATTCGGTCATCGGCATGGCCAAGGAGGAGCCGGTCAGCCGCTTCCTGCGCCGCATCCCGGCAGCGCGGTTCGAGCCGGCGGGCGGTCCGGCGACGCTGTGCGCGCTGGCGGTGGAAACCGACGATGCCACGGGGCTGGCGCGGCGCGTCGCGCCGGTGCGGCTGGGCGGGCTGCTCGCCGAGGCGCGCGCGGCATTCTGGGAATGACCCGGCATGCGCCGGGGCGGCACGCGGCGCGAAAGGGTTGCGGGCGATCGCGTTATCGGCGTGGGCTTGATCGGGCTGGCAAAACGCGTTTTTATTTTCGGCTCATGCTCGCGCGAGGCCGGCTGGGTGGACGCCGTTACGCCGCGATAGCGGCCGCAATACGAGAAACGACGCAGCGCTCGCGTTCGCAAGACGCGGACAGCGCTCAGGCATAAGAGATCGCCGCATGGCAGGCCATTCCCAGTTCAAGAACATCATGCACCGCAAAGGGCGCCAGGATGCGATGCGCTCCAAGCTGTTCGGCAAGCTGGCGCGCGAGATCACCGTCGCCGCCAAGCTCGGTTCGCCCGATCCGGCGATGAACGCGCGCCTGCGCGCGGCAATGCTGGCGGCGCGCGCGGAAAACATGCCCAAGGACAATATCGAGCGCGCCATCAAGAAGGCGCTGGGCAACGACGCGGAGAGCTTCGACGAGATCCGCTATGAGGGCTACGGGCCGGGCGGCGCCGCCATCATCGTCGAGGTGCTGACCGACAACCGCAACCGCACCGCCTCCGACGTACGCTCGACCTTCAGCAAATGCGGCGGCAACCTGGCCGAAACCGGCGCCGTCTCCTTCATGTTCAACCGCGTCGGCGTGGTCGAATTCGCCTTGCCAGTCGCATCCGCCGACGCCATGCTGGAAGCCGCGGTCGAGGCCGGCGCCGAGGACGTCGTGTCGGGCGAGCATGGCCACGAGGTCTATGCGAGCGCGGATTCACTCAACGAGGTGGCCAAGGCGCTCGAAGCCCGATTCGGCGAACCGCGCAAGGCGGCGCTCGTCTGGAAACCGCAGAATTCGGTCGTGATCGACGACGATAGCGGCGAAAAGCTGCTCAAGCTGATCGAAACGCTCAACGAGCACGACGACGTGCAGAACGTCTACGCGAATTTCGAGGTTTCCGAGGCGCTCATGGCTAAGATGAGCGCCTGAGCCACGAACGCCTGGCGTGCGCCGGCTGCGGTGCATTCGCCGCGTGGCCAGGCGGCATCGCGGTGGCATCGGCCGCAAAGCGGCGATATCAGTCGTCTGGTGATGGCGCAACCGATTCGCATCCTCGGCATCGACCCCGGCCTGCGCAACACCGGCTGGGGCGTCATCGCGTGCGCCGGCAACCGGCTTTCCTTCATCGCCTGCGGTTCGGTCGCGACCAACGCCAAATCCTCGCTCGCCGAGCGCCTGGTCGCGCTGCATGACGGACTGGTGCGCGTGGTCGATGAGCTGCGTCCCGACGAGGCGGCCGTGGAGGCGACCTTTGTCAATCGCGACGCGGTGGCGACGCTCAAGCTCGGGCAGGCGCGCGGTATCGCGCTCCTCGTCCCGGCGCGGGCCGGCATCGCCGTCGCCGAATACGCGCCCAACCTGGTGAAGAAGACGATCGTCGGCGCCGGCCATTGCGAGAAGGCGCAGATCAGGATGATGATCGGCGTGCTGCTGCCGAAAGCCACGCCCGCCTCCGAGGATGCCGCCGATGCGCTGGCGATCGCGGTCACGCACGCGCATCACCGCGCGTCGGCAACGATGGCACGCCTCGCGCGCGCCGCCGCGATCACGCCCTAACGCAGCGCCGCGGCGATCGCGGCCGTCGCGGCGTCAATGTCCGCGGCGACGTGATAGCAGCCGAAACCGAACCGCAACCGCTCGCCGCGCCGGTCGCAGACAATGCCGGCATCGGCGAGGCGGCGTTCGTTTTCCTGCGCGTCGACGTGCGCGAAGGTCAGAAAGTGTCCGCGATCGATGCGCGGACCGACCGGCGTGACGAGGTCCGCGGCCGCGAGCCCGCTAAGTCGCTCCAGCACATGCGCGTGGATCGCTTCGACGGTGAGGCCAATGGCGTCCATCCAGGCATTGACCGCGCGCATGCGGTAAAGTGCGCTTGCGTCGAACGTCGCGCCGAAAAAGCGGCCGCCGTCGCGCGCATAGCCAACGCCCGCGCCGGCCCCGCCGGCGAGCGCGCCGAAGGCCGCGAACCAGCCGGTATCGCGCGGCCGCGCGCCGTAGCCCGGCGGGCAGTGCAGGAAGCACGCGCCCTCCCCGGCCATGGCATATTTATAGCCGCCCGCGAGGTAGAAAACGCGCTCGGCTATGGGCGCGAGATCGAGCGGTAGGGCCATGTAGCCATGATAGCCGTCGACGACGATGAAACAGGAGGGATCGCCGACCGCCTCGGCAAGCGCCTGCGGGGCGACCGAGATCGCGCCCGAATCGAAGAACACCTGGCTCACGAACACGAGATCGCCGGAAAACGCACGCGCGCGGTCGAGGAACCGCGCCGCGAAGCTGTCACAAGGCTGGCTGGCGACGCGTTCGACCACGGCGAGGTCTTCCTCCTCAAGCCGCGCGACCTGGCGGCTGAACGAATGAAACTCCGCGTCGCTGGTAAGAATGCGCAGCCGCCCGCCGGCGGGAAAGCATGACAGGATGCGGCAGAGAAGGTCATGCGTGTTGGGGGCGAAGGCGATGGTCGCCCTGTCGGGCAGGCGCAACCGCGCGGCGATGCCCTCCTGCACGCGCGGACCGACCTCGCCGAGGATGAGATCCCATTTGTGGTCGGCGAACGCGGCCGCGTCCTCCCAGTAGCGCTGCTGCGCCGCGAAGGTTACGTCCGGCCAATAATGATGGCTGTGCGCGCCGAGATGGATGCGGCCCGGATTGGCCGCGATGAAGCGCGAGAAATGCCGCCGCAGGTCGAGCGTCATGCCGGATTCTCGGCCATGTAGACGAAGGACAGGCGGCGCGCGAGTTCGGGCGGTAGGGGCGGCACGGCGCTGCGCGGAATGAGGAAAGTCGAAAGTTGAAACAGGTCGGTGAACACCCGATGCGTCTCCGCCGTGCGGCGCAGATAGACGTGCCCGGAGGAGCCGCCGGTGCCGGTCTTGACCCCGATCATGCGCTCGACCATGAGCGCGTGGCGGTAGCGCCAGATGGTCAGCGTCTCGTCGATATCCATCACCGCCGCCAGCAGCCGGAACGGCAATTGCAACGCCGGCATGTCGCGATAGAGCATGATGAACAGCGCCGCGCGCACCGCCTTGAGCGACATGCGCCAGGCGTCCGCCGGCGCCTGCGGCGAAAAGATGGCGCCAAAGGCCGTGCGCGCCTGTTCGATGGCCTCGATCTCGCGCACGCGCCGCTGCGGGGCGAGCCCCGGCTCGTCGCGCACGCGGCCGATTTCGCGCGCCAGCATCGTCTCCACGGCGTCGCGATAGGCGCTCTCAAAGGCATAATCGCCGCCGGCGACGAACGGCATGCGCGCCAGCCAGGAATCGAGCGCGCGCAGCAATGGTGTCCCGCCGCGCGCTGCCGCGACGCGCGCGCGATCGCGTTCCGCCATCTGCTCCTCGGCCGACGCCTCGCCGAACAGCAGGCGCGCGGCCTCCGGCAGCCCGAGCCGGGTCTCGATCAAGCGGAATTGCAGCGATTGGAACCCGGACGCCGTGGACAAAAGGTCGCGGAAATCAAGAAAATCGAGCGGCGTCATGGATTCAAGGACGTCGAGCTGCTGCACCAAGAGCCGCAGCACCGTGACGACGCGCTCGAGCGCGCGCACGATGTCGAGCACCTTGTGCTCGTCGACATGCGCGGCCGCGAACGCCAGCTCGATGCGGTCCATCTCGTGCAAGATCTGCTTGAACCACAACTCGTATGCCTGGTGGACGATGATGAACAGCATTTCGTCATGCGCCTGCCGGCCATGCCGCGCGCTCTGCGGATGCTGACAATCGAGCAACTGGGAGAGTTGCAGGTAGGAACCGTAATCAAGTGGCTGCGCCGCCATGATGGCCTCCGGTCAGGTTCGCGGGCGATGCGGGCTACCCTGTGCCCATTGCCGGTCGTCGGTCCGGCCACGGGCAAGATCGAGAAATCAGGGCATCGAGAAATTGCCGCGAATCCGCTATCACGCTCTTGTGGTCGCTAAAACGGTGTCCGTTATCCTAAGTGTCTTTGCCGCTGCCGCGGTCGGTCAAGAGAACTTTGTCGTTAAACCCTCGGGCCCGTCGCCTTCGGGCGTCCCTGCGAATCACAATTTTCGCAAGGAGCCCCTCAAGGTAAAGCGAATGTCGGTATCGGAACTCTAACATGATCGGCAAACTCAAGGGCGTCATCGACAGCTATGGCGAGGATTTCGTCATCGTCGATGTCGGCGGCGTCGGCTATGTCGTGCACTGTTCGACGCGCACGTTGCAGGCGCTGCCGGCTGCGGGCGAACCGGTAGTGCTGGCGATCGACACGCATGTGCGCGAGGATCTCATCCGCCTGTTCGGCTTTCTCTCCGACCGCGAGCGCGAATGGTTCCGGCTATTGCAGACGGTGCAGGGCGTCGGCACCAAGGTGGCGCTGGCAATTCTTGGGGTGCTCAAGCCCGCCGACCTCGCCTCCGCGATTGCGTTGCGCGACAAGGCGGCGATCACGCGCGCGCCGGGCGTTGGTCAGAAGGTGGCCGAGCGCGTCGTGACCGAGCTCAAGGACAAGGCGCCGGCCTATGCGGAGTTCGATCCGGCAGCGGCGCGGCTCTCGGGCGCGATCGAGGATCGGCGCGCGCCGCAGCCGGTGGCCGACGCGGTTTCGGCGCTGATCAATCTCGGTTACGGGCACCCGCAGGCGGCCGCCGCCATCGCCGCCGCCGCGCGCGCGGCAGGCCATGGCGCGGAGACGGCGAGGCTCATTCGCCTCGGACTCAAGGAGTTGGGCAAGTGAAGCAAACACCGGCTTGCGCGATGGGCGCCGGCGAGGCGGAAAGGGCCGCGATGGCACCTGCATGGGTCGCGTGGCGCGCGCAAAGCGCAAGCCTTGGCGGCGTGCGCTTGATGCCGGCGGGTTTCGCCATCGCGACCCGCGCGACGATCGGGGCTTGCGTCGTGGCAAGGATGGCGCCGACCTGGCGGTCCAACGACCGGCGGCGCTATGGTGGCTGATATGACCTCGCCCCGCCTCGTCACCGCCGAACGCCGCGCCGAAGATGGCGCGGAGACGTCCTTGCGGCCACAAAAGCTGTCGGAATTCATCGGCCAGCAGCAGGCGCGCGCCAATCTCTCCGTGTTCATCGCCGCGGCGCGCGCGCGCGCGGAGGCTCTCGACCACGTGCTGTTTGTCGGCCCGCCGGGGCTCGGGAAGACCACGCTGGCGCAAATCGTCGCGCGTGAACTCGGCGCGAATTTCCGCGCCACCTCGGGTCCGGTCATCGCCAAGGCCGGAGATCTCGCCGCGCTGCTCACCAATCTCGAGGAGCGCGACGTTCTCTTCATCGACGAAATCCACCGGCTCAATCCGGCGGTCGAGGAAATCCTTTACCCGGCCATGGAGGACTTCCAGCTCGATCTCATCATCGGCGAAGGCCCGGCCGCGCGCTCGGTCAAGATCGACCTCGCCAAGTTCACCCTGGTCGGCGCGACGACGCGGGCTGGGCTGCTGACCAACCCGTTGCGCGACCGCTTCGGCATTCCGATCCGGCTCAATTTCTACACCGAGGCCGAGCTCGAGCAGATCGTCGCGCGTGGCGCGCGCGTGCTCGGGCTGGCGGTGACCGCCGACGGCGCCAACGAGATCGCGCGTCGCTCGCGCGGCACGCCGCGCGTCGCCGGCCGGCTGCTGCGCCGCGTGCGCGATTTCGCCCATGTCGAGGGCACGGCGGCCATCGAGCGCGCGGCCGCCGACCGCGCGCTCGCCAGCCTCGAGGTCGACGCCGCCGGGCTCGACGCCATGGACCGGCGCTATCTCGGCTTGATCGCGATGAACTATGGCGGCGGGCCGGTCGGCATCGAAACGATCGCTGCGGCACTCTCGGAGCCGCGCGACGCCATCGAGGACATCATCGAGCCGTTCCTGTTGCAGAATGGCTTCATCCAGCGCACGCCGCGCGGCCGCCTCCTGACGTCGAGCGCCTTCCGCCACCTCGGCCTGGCCGAACCGGCGCACGACCCGGCGCAGTTCGGGCTGTTCGGGCAGACCGAGGAATGAGCATGCCTGGGCTCGACGGCGAGGTCCGCGCCGGCCGCCACGAAATGACGGTGCGCGTCTATTACGAGGATACCGATTTCACCGGCATCGTCTATCACGCCAATTATCTGCGCTACATGGAGCGCGGGCGCTCGAACTATCTGCGCCTTATCGGCGCCGATCACCGCGCGCTGTTCGAGGCGGCGGGCCGCGACGCGCCCGGATTTGCCTTCGTCGTGCGCGCGATGACGATCGATTTTCTCAAGCCCGCGCGCATGGACGACCTCTTGACGATCGTTACGCGCTACGAGGAGGTGAAGGGCGCCTCGATCACGCTGCGCCAGGACGTCATGCGCGCGCAGGCGCCGCTGGTGAGCGCGCGCGTGCGCGTCGCCTTCATTTGCGACGGCAAGGCGCGGCCCATTCCGCGGCTGCTGCGCATCGCCATGAGCGGGGAGAGGGAGCGCGCGGGCGGGTAGCGGCTATACCACGGCCGGCGTCGCGATGCAGTCGGCGGCGGCAAGACGCTGGCGCGCGCCACGCAATTCCAGCACCGACACACCGAGCGACTGCAGGACCGGGCGCACCACCTCACGCAGAAAAATGCGATCATTGAAGATGCCGAGCGCGGTGATCAGCCGCCCCTTGGCGTTCCAGTCTGGGACGATGTCCTGCGCCGGCATGCGGAACGTATGAATGACCTTGTTGAGCGCCTCGAGCGCGGCGTCGCGGTCATGCTTCATGTAGAGCGCCAAGCTATCGCGAAAAAACTGGAAATGACCGACCTCGTCGCGCGCGAGGAGCGCCAACGCTTGGGCGAGTGCGGGGTCTTGGCTGTTTTCGGCGACCCGACGCAGGCCGCGATAGTTGAGCGCGGTCGCGAATTCCTGCAGCGTCGTATAGACGATCATTTCAAGCGGCGTGTGGTAGGGCAGGTTCCACTCGCGCCCGAGAATCGTGGCTTCGAAATCCCTGATCTGGTCATTGCTGCAGCTGCCGGAATTGACGAGCCACATTTCCAGTGCCAGCGAGTGCTTGGATTCCTCGTAGCCCCAATTGGCCTGAAACCAAGCGCGGCCGCGGCTGGCGCGCACGAGGTGCAGAATTTTCGAGGTGTAGTCGGGAAGATAGAGTTCGACCGCCATGAACGACTGCACGACCTGCACGATTTGCGCGTCGGGTTGGCGGTTGACCTGCGCCCACGGAATATCACGCTGCAGGTTCCAGCGCCGCCGGTCCTCCGCCTTGTGAAAATATTCAAGGTAAAGCTCGTAGAGGGCGTTTTCGAAACTGACCGACAAAGTTGATTCCTTCCAGGCGGCACGGGCCAGGAGCGGGAGCGCCCGGCGGTTGGATCGAGGCACGCATGGCCCGCATTATCGCGTCAGGCAGCCTCCTGGCCATCGGTCGTGGTACCGGCCACGGTAACGGTTGCGGTATCAGTCGTGGTCTTGGCGGCGGCTGCCAGTTCGTTCCATGCGCGGCCAAGCTCGGCCGGCCATTCATAGCCCTCGACGCCCTGCAAGCGTTGCATTTCTGGCGACGCCCTGCCCGTAAACATACGCAGCTCGCCGGCGCGGGTTTCCCCGCTCTCGGCCCAGGATTGCGCCGCCTCGGTCAGCCAGGTGAGATGGCGCTCGAAATAGGCACGATAGCGCTCGATGCCGTCGCGGTCGAGATCGGCGGGCACGCGCAATGCCGGACCAAACACGGCACGGCCGCGCGAGAACGGCCGCGGTATGGCGAAGCGGTCCCAACTGTTGAGCCGCCACGGCCGGCGGTAGCCGTAGCCGACGCATACCAGCGGCAGTTCGAGCCTGGCGGCGAGGTAAATCGCGCCAGGCGAAAAGCGCCGGCGCGGGCCGCGCGGCCCATCCGGCGTCAGATTGGGAAAGCGTTCGTCGGCGCGCAGCATCTGCAATAGCCCACTCGACCCGCCGCGCGCCGAAGAGCCGCGCGCGACGCTCCAGCCCAGATGGCGCAGCGCATGAGTGAGGATTTCCCCGTCATGGTGGCGGCTGGCCAGCGCCAGCATGCGCGCGTCGGCGCGCAGCACGACCGGCATGATCATGCTTTCGTGCCAGCACGCGAACACGTAGCGTCCACAAAAATGTGGGTGCACGGTGTCAAGCGCCGGATCGAGATAGATTGCGCGCCAGTCGATGGTCCAGCGCAGCAGACGCGCGGCGACGCCAACCGAAAAGCCGAGCGCTCTCGTCACCAACGGATGCCTCAGCTTCACCGTACGGTCCGCCTTTACGCTGTCGCTCTCGCCTTCCGCCACGTGGCATGCCGCTCGCGGCGACGCGCGAGCGGCCGAGGATGCATTTTTCGCGGCCCCTGGCCGGCCGCACCCCATACAACGCTCGCGGCGACCATCGTAACCCGCCTCCGGCGCCAAATCACGCCTTCCCGGGCCGCAGGTCGATCAGTCTTGTGGGGCACGCGCATGCTTGTCAAGGCGGCCCGCCCGCGGCGCGCTTTCCACAGAAATGTCAACGCTATCGGCAACGAATGACGGTCGCATGGGTGCGCGAAAAAAAACTTGCGCGCGACGGCCCCCACGCAACTCGCCCGACACGGCGCCATCAGTCAGACGCGTTGCGCCAGGTGATGGCCAGCCGGCAGCCAACCAGTCGCGCCAGCCGTCGACGAAACGCCGACACTCATGTAATAGCTCTTAACATGAATTGGTCTAAGCATGGCCGCGGGCCGCGCGGCTATCATCATGGCAACCTCAGGGAAGCCTTGCTCAGCGCCGCGCTCGACCTGATCGCGCAGAAGGGTCCTTGGGGTTTCACCTTCGCCGACGCGGCGCGCTCGGCTGGCGTCAGCCCGGCCGCGCCTTACCGCCACTTTCGCGACCGCGACGAGTTATTGGCGAATGTCGCGCGCCGCGGCTTTGAGCAATTCGAGGCGGCGCTAAAGCAGGCATGGGACGAGGGCCGCCCCTCGGCGGCGGCGGCATTCGAGCGCGTCGGCAAAGCCTATCTGGCGTTCGCGCGCGGCGAACCGGCGCTGTACTCCGCCATGTTCGAGGCCGGCGTCCCGCTCGACCGCGATCCCGACCTCAAGATGGCGGGCGAGCGCGCCTTTGGCGTTTTACGTGTCGCCGCGGAGAGCCTCATCGCGACGCTGCCGCTCCGGGCGCGTCCACCAGCGCTGATGATGAGTTTGCATATCTGGGCGCTGTCGCACGGGATCGCGTCGCTGTTCGGACGCGGTGACGCGGCGCGCAGGGCGCTGCCAATGTCGCCGGAAGAACTCCTCGAAGCCGGCGTTTTGGTCTATCTGCGCGGCCTTGGCCTTCCGGACCCCCCGCCGGCGCGCCCGTCTTGACAAGCCTTCGGGCCGCAATTAGGAATGTAAATGTTATTCACATTCACACGCGAGGCTGTCATGCCCATCGTTGCCAAACTCGATGAACTTGGGAAACCCGCCTGGATCGCCCTGATGGTTCTCGGATTTGTGATCTGGTGGCCGCTTGGCCTTGCGACCCTCTTTTATCTGATCGGGAGCGGACGCATGGGACCGTGGAACGGAGCAGGGTCGGCGCACTGGCAAGGGCGCATGCAGCGTAAAATGCAGCGTATGCGCCAGCACATGGAAGGGGCCGGTTGCGGTTGGCATGGCGCGCCGCCAAGCGGCAATCGCGCGTTTGACGAATACCGCGAGGAAACGTTGCGCCGGCTCGAGCAGGAACAGCGCGAGTTCTATGACTTCCTGGCGCGCCTGCGCGCCGCCAAGGACAAGGCGGAATTCGACGCCTTCATGGCCGAGCGGCGCGACGGCCAGCCGCCGCAGGGCGCACCGACACAGGCGCCATGAATAGCGGTGCCAGATGAACCCAGGCGCGAGGATCACGACGCGCTGATCTTGCCGCCGACCGCGAGGCGGATTTCGACCCAAGAGCCGTCAGCCCGACGGGGCTGGCGGCTCTTGCGTATGGGAGCATAAGGGCCGAAGTAACCCAGCATTAACCACACCCGGCGCGATATGGCGCCGCAATGAGCCGTCGCGCGCCCTAGTTCGGACAACATCGACGTGGATTTCCCCGCATACGTGCCTGCGGGCCGCCACATGCTTTGGACTGAAAGCGGTGCCGCCTCCCCGCTTGCGCAAGGCCGCCGATGCAGCCGTCCAAAGGTCCGCATGACGGCGCGACCGGAAAAGCCGGTGACCGGAAAGGACCTGCCCCCATGAATCCAGCCGACCTGGCAGCATCGGCACTCCCACTGACGTCGTCCGATCTCTCGATCTTCAGCCTGTTCTGGCAGGCGCACTGGATCGTCAAGTCCGTCATGACCGGACTGCTTGTCTGTTCGGTCTGGGTATGGGCCATCGCCGTCGACAAGACGCTGCTATTCGCGCGCGCGCGCCGCTCCATGGATCGTTTCGAGCAGGCATTCTGGTCCGGCCAGTCGCTGGAAGAACTCTACCGCTCGCTCTCCGCGCGCCCGGTGCATTCCATGGAGACGCTGTTCGTCGCCGCCATGCGCGAATGGAAGCGCAGTTTCGAGGGCCAGTCGCGCTCCTTCGCCGGCCTGCAAACGCGCATCGAAAAGGTCATGGATGTGACCATCGCGCGCGAAATCGAGCGGCTGGAGCGTCGGCTGCTGGTGCTCGCCACCGTTGGCTCGGCCGGGCCGTTTATTGGTCTGTTCGGCACCGTTTGGGGGATCATGACGAGCTTTCAGTCCATTGCCGCGTCCAAGAATACCTCGCTCGCGGTCGTGGCGCCCGGCATCGCCGAGGCGCTGTTCGCCACCGCGATCGGCCTGATCGCCGCCATACCGGCGACGATTTTCTATAATAAATTCATTTCCGAGGTAAACCGGCACGCACAGCGCCTGGAGGGGTTTGCCGACGAGTTCGCGGCAATCCTCTCGCGCCAGATCGATGAGCGCGGATAGGAGACCACAGCGATGGCGGCCATGGCGGCGGGAGGGACGGCAGCGAACGGCGGCGGCAGGCGCCGGCGGCGCCGGCACGGCGTGATGAGCGAGATCAACGTCACGCCGATGGTTGACGTGATGCTGGTGTTGCTGATCATTTTCATGGTCTCGGCGCCGCTGCTCACCGTCGGCGTTGCCATCGACCTGCCGCAGACGCAAGCCAAGAACCTCGACCAGGACAAGGAGCCGCTGACCGTGTCGGTCAACGACAAGGGCCAGGTATTCCTGCAGAATGCCGAGATTCCGGTCGCCGAACTTGTGGCCAAGCTCAAGGCCGTCACCGACGCGCGCGGCGGGTTCGAGGAGCGCATCTATGTACGCGGCGACCGCAAGGTGGACTACGGTACGGTCATGCGCGTCATGGGACGGCTGTCGGCGGCCGGCTTTCGCCGCGTCGCGCTGGTGACGGAGGTCGAGCAGGGCTCGTAGCGCCGCACGATGAAGACCGAACTGACAATATCCGCGCTTGGACACGGCATTGTGTTGCTGTGCGGATTTCTGTCGTTCGGCGCCAGGCCCTTCGACGCGGTCGCCATCGACTCGGTGCCGATCGACATCGTGACCGCCAGCGAATTCAACCGTCTCACGGCCGGCTCCAAATCGGCGCCCAAATCCGACGCCGCCAAGCCGCTGGTGGAGAAGATCGCGGAACGAAAGACGAGCGACAGCCCAACCGCCAATGTCGTCGACAACAAACCGGAAATCGTTGCCAGCGTCGACAAGCCGGCGCTGGAACCGGAACCGAGGAAGACGCAGGCCAAGCCGCAACCCGAAGAGCCGCCGCAGCCCAAGGTCGATCCCATCGCCGAGCAGCTCAAGCGCGACGAAGCGCATAAGCGCGCGGACGAGCGCAAGAAACAGGAAGCCAGGAAGTACGAAGAGGCAAAGAAGCGCGAACACGCGAAGTTCGATCCCAAGAAAGTCGGCGCCCGGCTTGCGCTGCTCGACAAGCGCGAGGCCCGTCGCCAGGCGGCCAGCGGCGATACGCTCAATTCCCAGGCCTCGCTCGGCAGCGAGACGGGAAACGCGCCGCAAATCACGGCAAATGAAATCGCGCTCCTTGCGGCAAAATTGCGCGGCTGCTGGGATGTGCCAGCGGGCCTGCGCGATGCCGAGAACATCAAGGTGCCTATCACCATCCGGCTGCGGCCGGACGGCCATCTTGCCGCTCAGCCCGAACCCGAAATTCGCGCGCAGGACACCCAGACGCAGGTGATGATCGACAGCGTTGTGCGCGCCTTTATCAAGTGCCAGCCCTATACAATGCTCTCGCGCGCGAACTACGATTCATGGAAAGAACTGCCGTTCCTGTTCAATCCGCGGGAAATGTTCGGCGGGTGAACGACAGGTAACGACGGAACGTTAACCATGACCAGGAAGACCACGCCGCCTCGCCCGGCCTTGCGGCCGTCGCGTCGACAATTCGTCGCCGCGGCCGGCTTGCTCGTAGCCGGTGGGATGCCGGGCTTGCGCTCGCACGCCGCTGTCGCGGCCCCGCGCATCGAGGTGACGCAGGGCAACGTCGCGCCGTTTCCGATCGCGCTGCCGGATTTCCTTCCCGGCACGCAGGCCGACGCCGACGTCGCGCGCAACGTCACGCAGATCATCAGCGCCAATTTACGCCGCAGCGGCCTGTTCGCGCCGATCGACCCTCAGGCCTATATCCAGAAGATCAGCGACTTCGACAAGGTTCCGACATTCGCCGACTGGCGCGCCATCAACGCCCAGGGCCTGGCGACCGGGCGCATCACGCGCCAGGGCGACGGACGGCTGCGCGCGGAATTTCGCCTGTGGGACGTGTTCGCCGGCGCGCAGCTCGCCGGCCAGCAATATTTCACGACGCCGGACAATTGGCGGCGCATCGCGCATATCATTTCCGACGCCGTCTACGAGCGGTTGACCGGCGAGAAAGGCTATTTCGACACGCGCATCGTGTTTGTCGACGAGACCGGGCCCAAGGAGCGCCGCGTGAAGCGGCTGGCGCTGATGGACCAGGACGGCGCCAATGTGCGCTACCTCACGCGCGGCGACGATCTTGTGCTCACGCCGCGCTTCTCGCCGACGACGCAGGAAATCACCTACATGTCTTACGGCCAGGGCGATCCGCGCGTCTATCTCTTGAATATCGAAACCGGCCAGCGCGAGATCGTCGGCAATTTCCCCGGCATGTCGTTTTCACCGCGCTTCTCCCCCGACGGCCAGCGCGTCATCATGAGCCTGCAGCAGGGCGCCAATTCGAACCTGTACTCCATGGACCTGCGCTCCAAGCAGACGACGCGGCTCACCGCGACGCCCGCCATCGACACCTCGCCATCCTATTCACCGGATGGGACGCGGCTGTGTTTTGAATCCGATCGCGGCGGCTCCTCGCAGATCTATGTCATGGCCGCCGCCGGTGGCGCCGCCCAACGCATCAGCTTCGGCGAGGGGCGCTACTCAACACCAGTATGGTCGCCGCGCGGCGATACCATCGCCTTCACCCGCCAGGCGCAGGGACGCTTCGCGATCGGCGTCATGCGGCCGGACGGCTCGGGGGAGCGCCTGCTGACCGAGGGGTACCATAACGAGGGTCCGACCTTCGCGCCCAATGGCCGCGTCTTGATGTTCTTCCGCGATCCCGGCGGCGAGGCCGGACCGGCGCTCTATACGGTCGACCTGACGGGGCGCAATGAGCAGCGCGTGCAGACCCCAAGCTATGCCTCCGACCCGGCCTGGTCGCCGCTATTGTCGTAGTGGCCTGACCTCGAAATTTGAATCCCAAATGTCGGGGCAAATCAGCCCGCTGACGCATTCAATCCCAGAGGCGGATTGCCTGGAGCGATGCGTATTGTCCTTTCGGGTCGCAGCGCGAGAACGTGGCTGTTTCGACCCGAAACGCCACCGCGCCCCGACACCGCGATTTCGATCCTATCCGACCGAAATCGTTGCGATTTTACGCGCACACCCTCCCGCATCGACGCGGCGCGGCGCGCCGCCTCCTGCCTCGATACCGCCGCGTTTGCGAAGCATTAACCATTGACAACGGTTTCCGGCGACACACCGTATTTTCCACAGCCACACAAGGTCTCGTCAAGGTTGACGGAACCTACGATTAACGAAGGCCCTGCTAGACGTGTTGGACGCTACTGGCCGTGACGGCGATCGGCCAGGCATTCAGGAAGGAGTGACCGGAATGCCGAGTGTCATGCGTCTTTTGCGCGGTGCAAAGCTTGCGGTCGCATTAGCGGCCGCGCTGGCCATTGCCGCCTGCGCCAATAAACCCAACCAGAATCAGGCGGGTCTTGTCGCGACGCCCGGCAGCCAGCAGGATTTCGTCGTCAATGTCGGCGACCGCGTGTTTTTCGAGACCGATTCAACGGAATTGACCGTGCAGGCGCGCGAGACGCTCGACAAGCAGGCGCAATGGCTGCGCAATTACAACCGCTATACGTTCACCCTCGAAGGCCATGCCGACGAACGTGGCACGCGCGAATATAACATCGCGCTTGGCGCACGCCGCGCCCAGGCGGTGCGCGAGTATCTCGTTGCCCGCGGCGTCGAATCCCAGCGCATGCGCACGATCTCCTATGGCAAGGAGCGTCCGGTTGCCGTTTGCAACGACATTTCCTGCTGGTCGCAGAATCGCCGCTCGGTAACGGTGCTTAACGCGAGTTCGTGACCCGGCCGGTTCGTGATTTGGCCAAATCGCTGCTTGACCGATAGCCAATTCCGGTGGGAATTCCAGTCGGCCACCGCGATGGGCGCCGCTCCTGTTCGACGCCCGCCGCCGCGCGGCGCCGCGGTCCGACGATAGTCACATTTTTGACTTAGGTCGCCCTATGTTAGGACAAAGCGACATCGCGACCGCAAAAGTCGCAACCCCAAGAATCTCGACGTCAAGACCGGTCATGAAGCTGCGATCCTGCCGAACGCTTGCGCTCACCGCCGTTGTGCTCGGCGTCGCGGGCGGTATCGCCCGCGCCGAGGATCGCCCCGTGCCGCGCGCCGCCGCGGCGGCTCCCGCGGCCGATCGCATGCAATCGTTGAAGGACGACGTCACCGGCCTGTTCGGCGGCATGTTGAGGCGCCGCGACCGCGCCACGTCGCCGCCTGGCGAGCGCGACGACACGGCACCGCAACGCCTGGCGCAGAGTTCGGCCGCCGACCTCGTGGTGCGGCTCGAGCAGATCGAAAATCACCTGCGCCAGCTCACCGGCGCGATCGAACAGCTGCAATTCCGCAATCAACAGCTCGACCAGCAACTGCGCCGGTTGCAGGATGAGAATGATCCGCGCGCGCGCGAGACCGGCGCGCGGGCGGCGCCTGGCGCACGCGCCGCCGTGCCGCCCGCCGCGGCGCCGCAGCCGGCGCAGGTGCAATCGGCGATTCCCGCGCGCCGGTCCGAGGTCTTCGATCCGGCGCTGACGCCCAATGCGCCCGGCGCGCCGCGCCCGCTGGGCACGACGGCGCCAAGCCCTCCATTGGCGGGGGACGAAATCGCCGCCGGCGATGCGCCGCCGGTCGGCGCACCGGGTGGCCGCGCCGCCGGCGCGCCGCTCGATCTGTCGACGCTTGCCGGCAGCAACGCGCGCGACCCGGCGCTCGCACCGCCGCCCGCCGCGCGCCCCGGCGAGGGCGGCCTCTTGCCGCCGCCGCCGCCGCGCAATCCGAGCGCGACCGGCGCCCAGGTGCTGGCAACGCTGCCGCCCGCGCGCACGCCAAAGGATGATTTCGACGCCGCCTATGGGCAATTGACGCGCAAGGATTATGCCGTCGCCGAGGAGGGGTTCCGCGCATTCGTGCGCAAGTTTCCAAGCGACCCGCTGGCCGGCGACGCGCAATATTGGATGGCCGAAAGCATGTTCCAGCGCCAGCGCTATCGCGACGCGGCCGATCACTTCCTTACCATGTCGCAGAAATACGACCGCCACGCGCGCGCCGCCGACGCCCTATTGCGGCTCGGTCAATCATTGGCGGCGCTCGGTGAAAAGGAACTCGCCTGCGCGACGCTGGGCGAGATTGCGCGCAAATATCCGCGCGCCTCGCGTGGCGTGAAACAGGGCGTGGACCGCGAGCAGAAACGTGCCCGATGCTAGGCCGGCGCCGTACCTGCGCGCCCGGCCGGCCGGATTGACCCTCGATGTGCGCAGCGAGCGCAGCCGATGACGGACCGATCGCCGACGCCGAAGCCCACGCCCTGCTGGCGCCGCTGGCGGCAGCCTCGGCGCTGGTCATCGCCGTATCGGGCGGCCCGGATTCCACCGCGCTGATGCTGCTGGCGGCGCGCTGGCGCGACGCTCGGGCCACGGCGCCGCGGCTTGTCGCCGTGACGATCGACCACGGATTGCGCGCGCAATCGGCACAGGAGGCTCAAAGCGTCGCCCTGCAGGCGCGCGCCTTGAAGATCGAACACCGCACGTTGTGCTGGGCCGGGACAAAGCCGCAATCCGGCGTGCAGGAAAAGGCGCGCGCCGCGCGCTATGCCCTGCTCGCGCAGGCCGCGCGCGACATCGGTGCCGTGCATGTCATGACCGCGCATACGCGCGAGGACCAGGCGGAGACGGTGCTCTTGCGCCTGACGCGCGGCAGCGGATTGAGCGGGCTTGCCGCCATGGCACCGCTGACGCGCTGCGGCGACTTCGCCATTGTGCGACCGCTGCTCGACGTGCCCAAGGCGCGACTGATCGCCACGCTTGACGCCGCGCAGGTCAATTACATCCGCGACCCCTCCAACGAGGATCCTCGCTTTGGCCGGGTGCGTGCGCGCAAGCTCATGACCGCCCTGGCGGCGGAGGGTCTCGACGCGACGCGGCTGGGCCGGCTCGCCGTGCGCTTGCGCCGCGCCGACGCGGCCATCGAAATAGCGGTCACGCAGGCGGCCGCGCGGACCTCGCACGGCGCGTGGGGCGGGCACGGGGCGATCGTTTTCGACGCCGAAGGGTTTCTCGGCCTGCCGGCGGAGGTAGCGATTCGCCTGCTCGGCCGCGCGATCGCGCATGTGGGCAGCGAGGGGCCGGTCGAATTGGTCAAGCTTGAGGCCCTATTCGAATGGCTTGCCGCGGCGGCCTCCCCGGCACGTCAGGACGGTGAGCGGGCGCGGCGCACGCTCGCCGGCGCCATCATAAGCGCTGCCGACGCTGCCATTTCGATTGCGATGGCCCCGCCGCGCCGGCCTCGGACAGCGCCGCAAAGCCCCGCCTTGCGTTTCCGTCAGCGCGGATAAGCCGCATTCACCAACCGGCGGTAAATTCATGGACGGCAGGCCGTCTGGCTTGGCAGACGCCATTGCACTACCTACATTGGGGTTCGGTACGATTGATGCCGCAATTTGCGCCGATGGCATTACCAATCCCGACCCGCAGCGCGCCGCAAGGAATGTGGAATGAACGCCAATCTGCGCAACCTCGCACTCTGGGTCATTATCTTCCTATTGCTGCTGGCGCTGTTCACGCTGTTTCAGAATCCGGGGCAGCGCGCGGTGTCGCAGGACATCACGTTCTCCCAGCTCCTCAATGACGTCGAACAGGGCCGCGTGCGCGACGTGCTCATCCAGGGGCCGGATATCCACGGCACCTTCACCGACGGGCGCAGCTTCCAGACCTATGCCCCGAACGACCCGACGCTGGTGCAGCGCCTCTATGGCAAGGGCGTCTCGATCACCGCACGTCCGCAGAGCGACAATGTCCCCTGGTTCGTGTCGCTGCTGGTGTCGTGGCTGCCGTTCATCGCGCTGATCGGGGTATGGATTTTCCTCTCGCGCCAGATGCAGGGCGCGGGCGGCAAGGCCCTGGGATTCGGCAAATCGCGCGCCAAGCTTCTGACCGAGGCGCACGGGCGCGTCACCTTCGAGGATGTCGCCGGCGTCGAGGAGGCCAAGCAGGATTTGCAGGAGATCGTCGAGTTCCTGCGCGACCCTGGCAAGTTCCAGCGGCTTGGCGGGCGCATCCCACGCGGCGTGCTACTGGTCGGCCCACCCGGCACCGGCAAGACGCTGATCGCGCGCGCGGTCGCAGGCGAGGCCAACGTGCCGTTTTTCACCATATCCGGTTCGGATTTCGTCGAGATGTTCGTCGGCGTGGGCGCTTCGCGCGTGCGCGACATGTTCGACCAAGCCAAGAAACATGCGCCGTGCATCATCTTCATCGACGAGATCGACGCTGTCGGCCGTCAACGCGGCGCCGGTTTAGGCGGCGGTCATGACGAACGCGAGCAAACTTTGAATCAATTATTAGTAGAGATGGACGGCTTCGAAGGCACCGAAGGCGTGATCGTGATTGCCGCGACCAACCGTCCCGATGTGCTCGATCCGGCGTTGTTGCGCCCCGGCCGTTTCGACCGTCAGGTGTACGTGCCGTTACCGGATATTCGCGGACGCGAAAAGATTCTTAAAGTGCATATG
Organism: Pseudomonadota bacterium; assembly: GCA_016195095.1. Taxonomy (GTDB): domain Bacteria; phylum Pseudomonadota; class Alphaproteobacteria; order Rhizobiales; family Xanthobacteraceae; genus JACQAE01. The sequence continues at coordinate 19,464 of JACQAE010000057.1, forward strand.
CGCAAGGTGCCGATCGCGGACAACGTCGACGCCAACATCATCGCGCGCGGCACGCCGGGTTTCTCCGGCGCAGATTTGGCGAATCTGGTGAATGAAGCGGCGCTATTCGCCGCGCGCTCCAACAAACGCTTGGTCGACATGCACGATTTCGAGCGCGCCAAGGACAAAGTGATCATGGGCGCCGAGCGCCGCTCAATCGTGATGCCGGAAAAAGAACGTTTGAACACGGCTTATCATGAGTCGGGCCATGCCGTGGTCGCGAAGTCGATTCCGAGTACCGATCCGGTGCACAAGGTCACGATTATTCCACGCGGTCGCGCGCTGGGCGTGACGATGCAACTGCCGATGGAAGATCGTTACAGCCACGATCGTGAAAGTTTACTGGCAACGATTGCCGTGCTGATGGGCGGCCGCATCGCCGAAGAATTATTCATGCATCAAATGACCACAGGCGCTTCCAACGACTTCGAACGCGCTACCGATTTGGCGCGCAACATGGTCATGCGCTGGGGCATGTCGGATCTTTTGGGTACGCGCGTGTACGGCGATAACCAGAACGAAGTATTTCTCGGACGCGACGTGATGACGCACAAGAACATGAGTAACGCCGTGGCCGAAGTCGTGGACAAAGAAATTCGCCGCATCATCGACGAACAATATTCGCGCGCCCGCACTATCCTTGAAGAGAATCGCGACAAGGTGGAAAAAATGGCGCGCGCGCTCATCGAATGGGAAACGCTCGACGCCGAACAGCTCGAAGACATCATGGCCGGCAAAGATCCGCGTCCGCCGGCCAGCGGTAGTTCCACTCGTGATCCAGGCGCGCCGAAAAAACCCGACGGTAAACCGGTCGTGAAACCGCGCCTCGATACCCCCGCGGGAGAGCACTAAGCTGAAATGATTTCCCTGGATTGTGGCGGGCGCCGGCTCGACCTGCGCCGGCCCGCGATCATGGGCATTTTAAATATTACCCCCGACTCCTTTTCGGACGGGGGTATTTTTTTGGCGTGCGCGGATGCGATTGCGCATGCATTGCAGATGGTCGAGGAAGGCGCGGACATCATCGACGTCGGCGGCGAATCCACGCGCCCCGGCGCGCAACCGGTGTCGGCTCAACAAGAAATGGATCGCGTGCTTCCCGTTATCGAGGCTTTGCACCGGCAGATTTCAATTCCTATCTCGATCGATACTTCCAAACCCGAAGTCATGCGCAGCGCCGTTGCCGCCGGCGCCGGTTTTATTAACGACGTGCGTGCTTTACAAGAACAAGACGCCTTACAAACTGCGGCATCGTTGCAAGTGCCGGTGTGTCTCATGCACATGCAAGGTGAGCCGCGGACGATGCAAGCCCAACCGCAGTACAAGAATGTCGTGCAAGATATCGCCGAATATTTACAAGCACGGTTGCAAGCGGCTCGCACGGCGGGTGTCGATGTCGCAAAATTGATCGTCGACCCTGGTTTTGGTTTCGGCAAAAGTTTGGAACATAACCTAGAATTGTTGCGTGGGCTGAAAGAATTGAAGCGTTTGGGCGCGCCGATATTGGCCGGCCTATCGCGCAAATCCATGATAGGCAAAGCGCTTGGTTTACCGGTGGAGCGGCGGTTACACGCCAGCGTGGCGTTGGCGCTGATGGCGGTGCACAATGGCGCCGATATTATTCGGGTGCACGATGTCGGGCCTACGGCGGAAGCTTTGCGTATGTGGGCCGCGGTGTATCCAAAAAATTAAATTACGTGCCTCTGATCATAATGTAGGGTGCGTCCCACGCACCATGTGTCGATCGGTGCGCAGGGCGCACCCTACATTTTGAATTTAATTAAAATTCCTTGGGAGATTTTTATGAGCAACAAACGCCGCTTCTTTGGAACCGACGGTATTCGCGGAAAAGTCGGCGAAGAACCCATCACGCCCGAAACGGTTTTAAAATTGGGCTGGGCCGCCGGTTGTATTTTGGGTAAAGGCACCACCGAACACGCCAAAATTTTGGTCGGCAAGGACACACGCATTTCCGGTTACTTGCTCGAGTCGCTGCTCGAAGCCGGATTGTCGGCGGCGGGTGTGGATATTCGTTTGCTGGGTCCGATGCCGACGCCGGCCATTGCTTATCTCACGCGCACCGCGCGCGCCCGCGCCGGCATCGTTATTTCTGCGTCGCACAATCCGTATGAAGACAACGGCATCAAATTTTTTTCCTCGGAAGGCACCAAACTGCCGGACGACGTCGAACTCGCCATCGAAGACATGATGCAGCAACCTTTGACCACCGCCGGTCCCGCGGCGCTCGGCAAAGCCAAGCGTTACGATGACGCCGGCGGACGTTACATTGAATTTTGCAAAAGTACTTTTCCGCATCGCTTAAGTCTTGAGGGGCTTAAGATCGTCGTCGACAGCGCCAACGGCGCGGCCTATCACATCGCCCCCTTAGTGTTCAGTGAATTGGGCGCGGAGGTGATCGCGGTCGCGAATGAACCCGATGGCTTCAACATCAATCGCGAGTGCGGCGCAACCTATCCTATCTTTCTTAAGAAGACGGTGCTGGCGCACAAGGCCGATCTCGGCATCGCGCTCGACGGCGACGGCGATCGCGTGATCATGGTCGATCATCGCGGTGAGATTGTCGACGGCGATCATCTGCTTTACATCATCGCCATGGATCGTAAAAAAGACGGAAGATTGCAGGGCGGTATCGTCGGCACGCTCATGAGTAATTTCGGTCTCGAACAAGTTTGCGCCGTGCAGAAGATTCCGTTCGTGCGGGCCGCGGTCGGTGATCGTTACGTGCTGGCGCAGCTTGTCGAAAAAGGCTGGGACTTGGGCGGCGAAACCTCGGGCCATATTATTTGTCTCGATCGCTGCACTACCGGTGACGGCATCATCGCCGCCTTGCAAGTATTGGCGGCGATGCGCGGCTCCGGCAAAACCCTGGCCGATTTAATGAGCGGCTTGGAAATTTATCCGCAAGTGATGGTCAATGTGCGCACCAGCCGGCGCTTCGATATTAAAACTTCGAACCCGGTGCAATCTGCGGTGCAGAATGTCGAACGCGAACTCGCCGGCCTGGGACGCGTGGTGTTGCGCGCTTCCGGCACCGAGCCGGTGATCCGTGTGATGGTGGAAGGCCGTGACGCTTTGCAGGTCGAACGGCTTTCGCGCGATTTGGCCGATATCGTCAAACGCGCCGCCGATGGCGCTGCCTAAAAAATAAGTAAAGCCCGCGAGTTGCCGCGCAATTAAGCAAATTGGTTAAATATCTTTATATGGTGTAATAGCAGCTAAATATTTCTAAAATTGCATTCTTAGGCTGGCCTCGGTAACATCGCGCCGGTTTTTCAGCCAATTTGAAACAAATCACAGGGGTTCCCATGAGCAAGCGCCGGCCGCTAGTGGCGGGTAATTGGAAAATGAATGGCAGCCGCGCGGAATCCGCGGCGCTGGTCATGGCCATTAAACAAGGTATTAGCGCGACGACGCGCGCGGAAGTGGCCGTGTGCCCACCGTTTATCCTTATTCCTATGGCAGCGGAAAAATTAACCGGCGGTGCGGTGGTGTGGGGCGGACAAAATTTATCCGTACACAAATCCGGGGCTTATACCTTACGGCGATACTGACGCGTTAGTGGCGGAAAAGTATGGCGCCGCGCAGGCCGTAGGCTTGACCCCGATTTTTTGCGTCGGTGAAACGCTGCAAGAGCGCGAAGCCAATCAAACCGAAGCAGTGGTGGCGCGCCAGCTGGACGCCGTGTTGGACAAACACGGTATCGGCAGTTTTAAAAACGCCGTGATTGCGTATGAACCGGTTTGGGCCATCGGCACCGGCAAAACCGCGACACCGCAACAAGCGCAAGACGTGCATCGTTTTATCCGCACGCGCTTAAGCGCTAAAGATAAAATGGTCGCAGAGAATACACGTATTCTTTACGGCGGCAGCATGAAGGGCAGCAACGCCAAAGAACTTTTGGCGCAAGCCGATATCGATGGTGGTTTAATCGGCGGAGCCTCGCTGCAAGCGGAGGAATTCCTGACCATTTGCCGCGCCGCGGATTGACGGAGATAATATTCGGCAAAACGGACGAAGCGCCGCGTAATTAGGACTATCTATTTTTTAATAGCAACACGAACGAAGCGAAGCGGAGTAGGGCTATGAGAGATCTGGTATTGGTAATCGACGTAATTTCGGCGGTCGGATTGATCGGCCTTATTTTATTGCAACAAGGCAAAGGCGCGGACATGGGTGCGGCCTTCGGCAGCGGCGCATCACAAACGCTTTTTGGCAGCCGCGGCTCGGCGAATTTTTTAACGCGCGTGACCGCGACCTTGGCGACCATATTTTTTCTTTCCAGCTTGGGCTTAGTATGGTTGTCGGCGCAGAAGCCGGGACCCTCTAGTGTCACGCAGAGCGTGACGGAACAGCCAGCACCTAAAGTGGAAACACCGGTTGTGCCGACTGAAAAGCCGGCGGCGCCCAAGGCGCCTGAAGTTCCAAAGTAATATTGATACGCCGCGTCAGCGTGCACGTCTTAAAAATTTTCGCCGAAGTGGTGAAATTGGTATACACGCTACCTTGAGGTGGTAGTGGCGAAAGCTGTGTGGGTTCGAGTCCCACCTTCGGCACCATAATTTCTTTATAGAATCAGTAGTGAATTTTAAATTCGTCCTGTAGCTTTTTGCGCGGCACATCGATAGGCGTTTTTTATACCCCCAAAAGTGCATAAGCTGTTGAAGAGAATAAAATTATAAGCAGTACCTCGCTTGACATCCTTCGCCGCGAAAGCCTAGACTCGCTGGACCTTCAAATTCAACGAACGGAACGAAATTCCGTCAACTAATTCTGGGGTCGGTCTGGATGCTGCAAGCGTATCTCCCCATTCTGATTTTCATTGCTGTCGCGCTCATCATGGGCGGCGTGGTGATTTTGGCCGGACGCGTGCTCGGTCCGCATCGTCCTGACAGCGCCAAGTTGTCGCCGTATGAATGCGGGTTCGAGGCTTTCGAAGACGCGCGTATGAAGTTCGACGTGCGCTATTACCTGGTCGCCATTCTTTTCATCATTTTCGATTTGGAAATCGCTTTTCTATTTCCGTGGGCGGTGGCGCTAAATGAAATCGGCATGTTCGGTTTCGTTTCAATGATGGTGTTTCTCGGCATTCTCACCGTCGGTTTTATCTATGAATGGAAGAAGGGAGCGCTGGAATGGGAGTAAGTTCTGGCGCAGGCAGCCATCATTGGACGATGGAGACAGCTTATGGGCATTGAAGGCGTACTGGAAAAAGGCTGGGTCACCACCAGCGCTGACAAGCTGATCAACGCCGCGCGCACCGGTTCATTGTGGCCCATGACTTTCGGTTTGGCCTGTTGCGCCGTGGAAATGATGCACGCCGCCGCGGCGCGCTACGACATGGATCGCTTCGGTCTTATTTTTCGTCCCAGTCCGCGGCAGTCGGACGTCATGATCGTCGCCGGCACCTTGGTCAACAAAATGGCGCCGGCCTTGCGCAAGGTGTACGACCAAATGGCCGAACCCCGCTGGGTGATCTCGATGGGTTCCTGCGCCAACGGCGGCGGCTATTACCATTATTCTTATTCCGTGGTGCGCGGTTGCGATCGCATCGTGCCAGTAGATGTATACGTGCCAGGCTGTCCGCCGACTGCCGAGGCTTTGCTCTACGGCATCATGCAGCTGCAAAACAAAATTCGCCGCACCAACACCATCGCCCGCTAGACGCTAAGGACCAGACCGTGACTGATTCGCCTCAGCAGCTCGCCGCCCACGCCCAAGAAATATTTGGCGCGGCGCTGGTGGCCGTGCATCAATCGGCGGGCGAACTGACGCTGGAAGTGCAGCGCGATCAGATCATCGACGTATGCCGCCGCTTGCGCGACGATTCAGCGTTCGCTTTTGAAATACTAATCGACGTATGCGGCGTGGATTATTTGGAATACGGACGTGAATCGTCGCAAGGAGTGAGACCGGGAGCGCGTTTTGCCGCGGTGTATCATCTGTTATCGTTGAAGCGCAATCAGCGTGTGCGCGTGCGCGCCTATCTCGACGACGAAATGCCGCGCATCGCTTCGGTAAATGAAATTTGGAACTCAGCCAACTGGTTCGAGCGCGAAGCCTTCGATCTTTTCGGCATCGTGTTCGAAGGCCATCCTGATTTGCGCCGCATTCTCACCGATTATGGTTTTGTCGGTCATCCATTTCGCAAAGATTTTCCGCTCATCGGGCAAGTGGAGATGCGTTACGACGCGGATAAGCAGCGCGTGGTGTATCAGCCGGTTTCGATTCAGGAGCGCACGTTAGTGCCGCGGGTGATTCGGGAAGAAGGGTTTGGTCATGGTTGAGTTTCGCGATTCTTCGGTGCGTTTTAACTTATTGTCGAGCCGCCTTCGGCGGCGTTTGTACTTGTGGGTGGCTGACCCACGGCAGCTAACTTTTCTTTGCTTGTCCAAAGAAAAGTTAGCAAAAGAAAAGACACCCCGAAGCGCGCGACTGCTTCCTCCGTTCCTCGCCTCACCGGGCGCTCGTCAACTCGCCGATCGCGAAAAACGCGATTCGGGCTCGAACAGGGGCTCGCTTAAAAGCTCCCGGCGAGGCTGCGGTACTCGGCGCGCGCTACGGGGACCCGAAGGCGTGCCACATTTCCTGAAGTTACCCAAAATATGCATCTGTTCATCGCAATACGGTTAATGAAGATGTTGCGATAGATACGGCGGTAACATTCACCCGTGACCGATCGAACGGGAATACCTTGGATGGCCTGGGATATACATGTCCGAATGGATGTGCCAAAACGGCCGCGCTAAAAACCATCGCATTCGTGAAGATGATATATTTCTGGTTCATGTAGGTGTCCTGTTAAAACCGTCCGTAATAACCTTCTTTCAAGGCGTCATACAGGTTGGCGGCGCTGTGCATTTCGCCGTCGTATTCGATCTCTTCGTTGCCTTTGACTTCCACGGTCTCGCCGTTGGCCAGATGGAAACGATACAGGGTGTTTTCCAAATCCTTTTCCTTCACCAGCACGCCTTGGAAGGCGGCGGGATTGAAGCGGAAGGTGGTGCAACCCTTGAGGCCTTTGTCGAAGGCGTACATGTAAATTTCCTTGAAGTCCTCGTAGGGATAATCGGTGGGCACGTTGGCGGTTTTGGAGATGGATGAATCCACCCATTTCTGCGCCGCGGCTTGTATGTCCACGTGTTGGCGCGGAGACACGTGATCGGCGGTGATGAAGTAATCCGGCAATTGCGCTTGCGGATCATCGGTGTCGGGCGCCGCCTTGGGGTTCACCAGCGTGCGATAGGCCAGCAGTTCGAAGGAGAACACATCCACCTTCTCTTTGGTCTTGCGGCCTTCGCGGATGACGTTGCGGCTGTACTGATGCGCGAACGACGGCTCGATGCCGTTGGAGGCGTTGTTGGCCAAGGACAGAGAAATCGTGCCCGTCGGCGCGATGGAAGTATGATGCGTGAAGCGCGCGCCCTTTTCGGCGATACGGGAGGTCAAGCCGGCGTCGAACTGTTGCATGTAGCGGCTGTATTTGGCGAGCA
>JACQAE010000058.1 GCA_016195095.1 Pseudomonadota bacterium
ACGCTGATGGTCTCGGGGCCGCTGACATTGAGCGCGCTCGTGGGATTGGTGCAATGCGCGAGCGCGCGCAGGACATAGGCGTTGGCGTCGCCCTGCCAGATCACGTTGACATGGCCCATGGTCACGTCGATTGGCCCGCCGGCGAGGACACGGCTGGCGATGTCGAGCAGCACCCCGTAGCGCATGTCGATGGCGTAGTTGAGCCGGATGATGCGGCCGGGCGTCGCATGAAGGCGCGAGAAATGCATGAACATCTGCTCGCGCGCGACGCAGGAATTGGCGTAGGCGCCTGGCGGCGGCGTCGTCGGCAGCGCTTCGGTCGCGCCGCCATGCAGCACGTTGACGTAAGGATAAACGCATCCCGTCGAATAGGCGACGATGCGCGACCCGGCGAATGCCTCCGCCACCAGGGATGGCACATGCGCGTTCATCGCCCAGGTCAGCTCCTCGCTCCTCGAGGAGCCGAACTTGCGCCCGGCCATGAAGATGACGTTGGCCAATTTGGGCAGTGCCTCGATCTGGCGCCGATCGAGAAGGTCGGCCGCGATACATTCGATGTCCGCGGCGGCGAGCCGCGCGCGCAGGTCGGGTTCGCTGAACCGCGCCACGCCGACGACGCGCTTTTGCGGCGCCGCGCGCCGCGCCATGCGCGCCAGCGTCGGTCCGATCTTGCCGCCGACGCCGAGAATAATGATGTCGCCGGAAACGCGCGCCAGGTCCGCGACCAGCGCCGCCGGCGGCAGGGTCATGACCTCCTCGAGATGCGCGACATCGCGAAAGGCCTGCGGCAATTGCGCTATGCGTTGCGCCTCTTGCGTATGCACGTGATTCCCTCGAAACGTCTGGTCGCGAACGCAACGATCCGCTATAAGTAACCAACTGGATACTAAATGCCGATCGCGGGTGACGCAAGACGCCCCTATTCGTTCGCGGCCAGCATTTGGGCCATGACAATGAACATGGCGATGGCAATGGACAAAACACCCGCTTGCATACCGAGGCACCGAACATGAACGCGCAGCCACGCATCAAGACCACGGTCGTCGGCTCCTATCCGGTGCCGGACTGGCTCGTGGCATTGCCGTCCGAGGAGGCGCTGATCGACGCCACGCGCGCGGTGCTGCATATCCAGGAATCGGCCGGCCTCGACGTTGTCTGCGACGGCGAGCTGTCGCGTTTCGACGTCAACCACCCCGAGACCAACGGCATGATCGAATATTTCGTGCGCCCGATGGCGGGGGTGCGCCAGGCGCTGAGCTTCGATGAGCTCGTGGCCTATCGCGCGCAGCGCGGCATGGGCTTTCGCGCCCGCCCGCCCGCCGTCGTCGAGGGGCCGCTCGGCTCGGGCACGCTCGATTTGCCGCATGCCTGCCGGCGCTCGCGGCGCCTGGCGTCGCGCCCGTTCAAGTTCACCCTGACCGGGCCGCATATGCTGGCCAAGACGCTCGTCGACAAACACTACGGCGCGTTGCCGGACCTCGCCGTCGCCGTCGCCAACGTGCTGGCCGCGCAGGTGCGCCATCTCGACGCCGACATTGTCCAGATCGACGAGGCCAACCTGCCGGGATGCGCGCAAGAGTGGGAATGGGCGGCGCAGGCGATCAACATCGTGCTGGGTGCCGTCAAGACCACCCCGGCCGTGCACCTTTGTTTCGGCAATTATGGCGGACAGTCGATCCAGAGCGGGACCTGGCGCCAGCTCATGCGCTACCTCAACGCGCTGCATGTCGACCACATCGTCATGGAAACCGCGCGGCGTCCGGCGGACGAGCTTGCCGCCTTCCGCGACCTGCGCCCGGAAATCGGTCTTGGATTGGGTGTCATCGACATCAAGACGACGGAGATCGAAAGCGCGGACGCCATTGCCCGCGCGATCGAAAACGCCGAGCGCACGCTCGGCGCCGGACGCGTCGCCTATGTGCATCCCGATTGCGGGTTCTGGATGCTCAAGCGATCGATCGCGGACGGCAAGATTCGCGCGCTCGTGCGCGGCCGCGACTTGCATGAAGGCCGCGCCCCGGCCGGAAAATGACGCCGGCGACCGATCGCGGCGTCGGCGGATGAGCCGAGTCGGCGCCATGCAAGGTACGTTGCTGCCGACTATGGCGGGTCGCGCGGCGGTGATTGGACAGTCTGGCGCCGCGGTGTCGCGCGCGTAACGGCGGGTGCGACCGTCCACCACAACCACGCGCTGGCGCCGGCAATGAGCGCGACGCAAATCACGGTCGACGCCGCGTCGGGCAGCAGCGTGGCCAGGCCGACGATCATGAAGAATATCCGCCAGAGCGCATTCAGCGGCCGCGACAGCCAGCCAATCAGGGCCACGCTGACGCCGAAAAAACCGAGCACGACATTGAGCAGGCCCCAGGCGGTGTCGAGCGGACTTCCGATCAGCAGCAGGCCGGGATGCACCACCGCCATATAGGGGATCAGGAAGCCTGGAATCGAGAGCACAAATGCGCTCCAGCCGGTCTCCGCCGGCGCCGCGCGACTGATCGAGGCGGCGGCATAGGCGGCGAGCGCGACCGGTGGGGTCACCATGGAGAGGATCGCGAAATAGAAGATGAAAAAATGCACGGTAAGCGGATCGGCGCCGACCGTCGTCAATGCCGGCGCCAGCAGCACCGCCGCCATGATATAGGCGGAGGTCGTCGGCATGCCGGTTCCCAGCACCAGGCTCGCGAGCATGGTCAGCACGAGCAGCATGGCGAGGTTGCCCCCGGCAAGCCAGATCATCAAACCGGTGAACTTGGTTCCGAGCCCGGTGAAGGCAATCACCGCGACCACGATGCCGGCGAGCGCGCAGGGCAGCGCCACCGTGACCGTCCGCTCGGCGGCGACGACCAGCGCCTCGACAAGCGCGGACGGTGACCGCCGCGTCGCCGGATGCAGTGTACCGACGACGACGACCGCGACGCTCGCCTCGAGCGCCGCGTCCTGCACCGGGTAGCCGGTCACGATGCGGTCGACGAGCCACAGCAGCGGGATGATCAGATGTCCGCGCGCGCGCAGCGTCGCGCGCGGCGTGCGCGCCGGGATCGTGTCGGTGGTGTCGAGCTGTTCGGCGCGCGCCTTGAGATCGACCATGATCAACAGCGCGACATAATAGACGACGGCCGGCACGATCGCCGCCAGCACGATCGTCTGATACGGCGTCTGCAGGTAGTCGGCCATGATGAAGGCGGCCGCGCCCATGACCGGCGGGACAAGCTGACCGCCCGTCGATGCGGCGGCCTCCACGGCGCCCGCGAAGCGCGGCGCGTAGCCGACGCGCTTCATCAGCGGGATGGTGAAGATGCCGGTGCTCATGACATTGGCGACCGCGCTGCCCGACACGCTGCCGAGCAGTCCCGACGACACGATCGCCGCCTTGGCCGGGCCGCCAACCGTCCGGCCGGTCAGCGCAAAGGCGAGCTCGATGATCATGCGCCCACCGCCATAGACGTCGAAAATGGCGGCGAACATGATGAAATAATAGACCGTGGACGTGGAGACGCCGACCGGCACGCCGAAGATGCCCTGCAGCGAGAGGAATTCGGTGTCGATGAAGCGCTCAAGGCCGCTGTAGCGATGCGCCATGATGCCGGGAAGATAGGGGCCGACGAAGAAGTAAAGGACGAACAGCGCCGTGAATGCCGCAAGTCCAAGACCGAGTACGCGCCGGCCAGCCTCGAACAGGACGACAAGCAGGAAAAGGCCGAGGAGATAGTCAAACAAATCGACGGGATCGAGCCCCTGCACGCGCTCGCTCATGAGAAATCCGGCATTCATCGCCACATAGGCGCAAGGCAGGAAGGAAAGGACGGCAAATGCCGTCAGCAGAACGCGCCTGCCGCGCGATGACGCCGCGCGCGCGACCATGGCGATGGCCAGCGCAATGGCGAAGCCGACATGCAGGGCGCGCTGCGTCAGCGTGTCGATGCCCGGCCACAGCACGAACACGATTTGGCTGAGCGACCAGATCAGCGCGATGAGCACCGCGGCGTCGAACAGGTCGGTCCAATGGCGAAAGGCGAGGGCGCTCGCCTCCGTCGCGTCGGTATCATGCCTGGCGGCGGCGTTCGACATGGCGGCAAGGCGACGGCGCTATTGCAGCCAGCCGCGTTCCTTGTAGTAGCGCTCGGCCCCCGCGTGCAGCGGCAGCCCGGTGACCTGCATTTTCCAGGCGCCATGCGCGCAGTCGAATTTCGCCAGCGCCTTGTGCGCCTTGTGCAAGCGGTCGGTCTTCTCGCAGATGGTCTTGACGATGGTATAGGCGAGATCGTCGGCCAGTGCGGTGCTGGCAAACAGCGTCGTCGTCGTCGAGGGCAGCAGCACGTCGTGCTCCTGGCCCTTGAAGGATCCTTTCGGTAGCGCCTTGCTTTCCCATCCGTAACGCTTGGTCATGATCGAAAGCTCGTCCCTGGTCGGTTGCAGAAACGTCACCGGCGTCGATTGCGCGATCTCGGAAATGCTCGGGTGTCCGATGGTCGCGACCTGCACAAAAATATCGCCGCTGCCGGCGGCGAAGCGGTTCTTGACCATGTCGAAGGTGCCGAACTCGTAGCTGCCGCCGCGGCTGGCAAGCGTCTTTTCATCGGCGCCGGCGATTTCCAGCAATTGCTGACCGCCGAAGCTGCCAACCCCGCCGCGTTGCAACAGCGTCACGCGCGCCTTGGGCTGCACATTCTTGAAGAAATTTCCGAGGTCGGTGGAGTATCCGGTCCCGCGCGCCATCGGCACGAGATAATAGTCGTCCCAGCCGCCGACCAGCGCGCACGACGGCCATGCCGAAGGCGATCTGCGCCTTGCCCGCCGAGACGAGCGAGGGATTGCCGAGGCCGCCGGCGATCGGCGGCGTGTCCACGTTGGAGCCCGGCGGCAGTGCCTCGCGCAGCATCTCGCCGAGGTTGACCGCGTAGACATACCAGCTCGATCCCTGCACGAAGGATCCGATCGTTAGGTTCGCCGCCGGCGCCGGCGATGGCAATGACAAGAGCCCACTCGCGATCAGCGCCGCAATCCACAGGCGCGCCAAAGACGTTGCCTTGGTTTCGCGCCTGGGCGCCGGTTGCCTGGACAACATGGAAGTCTCCCTTGCCGTTCGTCATTTTCGCGCCTGCGCGCATCGGTCGCCGCGCCGCGTCGGAAATTGCCCGCAAGCGTGGTTCCCAGCGTGGGAATGCGATGTCGCAAAAGATCATGCGCAAAGAAAAAGCTTTCACAGTCTAACGCATTTTGCCTTGGCGCAAACCGCTTCGCGGGTTAGGCGGGCGGCGCCTTTCAGGGCTGATATGCGTTCAAGGATGGGCGCTGGCGTCATGCGCGCAGGGGTTGTTGGTCGCTTGACCAGCACGATGCGCGCGGCGGATCGGCGGTTTGCACCACGGCTGGTCGCGCTTGCGTCACCGATGGGCGCGAATACGATACCGGCGGTGGCATTGGCGGCGCACGCCTGCCGTCGGGAATTGTTGCAGGCCATGGCGACGCCGGCCAATCGCGGCCGCCATCGGTGCGACGCGGCGAATCCATATTCCAAGGGAGGCTCTAGGAATGAGTTATCGGGAAGTCAGCGAGGTTCGCGATGGCATGCAAATCGACTGGGATATGCCGATCGCCATGGAAGATGGCCTGGCGCTGCGCTGCGACGTCTATCGGCCGGTCAAGGAGGGCAGATATCCGGTCTTGTTGACCTACGGTCCTTACGGAAAGTGGCTGCATTTCGAGGACCTCTACACTGAACAATGGCAGCGCATGTGCGCGAGCCATCCCGACGTGCCGACCGGCTCGAGCAACAAGTATCAGTGCTGGGAGGTGGTGGACCCGGAGAAATGGGTGCCCGACGGCTATGCTTGCGTCCGTGTCGACAGCCGCGGCGCCGGCCGTTCGCCCGGAATCATCGATATCTGGTCGCGCCGCGAGGCCATGGATCTCGCGCGATGCGTCGAATGGGCGGGCGTGCAGCCGTGGTCGAGCGGTAAGGTCGGACTGAACGGGATCTCCTACTACGCGGAAAACCAGTGGCAATGCGCCGCGCTGCAGCCGCGCCACCTCGCGGCGATCTGCGCCTGGGAGGGTGCCGCGGATTTCTATCGCGACATGGCGCACCATGGCGGCATTTTCTGCAATGGATTTACCCATGACTGGTCGCGTTCGCAGGTCTACACGCTGCAACACGGGCGCGGGAAGCGCGGCTTCCGCAGCCGCATGAACGGCGACTGGGTTTCCGGGCCGATCGAACTGACCGAGGAGGAACTCGGCGCCAACCGCCGCGATTTCTACGAGGATTGCCTGGCGCGCAAGCTCGACAGCGACGAATACTGGCGCTCGCGCATGCCCGACTGGTCGCGGGTCAAGGTGCCGATCCTTTCGGCCGCCAATTGGGGCGGGCAGGGGCTGCATCCGCGCGGAAATTTCGAGGGCTTCACGCGCGCCGCCTCGACGCAGAAATGGCTCGAATGCCACGGCATCGAGCACTGGACGCATTTCTACACCGATTACGGCCTGCGGCTGCAGAAGAAGTTCTTCGGCCATTTCCTCAAGGGCGAGGACACCGGCTGGTCGAAGCAGCCGAAGGTGCAGCTACAGGTGCGCCATGTCGGCGAGCATTTTGTCGAGCGCCACGAGAGCGAGTGGCCGCTGGCGCGCACGCAATGGACCAAATTCCATATCGACCCGGCGGCATTGTCACTTTCGCCAAGCCCGCCGACGCAAGCCTCCTCGGTGGCCTACAAGGGCTTTTCCGCCGGCGTGACATTCCTCACGCCGCCGCTCGCGCGCGATACCGAAATCACCGGCCCGATCGCCGCGCGGCTGTGGGTTTCCTCACGCACCGAGGACGCGGACCTGTTCCTCATCGTGCGCGCGTTCCACCCGGACATGAAGGAGGTCGTCTTTCAAGGCGCGCTCGATCCGCACACGCCGATCGCGCAAGGGTGGCTGCGCGTGTCGCACCGCAAGCTCGACGCCACGCTCTCGCTCCCCTACCGGCCCTACCACACCCATGACGAGGAGCAAAAGCTCGTTCCCGGCGAGATTTACGCGGTGGAGGTGGAAGTGTGGCCGACCTGTATCGTCGTCCCGGCCGGCTTCCGCATCGCCTTGAGCGTGCGCGGAACCGACTACGAATATGGCGGCGGGCCGGCAAGCGGGCTCAAGACGCTGGGCGCGGTGTGGACCGGGGTCGGTCCGTTCCGCCACGACGATCCGCGCGACCGACCGGCCGCGGTCTTTGGCGGCGAGGTGACGCTGCATGCCGGGCCAGAGCGGCCGGCGCATCTGCTGCTGCCGGTCGTTCCGCCGAAATAGGCCGTTGCGTTGCCGTTGGCGGTCGTGCGGCGGCGTCAAAAGTAGGAAGAGATCAGGTAGGCGGCGAGCAGCAACGTGGTCCAGAATGCCATGCTGCCGGTCGGCCAATCGCGGGCGAGCGCGCCGCCCGGCGCATGCCAATGACGGATGGCGCGGTCGCCGGCGCGCGCGGCGCGCGTGAGCGCGCGCGCAAGCGCGTCCCATGCGACCGAGGCTCCGCGATCGAGAACGCCGACCAGCGCCGCGCCGGCGACGCGATAGACCCAATCCGTATCGAGCGTGATGGTCAAGGTTCGCTTGAGCCAGCCAAGCATCAGGAAAAACGCTAACCCAGAAAACAGCAGCAATTGCAATTGCTGCACGACATGCTCGCCGGTATAGGGCACGAAATTGACCGGGAACGGCATGAGCGCGTAGAGCGGCGCCGGGGCGACGCCGCTGCCGATGCACAGTGCCGCGAACAGGATCATCGCGAGCCGCATGTTCCATGGCGGCTCGGCCGGGCGCAGGCCGGAATCCTTCTGGAAAAAGACGAACCAGGGAAACTTGATGCCGGCATGCAGGAACACGCCGGCGGAGGCGGCCGCGAGCAGATACCACACCAGCGCCAGATGCAGGTCGGCGGCGCCCTGCGCAATCATCGACTTCGACACGAAGCCCGATGTGAGCGGAAACGCCGAGATCGACAGCGCCCCGACAATGCCGCAGGCGGTCGTGAGCGGCATGGTGCGGAACAGGCCGCCAAGGTCGGTGCATTTGCGTTTCGCCGTCATGAACAGCACCGACCCCGCCGACATCAGCAACAGCGCCTTGTAGATGATATGCGCGAAGGCGTGCGCCGCGGCGCCGTTGAGCGCCATTTCGGTGCCGATGCCGATGCCGGTCACCATGAAACCGACCTGGTTGACGATGCTGTAGGCGAGGATCCGGCGCATGTCGTTTTCGAGGATGGCGTAGACGATGCCGTAGAACACCATGAACAGGCCGACATAGATCAGGAGTTCGGTGCCGGGAAATCCGCGCAGCAGCGCATAGACGGCGGTCTTGGTCGTGAACGCGGACAAGAACACCATGCCGCTCCACGAGCTTTCCGGGTAGGCGTCCGGCAGCCAGGCCGACAGCGGCGGCGCGCCGGCGTTGACCAGAAAACCGGCGAGGATCAGCCATCGCGGCGCGCCCTCGAGCGCCATCGCGTTGAATGCCGTGCTGCCGCTGGTGGCGATTTCGCCCGCGGCGCCCGCCATCAGCAACACGCCGCCGAGGAGGTGGATCATGGCATAGCGCAACCCGGCCGCGCGCGCGGACTGGCCCGCGCTCCACACCACCAGGGTGGAGCCCACCGCCATCAATTCCCAGAAGACGAACAGCGTGATGAGATCGCCGGCCAGAACGACGCCAACGGCGCCGCCGGCGTAGAAATAGGCGGCGGCAAGCTCGCCGGCGCGTGTCTGGTTGAGCGCGAAGAGGCCGCCGGCAAAGGCCATGAGCGTGAAGACGATCGCAAATAGCCGCGCCAGCGCGTCCATGCGAACGAGCGTGAGTTGGTAACCGAAATAGCTCACCGCAGGCGAGGCGCCGTCGGGCGCCGTCCAGACGACATAAAGCGTGACGAGCGGCAGCGCCAGGAGCGCGATGGCGCGCAGGCGGCCGCGCATGAGCGCCAGCAAGAGGCTGCCCGCGATCAGGATCAATGCCGGCGGCACGGAGAGACTAGTCGCCATAATACGTGTCCGCGCGCTTGAGCAGGTAACCGAGCGCCTTGGCCAGGCCAATGAGCACGACGCAGCTCGCGAAGCCAAACCACGCGCCGAACGCGAACGTGCCATCCGCGCCGAATTGCGCATGACGCTCGCTCGTCAGATCCGCGAGCACGGTCGCGGTGAGGATCGCGATAAAGACGATCCACAACCGCGTGATGCTACGCTCCCTCGTCAACCAGTGATCATTCATGGCTTCACCGCGCGAGCATGAGTTCGGACAATTGCAGCACGATCTCGGGGGCAAGGAACAAGGCGACCGATCCCGCCGCCGTCACCGACAGCGCCAGCACCAGCGGCCACGGCGCCTCGCCGGACGATTTGGCATGTGTCTGCGCGTCGCCGAGCGGCGCGCGAAAGAAGGCGCGGTAGACGATGGGCAGAAAATAGGCGGCGTTAAGCAGCGTGCTGGCGATGATGACGACGACGGCGATCCAATTGGCCGATTGCATCGCGCCGGTGAGCATCAGCCACTTGCCGAGAAAGGTCGCGGTCGGCGGCACGCCGATCATGCCGAGCGCGCCAATGGAAAACGCGCCCATCGTCCATGGCATGCGCCGCCCGATGCCGTCGAGCTGGCTGATCTCGGTCAGATGCGCGGCGGTGTAGATCGACCCGGCGGCGAAAAACAACGTGATCTTGCTCAACGCGTGCGCAGCGATGTAAAGCGCGGCGCCGACGGCGGAAATGGGCGTGAGAATTGCGACGCCGAGCACCACGTAGGACAATTGCGAAACCGTCGAATAGGCGAGCCGCCGCTTGAGGTTGTCCTGGCGCAGCGCCACCACGGAGGCGGCGATCACCGTCGTCGCGGCAACGAGCGTGAGCCAGGTCGAATGGCCGCCCGCGCGCAGCGCCTCGATGCCGAACACCATCACGGCGACCTTGAGCACGCCGAACACGCCAGCCTTGACCACCGCCACCGCGTGCAGGAGCGCGCTCACCGGCGTCGGCGCCACCATCGCCGCCGGCAACCAGAAATGCAGCGGCATCAGCGCCGCCTTGCCGATGCCGAAGAGGTAGAGGACGAGGAGAATGACGATGACGCCGCCGCCCGCCTTGTGCGCGAGAATGCCGCCGGGCGTGAAGTCGAGCGTGCCGGCCAAAAGCGAGGTGGCGATGATGGCCGGCAGCAGCAGGATCGTGGACGTGCCCAGGAGCAGGATGAGATAGACGCGGCCGGCACGCCGCGCCTCCTCGGTTGCGCGATGCGTCACCAGCGGAAATGTCGCGATGGTCAACGCCTCGTAGAACAGGAAGAAGGTGAACAGGTTCTTGGCGAAGGCGATGCCCATCGTGCTGCCGAGCGCGATCGCAAAACAGACGTAGAACCCGCTCTGGCGCGGCTCGTCATTGGCGCGCATGTAGCCGATCGAATAGATCGAGTTCACCATCCACAGCGACGACGCGACCAGCGCGAACAGCATGCCGAGCGGCTCGACCTTGAAGGCGAGTTCAAGGCCGGGCGCGATGGCGACGGCAAGGATTTCGGGACGCGCGCCGCCGAGAACCGCCGGCAAGAGAAACGATACGCCCGCCAGCAATGCCGCCGCCGCCAGGAGCGTCACCGTCTCGCGCGCGTTGGGGCGGGCGTCGAATAGCGGAATGATCAGCGCGGCGGCAAAAGGCACGATCACCGCCGCCGCGACGACGGTTTCCGGCGCCGGGAGCGCGCTCATTTAAGACCCCCGAGCAGCGTCTTGACCGCGCCATCGACGACGCCGACGGTGAGCGACGTGTCGAGGCCGAAATAGATCGTCGCCGCCGCCAGCGCCAGGATGGGCGCCAGCATCGAAAGCGGCGGGTCGCTCGCTTGCGCATTGGTCGAAAGCGCGGGACGAAACCACACGACCTCGATGACGCGGCCGACATAGACGACGGAAATCAGCGAGCTGGCGACGAGCGCGAATACGATGACCCACCATCCGCGGTCGAGCGCACCGAGCGCGAGGTACCATTTCGAGATGAAACCCGCGGTTCCCGGCGTCCCGATGAGCGCAAATCCTGCGACCGCGAATGCGCCCATGGTCAGCGGCATCCGCCGTCCGACGCCGGCGAGATCGTCGAGCTTGACCGTTCCCAGCCGGAAGAACACCGCGCCGAGCGCCAGGAACAGCGTCGCCTTCATCAGCGCGTGGTTGAACAGGTGCACCAGCCCGCCCGTCAGCCCGGCCTGGTTGGCGATGCCGATGCCGAGCGTGATGTAGCCGATCTGCGCGATCGAGGAATAGGCGAGCATGCGTTTGAGGTTGGTCTCGAAAACGGCAATGAAGGACGCCGCCACCATCGCGGTAATCGACAGCGCGATAATGATCGCGGTTATCGGCAGGTCGCGGTAGTCCATCGTCGCGCCGAAGACCGAAAAATAGAACCGCACGAGGAGGTAGATGGCGACCTTTGTCGCCGTCGCCGAAAGAAACGCGGTGACGAATGACGGCGCGTAGGCAT
>JACQAE010000059.1 GCA_016195095.1 Pseudomonadota bacterium
TCCGGCAGAACCTGCTCGGCAAGCGCGTCGACTATTCGGGCCGCTCGGTAATCGTCGTCGGCCCGGAGCTGAAGCTGCATCAGTGCGGCTTGCCCAAGAAGATGGCGCTCGAGCTGTTCAAGCCGTTCATCTACGCGCGACTGCAGGCGCAGGGGCAGGCGGCGACCGTCAAGCAAGCCAAGAAGCTCGTCGAGAAGGAGAAGCCGGAGGTTTGGGATATCCTCGATGAGGTCATCCGCGAGCATCCGGTGCTGCTCAACCGCGCGCCGACGCTGCACCGGCTCGGCATCCAGGCATTCGAGCCAGTCCTCATCGAAGGCAAGGCGATCCAACTGCATCCGCTGGTCTGCGCGGCGTTCAACGCCGATTTCGACGGCGATCAGATGGCGGTGCACATTCCGCTGTCGCTGGAATCGCAACTCGAATCGCGCGTGCTGATGATGTCGACCAACAACATCCTGCACCCGGCCAACGGCTCGCCGATCATCGTGCCGAGCCAGGACATCGTGCTCGGCCTCTATTATCTATCGCTGCTGCGCGAAGGCGAGCCCGGCCAGGGCAAGATATTCGGCAACATGGCGGAGATCGATCACGCGCTGGCGGAGAAGGTGATCACGCTGCACAGTCGGATCAAGTATCGCTGGGAGGGCGTGGACAACAAGGGCCAGAGCTATCTCAAGTGGTATGACACGACGCCCGGCCGCGTCGCGCTTGGGCAAGTTCTGCCGCGCAGTCATTTGACCCCGTTCGACGTCGTCAACAAGCTGATGACGAAGCGCGAAATCTCCAACATGATCGACACCGTCTACCGCCATTGCGGGCAGAAGGAGACGGTGATTTTCTGCGATCGCATCATGGCGCTGGGATTTTTCCACGCCTTCAAGGCGGGGATCTCGTTCGGCAAGGACGACATGGTGGTGCCGAGCGCGAAGTGGAAGATCGTCGGGGAAACGCGGACGCTGGTCAAGGAATACGAGCAGCAGTTCAATGACGGCCTGATCACGCAGGGCGAAAAATACAACAAGGTTGTCGACGCCTGGGGCAAATGCACCGATCGTATCGCCGACGAAATGATGCGCGAGATTTCCGCCGTCCGCAAGGACGAGAAGAGCGGGCGCGAGGCGCCGGTCAATTCGATCTACATGATGGCGCATTCCGGCGCGCGCGGCTCGCCGGCGCAGATGAAGCAGCTTGCCGGCATGCGCGGCCTGATGGCCAAGCCCTCCGGCGAGATCATCGAGAGCCCGATCATCTCGAACTTCAAGGAGGGCCTCTCGGTCCTGGAATATTTCAACTCGACCCATGGCGCGCGCAAAGGGCTTGCCGATACGGCGTTGAAGACCGCCAATTCAGGCTATTTGACGCGTCGCCTGGTCGATGTCGCGCAGGATTGCATCATCACGGAATACGATTGCAAGACCAGCGCCGGCATCAAGATCCGCGCCATCATCGACGCCGGACAGGTCGTCGCCTCGCTCGCCAGCCGCATCCTGGGCAGGACCACGGCGGAGGACATTCGCGATCCGACCGGGCGCTCGGTCGTCATCAAGCGCGGCACGCTCATGGGCGAGAAGGAGGTCGAGGCTGTCGCGGCGGCGGGCACGCAGGAGGTGCGCATCCGCTCGGTATTGACCTGCGAAACGACCAGCGGCGTCTGCGGCGCCTGCTATGGCCGCGACCTGGCGCGCGGCACGCCGGTCAATATCGGCGAGGCGGTGGGCGTCATCGCGGCGCAATCGATCGGCGAGCCGGGCACGCAATTGACCATGCGCACGTTCCATATCGGCGGCGCGGCGCAGGTATCCGAGCAGTCGTTCATCGAGTCGAATTTCGACGGCATGATCCGGATCAAGAACAAGAATATCTCGCGCAATTCCGACGGCGAATTCATCGCCATGGTGCGCAACATGACCGTCGCGGTGGTTGACAGGGACGGCACCGAGCGCGCCGTGCATCGCATCCAATACGGCGCGCGCATGAAGATCGCCGACAGCGACACGATCAAGCGCGGCGCGCGCATCGCGGAATGGGATCCTTACACGCGCCCGGTCCTCACCGAGGCCGAGGGGGCGATCGCCTTCGAGGATCTCGTGGAAGGCCAGTCGATGTCGGAGAGTCTCGACGAATCGACCGGCATCGCCCAGCGCGTGGTCATCGATTGGCGCACCTCCGGCCGCGGCGCGGATCTGCGCCCGGCGATCGTGATCAAGGGCAAGGACGGCAAGGTCATGAAGCTGGCGCGCGGCGGCGAGGCGCGCTACCTGCTGGCGGTCGACGCCATTATCTCGGTCGATCCCGAGAGCCACGTCAAGGCCGGCGACGTCATCGCGCGCATTCCCACCGAAAGCGCCAAGGTGCGCGACATCACCGGCGGCCTGCCGCGCGTTGCCGAACTGTTCGAGGCGCGCCGCCCCAAGGAAGCAGCCGTCATCGCGGAGGCGTCGGGAACCGTCCGCTTTGGACGCGACTACAAGAACAAGCGCCGCATGACCATCGAACCGAGCACGAAGGACGAGGAGGCGCGCGAATATCTCATCCCGAAGGGCAAGCATATCCACCTGCAGGATGGCGACGTGATCGAGAAGGGCGATTTCATTGTCGAGGGAAATCCCGCCCCACACGACATCCTGGCCATCCGCGGCGTCGAGGAGTTGGCCGGATATCTGGTCAATGAGATTCAGGAAGTCTATCGGCTGCAAGGCGTGAGCATCAATGACAAGCATATCGAGGTCATCGTGCGCCAGATGTTGCAGAAGGTGGAGGTCGATGACGCCGGTGAGACCGAGCTGATCAATGGCGAGCAGCTCGACCGCATCGAGTTCGACCAAATCAACGCCGCCTGCAAGGAAGCGGGCAAGAAGGAAGCGCTCGCGCATCCGGTTCTGCTCGGCATCACCAAGGCCAGCCTGCAGACCCGCTCGTTCATTTCGGCGGCGTCGTTCCAGGAGACGACGCGCGTGCTCACCGAGGCGGCCGTCAGCGGCAAGATCGACACCCTCGACGGGCTCAAGGAAAACGTCATCGTCGGCCGGCTCATTCCGGCAGGCACCGGTGCGATCATGAACAGCCTGCGCGAGGTGGCGACCAAGCGCGACGCCCTCATTCTCGACGAGCGCGAGAAGGAGGCGGCGGCGAAGGCGGCGGCCGCGGAAGCGGCGCGATTGCCGGCGGCGGAGTAACGGCGCGCGGCGAGACTTTTTGCTTTGGCGCCGCGATAGGGCGCGCGAAGGGCGCCATGCTGACCGCTGGAGCGTTTCTCGTCGATCGGGGGCGCTCCGATATTCATCCGCTTTGTCGCGTTTTCTGCGGTGAAGCGGCCCCAACTTCGCCGGAAATGGCGCTCCGGGCGTTCGCGTCTTGGCGAACCCGTTTCCATGCCGGAATGTTCGCCCACGTCCAGCCGGCCAGCGATGCGGCGATCCCACAGGCGTCTTGCGGGTGGGCGAGGCGACTGACCGGGCCGCCAGCGCGTCAAATGCCCGTCGCGCGCGGTTGCGGCCTTGACTTGACGCCATGACACCGATACACACGCCGCACTTCGCGGCAGGCGGTGAGCGTCGCCCGTCGGAACGGCTCGCACGGCCACAATGATGCTTTCGGGTGCCGGTTGCATCCAGGCAGAAGGGTGGTTGTCGCACTGGCCTCGACGTATGACGCTCAGACGCTGCCTCTGAAAGCCAGGAGTGAGGTCAGATACACGACCGCGGTGCCGGTTTGCGTCGCGGTCCTCTGTTGGCGAATTGGCGTCGTTCCGCAACTCGGTGCGGGAAGGCGCGCTTTCGCCGTTGCGCGGGCGTGGCGCGCGGTTGGCGCGCGCCATCGCCGATGCGGAACTAAAGCTGCGGGACCGCAACCGCGGGTGTGGATCAAGGATGAAGGCTGAATAATGCCGACGATCAATCAGCTGATCGCCAAGCCGCGCCGGGCGCAGAAGGCGCGCAACAAGGTGCCGGCGCTGCAGTCGAGCCCGCAAAAGCGTGGCGTGTGCACGCGCGTCTACACGACGACGCCGAAAAAGCCGAATTCGGCGCTGCGCAAAGTGGCTAAGGTGCGCCTGACCAATGGATTTGAGGTCATTGGCTATATTCCCGGCGAGGGCCACAATCTGCAGGAGCACTCGGTGGTGATGATCCGCGGCGGCCGCGTGAAGGATCTCCCCGGCGTGCGCTATCACATACTGCGCGGCGTGCTCGACACGCAGGGCGTAAAAAATCGCAAGCAGCGCCGTTCGAAATACGGCGCCAAGCGGCCGAAGTGATGCTGGAGTAGCGATCCATGTCCCGACGCCACAAGGCCGACAAGCGCGAAATCCTCCCCGATCCGAAATTCGGAAACGCGGTGGTCACGAAATTCATGAATTCGATCATGTATGCCGGCCGGAAGTCGGTGGCGGAAACCATCGTCTATGGCGCGCTCGATATTATCGAGGGCAAGACCAAGCAGAACCCGGTCGGCGTCTTCACCCAGGCGCTCGACAATGTCATGCCCTCGCTCGAGGTGCGCTCGCGCCGCGTCGGCGGCGCGACCTACCAGGTGCCGGTCGAAGTGCGCACCGATCGTCGTCAGGCTTTGGGCATCCGCTGGATCATCGCCTCGGCGCGCGAGCGCAGCGAAAAGACTATGACCGAGCGCCTGTCCGCCGAATTGCTCGACGCGTCGAACAATCGGGGCAACGCCGTCAAGAAGCGCGAGGACACGCACCGCATGGCGGAAGCCAACCGCGCGTTCTCGCATTATCGCTGGTGACGCGTCGGTAACGACGTTCGCGAATTCGAGGATTTCCCATGCCGCGCAGTCACCCGATCGAGGACTACCGCAACTTCGGCATCATGGCGCATATCGACGCCGGGAAGACGACGACGACCGAGCGGATTCTCTATTACACCGGCAAGAGCCACAAGATGGGCGAGGTCCATGAGGGCGCCGCCACGATGGATTGGATGGAACAGGAGCAGGAGCGCGGCATCACGATCACTTCGGCCGCGACGACCGCGTTCTGGAAGGGCAAGCGGCTCAACATCATCGACACGCCCGGACACGTTGATTTCACCATCGAGGTCGAGCGCTCGTTACGCGTTCTCGACGGCGCCGTGTGCGTGCTTGATTCCAACCAGGGCGTGGAGCCGCAGACCGAAACCGTCTGGCGCCAGGGCGACAAGTACAAGGTGCCGCGCATCGTTTTCTGCAACAAGATGGACAAGGTCGGCGCCGATTTCTTCCGCTGCATGAGCGATATTGTCGATCGGCTCGGCGCGCGGCCAGTGGCGGTGCAATTGCCGATCGGCGCGGAGAGCCAATACAAGGGCATCATCGATCTCGTGCGCATGGTCGGCGTGGTGTGGGAGGACGAGGGTCTCGGCGCGAAATATCACGACATCGAAATCCCCGCCGACCTGGTCGAGGTGGCGCGCGAATACCGCGAGAAGCTGGTCGAGGCGGCCGTCGAACTCGATGACGTCGCCATGGCCGCCTATCTTGACGGCCGCGAGCCCGACGAGGCGACGCTCAAGCGCTTGATCCGCAAGGCGGTCGTGACCGGCGCGTTCTACCCGGTGCTGTGCGGCTCGGCGTTCAAGAACAAGGGCGTGCAGCCGCTGCTCGACGCGGTCGTCGATTACCTGCCCTCGCCGGTCGACGTCTCGGGCATCAAGGGGATCAATCCGCACAACGGCGAGGAGATCGTCCGCAATCCCTCCGACAGCGAGCCGATGTCGCTGTTGGCTTTCAAGATCATGGACGATCCCTTCGTCGGCACGATCACGTTTTGCCGCATCTATTCCGGGCGGCTGGAGAGCGGCACCGGCGTCATCAATTCGACCAAGGAACGCAAGGAGCGCATCGGCCGCATGCTGCTGATGCACGCCAATAACCGCGAGGACATCAAGGAGGCCTTCGCCGGCGACATCGTGGCGCTGGCCGGCCTCAAGGAAGTGCGCACCGGCGACACGCTGTGCGACGCGCAAAAACAGGTGCTGCTCGAGAAGATGGAATTTCCCGATCCGGTCATCGAGATCGCGATCGAGCCGAAATCCAAGGCCGACCAGGAAAAGCTCGGCGTGGCGCTGGCCAAGCTTGCCGCCGAGGATCCCTCGTTCCGCGTCTCCACCGATCAGGAATCCGGCCAGACCATCCTCAAGGGAATGGGCGAGCTGCATCTCGACATCAAGGTCGATATCCTCAAGCGGACCTATAAGGTCGAGGCCAATATCGGCGCGCCGCAGGTCGCCTATCGCGAGAAGATCACGCGCCGCGCGGAAGTGGACTACGTTCACAAGAAGCAGACCGGCGGCTCCGGTCAGTTCGCGCGCGTGAAGATCGTCTGCGAGCCGTCGGCGCCCGGCGAGGGCTTCGTGTTCGAGAACGAAATCGTCGGCGGCGCGGTGCCCAAGGAATTCGTCCCGGGCGTCGAGAAGGGGCTCGAGTCGGTGCTGGGCGCCGGCATTCTTGCCGGCTTCCCGGTCGTCGACCTCAAGGTCAGCCTGATCGACGGCGCCTATCATGACGTCGATTCCTCCGCGCTGGCTTTCGAGATCGCGGCGCGCGCGGCGTTGCGCGAGGCGCTGCAAAAGGGCGGCTCGGTGCTGCTTGAGCCGATCATGAAGGTCGAGGTGGTGACGCCGGAGGATTATACCGGCTCGGTGATCGGCGACCTCAATTCACGGCGCGGCCAGATCCAGGGCCAAGACATGCGCGGCAACGCCAACGTCGTCAACGCGCTGGTGCCGCTCGCCAACATGTTCGGCTATGTCAACAATCTGCGCTCCATGAGCCAGGGGCGCGCCACCTTCACCATGCAATTCGACCACTACGAACAGGTCCCGCAGAACGTCGCGCAGGACGTGCGCGCAAAATACGCCTGAACGAAAGCAAGTCATCGCAGCATCGCCGCATGAAACGGCAATGGAGAGTGTCCTATGGCCAAGGAAAAATTTGAACGCAATAAGCCGCATTGCAATATCGGTACGATCGGGCATGTGGACCACGGCAAGACGTCCTTGACGGCGGCGATCACCAAGATTCTGGCGGAGCAGGGCAAGGCCAAGTACACGGCCTATGACCAGATCGACAAGGCGCCGGAGGAAAAGGCGCGCGGCATCACCATTGCGACCGCGCATGTCGAGTACGAAACCGACAAGCGCCACTACGCGCATGTCGACTGTCCCGGCCACGCCGACTACGTCAAGAACATGATCACCGGCGCGGCGCAGATGGACGGCGCCATTCTCGTTGTCTCCGCCGCCGATGGCCCGATGCCGCAGACGCGCGAGCACATCCTTCTTGCCCGGCAGGTCGGCGTTCCGGCGTTGGTCGTTTTCATGAACAAGGTGGACATGGTCGACGACCCCGAGCTTCTCGAGCTGGTCGAGCTCGAGGTGCGCGAATTGCTTTCGAAGTACAATTTCCCCGGCGACAAGATCCCGGTTGTCAAGGGCTCAGCCTTGTGCGCGCTCGAGGACAAGGACGCCAAGCTCGGCCGCGAGGCCATTCTTGAGCTGATGAAGGCGGTCGATGAAGCCATCCCGCAGCCGGAGCGTCCCAAGGACCAGCCGTTCCTGATGCCGGTCGAGGACGTGTTCTCGATCTCCGGGCGCGGCACGGTGTGCACCGGCCGCATCGAGCGCGGCATCATCAAGGTCGGCGAGGAAGTTGAGATCATCGGCATCAAGGCGACGCAGAAAACGGTGGTCACCGGCGTCGAGATGTTCCGCAAGCTGCTCGACCAGGGTGAGGCGGGCGACAATGTCGGCTGCCTGCTGCGCGGAACCAAGCGCGAGGAGGTCGAGCGCGGCCAGGTTCTGTGCAAGCCGGGTTCGGTCAAGCCGCACACCAAGTTCAAGGCCGAGGCCTATATCCTCACCAAGGAGGAGGGCGGTCGCCACACGCCGTTCTTCACCAACTACCGGCCGCAGTTTTATTTCCGCACGACCGATGTCACCGGCGTGGTGCATCTGCCGGAGGGCACGGAGATGGTCATGCCGGGCGACAACATCGCCATGGAGATCCATCTCATCGTGCCCATCGCCATGGAGGAGAAGCTGCGTTTCGCCATTCGCGAGGGCGGGCGCACGGTTGGCGCCGGCGTTGTCGTGAGCATTATCGAATAGCGCGACGGTCGGCGGGGCGCGCCGCCCCCGCGGACGAGGAAACGACGCGTACGCCTGACGGTCGGAATCGCCGCGCGCCGCGCGGTGATCACGGGAATAAAGAGAAAGCACCATGAACGGCCAGAATATCCGTATCCGGCTCAAGGCGTTCGATCACCGTATCCTCGACGCCTCGACGCGCGAGATTGTCAACACGGCCAAGCGCACCGGCGCGCAGGTGCGCGGGCCGATACCGCTGCCGACCCGAATTGAGAAATTCACCGTCAACCGCTCGCCGCATGTCGACAAGAAGAGCCGCGAGCAGTTCGAGATGCGCACGCATAAGCGCCTGCTCGATATCGTCGACCCGACGCCGCAGACCGTGGACGCGCTCATGAAGCTCGACCTCGCCGCCGGCGTCGATGTCGAGATCAAGCTCTGATCAGCGGCGCGAAAGAGGACGATAACCAATGCGTTCCGGTGTCATCGCCCAGAAAGTCGGTATGACGCGCGTATTCACGGGCAGCGGCGAGCACGTATCCGTGACCGTGTTGCGGCTGGCCAATTGCCAGGTGATCGCGCATCGCAGCGTCGAGAAGAACGGCTACGTGGCGCTGCAACTCGGTTCCGGGCAGCGCAAGGTGCGGCGCGTGTCGAAGGCGGAGCGCGGGCATTTCGCGGTGGCCAAGGTCGAGCCGAAGCGGCGGGTGGCCGAATTTCGCGTGAGCGCCGACGCGCTCATCCCGGTCGGCGCGGAAATCACCGCCGATCATTTTGTCGTCGGCCAATTCGTCGATGTGGTGGGAACGACGATCGGCAAGGGCTTTGCCGGCGGCATGAAGCGCTGGAACTTCGCCGGCCTGCGCGCCTCGCACGGCGTTTCCGTCTCGCACCGCTCGATCGGCGGTACCGGCGGGCGCCAGGATCCCGGCAAGACGTTCAAAAACAAGAAGATGCCAGGGCATCTCGGGACCGAGCGGGTGACCACGCTCAATCTCAAGGTGGTGCAGACGGACGTCGATCGTGGATTGATCCTGGTGCGCGGCGCCGTGCCGGGCGCCAAGGGCGGGTGGATCGCGGTGCGCGACGCGGTCAAGCGGGCGCCGCCGCAGGACTTGCCCCTGCCGGGCAAGTTCCGCATGCCGGATGCGGCCGCCATGGTCGAGGCAGCGCCGGCCGCGACGGAGGGCGCGTGACATGGAGATGAAAGTACGCACGCTCGACGGCGGCGAGGCGGGCTCGGTGAGCCTGCCCGATACGATCTTCGGCTTGGAGCCGCGCGCCGACATCATCCAGCGCTGCATCGTTTGGCAATTGGCCAAGCGGCGCGCCGGCACGCACGCGGTCAAGAACCGCGCGGACATCGCCAGGACCGGCAAGAAAGTGGTGCGCCAGAAGGGCAGCGGCGGCGCTCGCCACGGCTCGGCGCGCGCCAACCTGTTTCGCGGCGGCGGCCGCTCGTTCGGGCCGCATGTACGCAGCCACGCCATCGGCCTGCCCAAGAAGGTGCGCGTGCTGGCGCTGCGCCACGCGCTGTCGGCCAAGGCGCGGGACGGCGGGATCGTCGTTCTCGACAACACCGTCGCGGCGGACGCGAAAACCAAGACACTGGCGGCGCGGCTCAAGAAGCTTGGCCTCGACAACGCGCTGATCATCGACGGATCGCAGATCGAGGCGAATTTCCGCCTCGCCGCGCGCAGCATTCCCAATATCGACGTGCTGCCGGCCGAGGGCATCAACGTCTATGACATTCTGCGCCGTCGCACGCTCGTGCTGACGCGCGCCGCGGTCGAAGCGCTGGAGGCGCGATTGCGATGAGCACCAGCGATCCACGCCATTACGACGTCATTGTCGCGCCGGTCATCACCGAGAAGGCGACCATGGCGTCGGAGCGCAACCAGGTCATGTTCAAGGTGCGCCGCAACGCTACCAAGCCGCAAATCAAGGCGGCGGTGGAGAAGCTTTTCGACGTCAAGGTCAAGAGCGTCAACACCTTGGTGCGCAAAGGCAAGCAGAAGGCGTTCCGCGGCTCCTTCGGTCGGCAGTCGGATATGAAAAAAGCGATCGTGACCCTTGAAGAGGGCCACCGCATCGACGTCACGACGGGCCTTTAGGCGGCGGTCAGGAGCAGCGCGATGGCACTCAAGAGCTACAAACCGGTCACGCCCAGCCAGCGCCAATTGGTGCTGGTCGACCGCGCGAGCCTGTACAAGGGCAAGCCGGTCAAGGCGCTGACCGAAGGCAAGATCAGCTCGGGCGGGCGCAACAATAATGGCCGCATTACCGTGCGATTTCGCGGCGGCGGCCACAAGCGCGCGCTGCGCGCGATCGATTTCAAGCGCCGCAAGTTCGACCAGCCGGCGAGCGTCGTGCGCTTTGAATTCGATCCCAATCGCACCGCGCATATCGCGCTCATCAAATATCCCGACGGCGAATTGTCCTACATTCTCGCCCCGCAGCGCCTGGCGGTTGGCGACATGGTCGTCTCCGGCGAGCACGTGGACGTGAGGCCGGGTAACGCCATGCCGCTCGCCAACATGCCGATCGGCACGATCGTGCACAATGTCGAGCTCAAGGTCGGCAAGGGCGGCCAGATCGCGCGCGCCGCCGGCAACTACACGCAGATCGTTGGGCGCGACCAGGATTACGTCATTTTGCGCCTCAATTCCGGCGAGCAGCGCCTCGTGCACGGCCGCTGCATGGCCAGCGTCGGCGCCGTGTCCAACCCCGACAATATGAACGTCTCCATCGGCAAGGCCGGGCGCACGCGCTGGATGGGATTCCGGCCGCACAATCGCGGCGTGTCGATGAATCCCGTCGATCACCCGCATGGCGGCGGTGAGGGCCGCACCTCGACCAAGGGCAAGAAGACGCGCCGCAACAAGTCGACGACCAAGTTCATCATTTCAAGCCGCCACAAGCGGAAGAAGAAGTAAGGACGCTGATCATGTCGCGCTCGGTATGGAAGGGGCCCTTCGTCGACGGCTACCTGCTCAAGAAAGCGGAGGCCTCGCGCCGGTCTGGCCGCCACGAGATGATCCGCATCTGGAGTCGGCGCTCGACCATCCTGCCGCAGTTCGTCGGGCTGACCTTCGGCGTCTATAACGGGCAGAAACACATCCCGGTCATGGTCACCGAGGAGATGGTCGGGCATAAATTCGGCGAGTTCTCCCCGACGCGCGTGTTCTACGGGCATTCGTCCGACCGCAAGGCGAAACGCGCGGCCACGCCGGCGCCTGCCGCCGCGCCTGCCGCCGGCGCGTCGGGAGGCTGAGGGATACGGGGCCATGAGCAAGAAAAAACATCCGCGCGCGCTCGGCGACAACGAGGCCAAGGCGGTGGCCCGCATGCTGCGGGTCTCGCCGCAGAAGCTCAATCTCGTCGCGCAGCTCATTCGCGGCAAGAAGGTGGAGATCGCACTTGCCGATCTTGAGTTTTCCCGCAAGCGCATCGCGCGCGACGTACGCAAGTGCCTGGAATCGGCGATCGCCAATGCCGAGAATAATCACGACCTCGACGTCGACGACCTCATGGTCGCCGAGGCGCATGTCGGCAAGGCGCTGGTCATCAAACGCTTTCATCCGCGCGGCCGCGGACGCATGGGGCGAATCTTGAAGCCGTTCTCGCACCTGACGATCGTCGTGCGTCAGGCCGCGGCGGCGGCAACGGCCGGTTGAGCTTGGAGGAACGCGCATGGGTCAGAAAGTCAATCCGATCGGCCTGCGGCTCGGCATCAACCGGACCTGGGATTCGCGCTGGTTCGCCGGTAAGGGCGAATACGGCAAGCTTTTGCACGAGGACATGAAGATTCGCGCCGACCTTCTCGACCAGCTCAAGCAGGCGGCGGTGTCGCGCATCGTCATCGAGCGGCCGCACAAGAAGTGCCGCGTCACCATCCATTCCGCGCGGCCGGGCGTGGTCATCGGCAAGAAGGGCGCGGATATCGAGAAGCTGCGCCGGCGGGTGGCGGCGCTGACCGATTCCGACGTGGTGATCAACATCATCGAAATTCGCAAGCCCGAGCTTGACGCGCAGTTGGTCGCCGAATCGATCGCGCAACAGCTCGAGCGCCGCGTCGCGTTCCGCCGCGCCATGAAGCGCGCCGTGCAATCGGCGATGCGGCTCGGCGCCGAGGGTATCCGCATCAATTGCTCGGGGCGGCTCGGCGGCGCCGAGATCGCGCGCATGGAATGGTATCGCGAGGGGCGCGTGCCGCTGCACACGCTGCGCGCCGACGTCGATTACGGC
Source organism: Pseudomonadota bacterium (assembly GCA_016195095.1). GTDB lineage: Bacteria > Pseudomonadota > Alphaproteobacteria > Rhizobiales > Xanthobacteraceae > JACQAE01. The sequence continues at coordinate 12,333 of JACQAE010000059.1, forward strand.
ATGGCGACGGCGTTGACGACCTACGGCACGTGCGGCGTCAAGGTATGGATTTTCAAGGGCGAGATCCTTGAGCACGATCCGATGGCGCAGGACAAGCGGATGGCCGAGGCCGAAGCCGGCCGCCCGCGTCGCGAAACGAATTGAGCCTGGCACGGGCGTCAATAGGAAAGGCTACGAGCCATGCTGCAACCGATGCGCACGAAGTTCCGCAAGGCGCACAAGGGCCGCATCCACGGCGTCGCCACCAGCGGCGCGGCGCTGGCGTTCGGCCAGTTCGGGCTCAAGGCGCTCGAGCCCGAGCGGGTGACGGCGCGCCAGATCGAGGCGGCGCGGCGCGCGATGACGCGGCACATGAAGCGTTCGGGACGGGTGTGGATCAGGATTTTCCCCGACGTGCCCGTGTCGAAGAAGCCGAGCGAGGTGCGCATGGGCAAGGGCAAGGGGACGCCGGAATTCTGGGTATGCCGCGTCAAGCCCGGCCGCATCATGTTCGAGCTTGACGGCGTCACGGCCCAGGTCGCGCGCGAGGCGCTCGATCTTGCCGCCGCCAAGCTGCCGATCAGGACGCGGTTCGTGCAGCGGATCGCGGAATAGGGCGCGAAGAGGATGGCCATGTTGAAGCCGGGCGACTTGCGAACGATGACCGTTGACCAGCTCGACGACGAGTTGCTCAAGCTCAAGAAGGAGCAGTTCAACCTGCGCTTCCAGCGCGCGACGGGACAGCTTCAGGACGTGGCGCGGGTGCGCGTCGTGCGCCGCGATATCGCTCGAATTTGCACGGTGGCGCGGCAGAAGCGCGCCGCGCAGCCGAAATCGAAGTAAGGAGAAGAGGATGCCCAAGCGCATGCTTCAGGGCGTTGTCGTCAGCGACAAGCAGAACAAGACGATCGTCGTGCGCGTCGACCGACGATTCACGCATCCGGTCATGAAAAAGACGGTCAAGCGTTCGAAGCAGTATCACGCTCACGACGAGGCCAATCAGTATTCGATCGGCGACACGGTGTGGATCGAGGAGCATCGTCCGTTTTCCAAGCTCAAGCGCTGGATCGTCGTCGAGGGCGAAAAGAAGAAAGCGCTATGACCATGTCGCGTGCGGCAGCAATGGGGGTGGCAGCATGATCCAGATGCAGACCAATCTCGACGTGGCGGACAATTCCGGCGCCCGCCGCGTCATGTGCATCAAGGTGCTTGGCGGCTCCAAGCGCAAATACGCCACCATCGGCGACGTCATCGTCGTTTCGGTGAAGGAGGCGATCCCGCGCGGTCGCGTCAAGAAGGGCGACGTGATGAAGGCCGTGGTCGTGCGCGTCGCCAAGGACATCCGCCGCCCCGACGGGTCGGTCATCCGTTTCGACCGCAACGCCGCCGTGCTGATCAATCCGCAGATGGAGCCGGTGGGCACGCGCATCTTCGGTCCGGTGCCGCGCGAATTGCGCGCGCGCAATCACATGAAGATCATCTCGTTGGCGCCGGAGGTGCTGTGATGGCCGCGAAGATCCGCAAGGGCGACAAGGTCGTCATCCTGACCGGCCGCGACCGCGGCCGCAGCGGCGAGGTCATCGAGGTGCGCCCGGCGGAAAATCGCGCGCTGGTGCGCGGCGTCAACATGGTCAAGCGCCACCAGCGGCAATCGTCGACGCAGGAGGGCGGCATTATTTCAAAGGAATCGCCCATTCATCTGTCCAACGTGGCATTGGCCGATCCGCGCGACGGCAAGCCGACGCGCGTCGGGTTCAAGCTGATGGCGGATGGCCGCAAGGTGCGCGTGGCGAAACGGTCGGGAGCCGAGATCGATGGCTGACAAGGACAAGCCCAAAACCGCCGCACGCGGCAAGGCCGGCGCGTCAAAGGGCGGCGACAAGGCGCCCAAGGCTGCGAAGCCGGCGTCCGACGACAAGGCGGGCAAGGCGGCAAAGCCCGCGCGCGACGACAAGGTGGGCAAGGCCGCGCCGGGCGGGCAGCCCAAGGCCGCGCGCGTCGCCGAGGAGCGCGTGACGCCGCGGTTGCGCACGCATTTCGATTCGGAAGTGCGGCAGAAACTGGTCGCGGAGTTCGGCTACAAGAACCCATTCAACGTGCCAGTGATCAGCAAGGTCGTGATCAATATGGGAATCGGCGAGGGTGCCGCCGACCGCAAGAAGGTCGAACAGGCGGCGGCCGATCTGGCGTTGATCGCGGCGCAGAAGGCGGTGATCACGCTGGCGCGGAAATCGATCGCCACGTTCAAGCTGCGCGACGGCCAGGCGATTGGGTGCAAAGTAACGCTGCGCAAGGCGCGCATGTACGAATTCATCGACCGGCTGATCAATATCGCGTTGCCGCGGGTGCGCGACTTTCGCGGGCTCAATCCGAAAAGCTTCGACGGCCGCGGCAATTACACGATCGGAATCAAGGAACATATCGTGTTCCCCGAGATCGACTACGACAAGGCGACAGACGTGTGGGGCATGGACATTACCGTATGCACGACGGCGCGCACAGACGCGGAGGCGCGCGCGCTGCTCGCCAATTTCAATTTTCCGTTCCGGCAGTGAGGCGACGTCACACGCGCTTCAGACGCGGAAACCGAGGAGACACACATGGCCAAGACGAGTTCGGTCGAGAAGAATAACCGGCGGCGACGCCTGGCGAAGAAATTTTCCGGCCGGCGCGCGCGGCTGAAGGCGATCGCCTATGACCGCGCGCGCCCGCTGGAAGAGCGGTTCGCCGCGTCGCTCAAGCTCGCCGAGTTGCCGCGCAATTCGGCACCCTCGCGCATCCGCAACCGCTGCGAGGTGACCGGGCGCCCGCGCGCCTATTATCGCAAGTTGAAGATGAGCCGCATGGCGCTGCGCGAGCTTGGCTCCAAGGGCCTCATTCCGGGCCTGGTCAAGTCGAGCTGGTGAGGAGGATCGCACGATGCCACTCAATGATCCGATCGGCGACATGATCTCGCGCATTCGCAACGCGCAGGAGCGCAGCAAGTCGAAGGTCTCGACGCCGGGTTCACGCCTGCGCGCGCGCGTGCTCGAGGTGCTCAAGAGCGAGGGCTATATCCGCGGCTATTCGAGCGTCGAGCACAAGAACGGTCGCAGCGAATTCGAGATCGAGCTGAAATATTTCGATGGCGCGCCGGTAATCCGCGAAATTTCCCGCGTGTCAAAGCCGGGGCGGCGCGTCTATTCGTCCGTGGACGGGCTTCCGCGCGTCAACAACGGACTTGGCGTCGCCATTGTTTCGACGCCCAAGGGTGTCATGGCCGATCACGAGGCGCGCGACGCCAATGTGGGCGGCGAAATCCTCTGTACCGTGTTCTAGCGAGACGATGACATGTCGCGCATTGGAAAAAAGCCAGTCTCGATCCCCGCGGGCGTCTCCGCGAACGTCGCCGGACAGACGGTGAATGTGAAGGGGCCGAAGGGCGCCGTCAATTTCGTCGTGCCCGACGACGTGGCGGTGCGCATGGAAGGCAGCGGGGTCAAGCTCGACCCGCGCAACGATTCCAAGCGCGCGCGCGCGATGTGGGGAACCTCGCGCACGCTGGTCGCCAATCTCATGACCGGGGTCACGCGTGGCTTCGAGCGCAGCCTGGAGATCACCGGCGTCGGCTATCGCGCCTCCGTGCAGGGCAAGAACCTGCAACTGGCGCTTGGCTATAGCCATGACGTCGTATTCGCGATCCCGGAGGGGATCGCGGTGGCCACGCCCAAGCCGACGGAAATCGTGATCAGCGGGATCGACCGCCAGAAAGTCGGCCAGGTGGCGGCCGAGATCCGCGCCTTCCGTCCGCCGGAGCCCTATAAGGGCAAGGGCGTGAAATTCGCCGGCGAATTCATCTTCCGCAAGGAAGGCAAGAAGAAATAGCAGGGGCAAAGCGATGGGCCAGCTCAAGAAACGGATCGTGCGGCGCAAAAATCGCGTGCGCCGCGTCGTGCGTCGCGCGGCCGGCACGCGGATGCGCTTGTCGGTTTATCGTTCCTCCAAGCATATTTACGCGCAGGTCATCGACGACGAAAAGGGCCAAACCCTGGTCGCCGCCTCGTCCATCGAGAAGCCGATGCGTGATACGCTCAAGACCGGGGCGGATATCGGCGCCGCCA
>JACQAE010000024.1 GCA_016195095.1 Pseudomonadota bacterium
CCAGCCCCAAGACGGCGACGCGTAGACGTTCGGCATTCATACTTTCGGTCCTCGCTCCTCGTGACGCGCCGGACTGCACGACCGCGCGTCGGGCGTCGCGGGGCGCCGCCGCCCGACGCCGCGCTATTTCTGCCCCATCGCCGCCGCCCGCGCCAACCGGCGCTCGCGCAGCGTGGAGCGCACATGCATCGCGAGCACCAGCGCGGAGAGCGCGAAGAAGCCCATCGCCGGCCATGACGTATAGAAAATGTCGTAGTTGCCCTCGGAGAGAATGATGGCGGTGCGATATTCACGCTCAAGCGTCGGGCCGAGCACCAGGCCGAGAATGATCGGCGTCAACGGTATGCGCACGCGCACCAGCAGGTAGCCGATCAATCCGATGATCGCCATCGTGTAAACGTCGAAAACGGAATTGCGCAGCGCGTAGGAGCCGATCACGCACATGAGAATGATGGCGACCGCGAGCATATGCGGCGGAATGATCAGCGCCTTGACGAATATGCGCACGCCATAGAGCTGGATCGCGACGACGGCAATGTTGGCGATGAAGACGGCGAGGTAAATGGCATAGATTTCCGTCGGGTGCTCGCGAAACAGCATCGGTCCCGGGATCAATCCGTGGATCAACAGGCCGCTGAGCATGACCGCGGTCGCCGGGTCGCCCGGAATGCCGAGGCTGAGCAGCGGGATCATGGCGCCGCCGGTGACCGCGTTGTTGGCGGTCTCGGGGGCGATCACGCCCTCCTCCGCGCCCTTGCCGAAGCGCGATTTGTCCTTGGCGAAGCGGCGGGCGTGATCGTAGGCGAGGAATGACGCGATCGGCCCGCCGGTGCCGGGAATGGCGCCGATGACGGTGCCGATGCCGGCGCTGCGCGTCATCAGCCCGAGATTGTTCCACAGCATGCGCAGCGGCGGCAGCTCGACCTTGACATCGTCCGGCTTGGCGTTGCGCTGCTCGCCGGCCAGGTAGGTCATGATTGTCGTGATGACATGCGGCACGGCGAACAGGCCGATCATGGCGACGACCGGATTGATGCCTTGCTGCAACGTCACCGTGCCGAAGGTCAGCCGTTGCGCGCCGGAAATGTCGTCGAGGCCGATGGTCATGACCATGAGGCCGATGGTGCCCGCGATCAGCCCGCGCAGCAGCGATTTCTCGGCCAGGCCGCAAATCGTCGACATGCCGAAAACGACGAGCGCGAAGATCTCGGCCGGTCCGAAGCGGATGGCAAGCCGCGCGATCAGGTCCACCGACACGACCATCACGGCGAGGCTGAAGAGGCCGCCATAGACCGATACGATCACCGACAATGACAGCGCCAGGCTCGCCTTGCCGTTGAGCCGCATCTGATAGCCGTCGATCACCGTCGCGGCGGCGGACGGCGTTCCCGGCACGCCGATGAGAATGGCGGAGATCGTGCCGCCGCTCATGCCGCCGATATAGGTGCCGATCAAAAGGCCGATGGCGCTCATCGGCGCGAGGCCGAAGGTGAGCGGCAAGACCAGCGCCAGCGCCATCGAGAACGTCAGCCCCGGGATCGCGCCGAACACGAGGCCGACGACAACGCCGAAAATGTTCGCCAGGATCGAACTGGCGCCGAAGGCCAGCGGCAGGGCGTTGACAAATGCATCCATCGGTCGGTCTGCCGCCTAGAGGTAAATGGGAATCAGGGTTCCCGGCGGCAGGTAGGTGCCGAGCAGCTTGCCGAAGACGATGTAGCAGCCCACCGCCAGTCCGATCGATACGGCGAGGACGACCAGCGGCTTTCGCACGCCGAGCACGAAAATCAGAATGCCGCCGACGACGAGAACGGTGGTCGGCAGGAAACCGAGCGGCTCCATCATCGCGCCGTAGACGAGGATGGCGAGAACGACGCTGACGACCGCGAATACCTCATGTTGGCCGCCAATGACGTCGCCGTCCGCCTCCTCGACGACGCATTCACGCGCGAGGTAAGTGCGCGCGAATGCCAGCAGCGAAAAAGCCGCGAGCGCCAATCCCAGCCACAGCGGAAACGCCCGCGATCCCGCGGCCGCGCCCGTGCTGGCCGGAATCGTCCACAGGACGAGCCCGACCCAGACCAGCGCCGCGACGAACAGCACGGTCGCGCCGAGCCGATCGCGCATTACCGGCGACATGGCATTCCCGTCGGCGCGCACGGCGATGCTGACCGCGCGTCGCGCATTAGCTCTTGGGTTCCTTGCGCAGCCCAAGCTCGCCCATGATCTTGCCCAACCGCACGTCGTCCTTGACGATCAGCTTGGCGAACTCATCGGCCGGCTTGAAATTGACCTCCGCGCCGAGCTTTTCGAGCGTGGCTTTGAACTGCGTCGAATCGGCCACCATCTTGGCGGCCGCCTCGAGCTTCTTGAGCACCGGGACCGGCGTGCCGGCCGGCGCCGCCAGGCCGCGCCACATCGTCAGCTCGACATCCACGCCCTGCTCCTTGGCCGTCGGCACGGTCTTGACCTGGTTGACGCGCTCGCTGCCGGTGACGGCGACGAGATTCACCGTGCCCGCTTGCATGTGCGAGATGAATTGCCCGGGCCACTGCACGGCCACGTCGATGCGCCCGCCAAGCAGTTCGGTCGGCGCCTTGCCGGCGTCGTAGGGAACGTAGATGATGCGGTCGCCGACGCCGAGCTGATTGAAGATCGCGGCGGCGACGACATGGGTGAACGAGCCATTGCCCGAATGGCCGACCTTGAGCTTGCCGGACCCCGCCTTCGCCGCCTTGGCGATATCCTGCAAGGTTTTCCAGCCGCTATTTGCGCGCACGGCGACAGCGGGCGATTCCACGCTGATGAGCGCGATCGGCGCGAAATCCTTGTAGCCGAGCGTCATATTGCCCTGATAATGCGCGGTGCTGATGGAATTGGAATTCCACACGATGCTGTAGCCGTCCGCCGCGGAGCCCTTCACGTGGCTGTAGCCGACCGAACCGCCGCCGCCGGTGCGATCGACCGGGACGACCGGCTTGCCCAGGTGCTTCGACATCTCGCTCGAGAGCACCTGCGCGATCGTCTTTGCCGTGCTGCCGAACAGGATGGTCATCTCGACCGGCTTCTCGGGAAACTCCGCCTTCGCGGGAACCGCCCAGACGGTCAGCGCCGTGCCCGCCGCGGCGGCCAGCGAAATGATTGCCCTTGCAGAAATCGCTTGCATACATTCCTCCCTACTGCTGCTCGCTCGAACTCAGTGACGATTGCCATCGCGCCCGCGTCGATGGCCGCGTTGACCTGCGTGCGTCGCGCGCAGGCGCCGAAAAACTCATTCCGCCGCCGCCCGATGCCGGCTGGCGCGCTCGCGCTCCTTGATGGCCTCGAGAACCCTTTCCGGCGTCGCCGGCAACGCCGTGATGCGTGCGCCGACCGCGTCGTAGATGGCATTCATGACCGCGGGAATTGTCGGAACCATGGCAGGCTCGCCGATTCCCTTGACACCCAACGGGCCGATGGGATCGCGGTCCTCGAGTATGACCGAGGTCACGTGCGGCACGTCGAGCGCGGTCGGCAGGATGTATTTGGCGAGGCCGGGCGTGGTCGTGCGCCCATTTTCGATTCTGTAATCTTCCATGAGCGCCTGGCCGAGCGCCTGCACGATGCCGCCCTCGATCTGGCCCTCGACGCCGCGCGGATTGACGGCGCGCCCGACATCGTGCACCGCCCAGACGCCGAGCACCTGCACCTCGCCGGTCAGCGTATCGACCTCGACCTCGGCGACCTGGCAGCCGAAGACATAGGCCTGCCATGGGCGCCCGCTGCCATCGACCGGGTCGAGCCCGGTCGTGTCCGTGCCGAACGACGCCGCGCCGACGGGAACGACGCCGCGGCTCTTGCATAGGCTCACCGCGTCGCCCATCGGCATGCGGTGATTGGTCTTGCGCGCGAAGACTTCGCCGTTGGCCGTCTCGACAAGGTTGGCCGCGACCCCCCACTGGCTTGCAACGACATCGACGAGCTGCGCGCGCGCCTGGCGCGCGGCGAGCGCGACCGCGTTTCCGATCATGTAGGTTTGGCGCGTGGCGCCGGCATGCGCCGCCTCGGGCGCGCGCGCGGTGTCATTGTCGCCGATGGTCACGTCCTGCGGCCGGATGCCGAGTTCCTCCGCCGCGATCTGGGCAAGCACCGTGAGGATGCCCTCGCCGATCTCGGTGACGCCGGTCGCGATCTTGGCGGTGCCGCCGTCGTCGATCTCGGCCCACGCGGCGGCGCGATCAACCGTCGCCGTGCGCGCGATCCCGTACCAGCAGGCAGCCATGCCGCGTCCGCGCCGCCGCGCCATGTCAGGCCACCTTTTCCGGTTGTGCCGCGTGCTCGGCGGCGGCGAAGCGCGCGCCGAGCGTGCATGGCGCGCGGTTGCCGGCGCCGCCAAGGTCGTGCCGCGTCGCGCCGCGCGAGGATGGCGGGCCGGCCTCCCAGCGGGCGGCTTCTTCCGCGGCCGCGAGCGCGCGCATGAGGCTCACCGAACCGAGCGTCTGCTTGGTATGCGTCACCGCGCCGTCGCGCATGGCGTTGACGCGGCGAATGGCGAAGGGATCGAGGCCGAGCTTCTCGGCGCAGATGTCAAGATGCGATTCCGTCGCGAACTGCGTTTGCAGCGCGCCGAAGGAACGAAACGCGCCCGACGGCGTGTTGTTGGTGTACACGCCATACGTATCCATGCGCAGGTTAGCGATATTATAGGGTCCGGCGCCGAGGATCGCGGCCTTGCGCATGACGCCTTCCGTCGATAGGCCGTAGGCGCCGCCGTCGCTGATCATGCGGAATTCGACGGCACAGATGCGGCCGTCCCGCGTCAACCCCATTTTCAGCGTCGTGCGCGAGGGGTGCCGCTTGGCGGTGGCGATGATCGATTCCTCGCGCGTGAACACGTAGCGCACCGGCCGGCCGGTCTTGATCGCCAACAGGGCGAGGATGCCCTGGTAGATCATGTCCTCCTTGCCGCCAAACCCGCCGCCGACAGGGCTCATGATGAAGCGCACGCGGTTGATCGGCAGTGCCAGGATGCGCGCGAGCATGTGCCGGTGATGCGTGATGTTCTGGCTCGGCGAGATGATGGTCACCACGCCGTCGGGATCGACATAGCCAAGCCCCGCCTCGGGCTCCAGATAGGCGTGCTCGATCGCCTGCGTCGAATAGGTCTGCGTGACGATCAGGTCGGACCGCGCGAAGCCACTTTCCACGTCGCCGACGCGGATCGGAATATGCTTGGTGATATTATCAGGTGCGTCGTCGTGGATCACCGGCGCGCCGGGACGCATCGCCTCCCGCGGGTCGAAGACCGCCGGCAGCGGGTCATAGACGACCGTGACGTGGTCGAGCGCGCGCCGCGCGGTGAGTTCGTCCTCGGCCGCGACCGCGACGATCGCGTCGCCGACATAGCGCACCTTGCCGCGCGCGAGCACCGGCTGGTCGTTGACGAAGACGCCAAAGCCGTCGATCCCCGGCACGTCGTCCGCCATGACCACGCCGGCGACGCCGGGCATCGCCTGCGCGCCCGCCGTATCGATCGAAACGATGCGCGCGTGCGGGTGCGGCGAACGCAGCACCTGGACATGCAGCATGCCCGGCATGGTCATGTCGGCGGCATATTTGAGCGCGCCTGACACTTTCGAGGGCGCGTCGAGGCGGCGCACATTGGCGCCGATGAAACGGCCGTCCGCCGGCTCCTCCTCCGCCAATGCCGATTCCGGCAGCGTGCCGTTACCCACGTCGCGCGTCAGTTCGACGGCGTCGAGGATCTTCTGATAGCCGGTGCAACGGCAGATATTGCCGCCGAGGCGCTCGCGGATTTCCTCGCGACCGGCCAGCGGATTGGCGCGCAAGGCCGCCGTACCCGCCATCACCATGCCGGGAATGCAATAGCCGCACTGGCTGGCGCCGGCCTTGTGGAAGGCGCGCTGCAGCACCGACAATGCGCCGGCGCGGCCAAGCGATTCGATCGTCTCGACGCGCGCGTTTTGCGCCTTGGCGACCGGGACCAGGCAGGATTTCACCAATACGCCGTCGAGAAAGACCGAACAGGTTCCGCATTCGCCGGCGCCGCAGCCTTCCTTGTTGCCGGTCAGGTTGAGATCGTCGCGCAGGAAGTCGAGCAGGCGCTGCCACGGCTTGGCCGGCCGCGAGATCGCGCGTCCGTTGACCGTGGCGTCGATGCGCAGATCAGGCATGGCTGGCCTCCAGTTCCCCGACCGGGGGCGAAGCCCCGCCGGCGCGGCGCAGCGCGCTCGCCAACCCGCGAACGACGAAGCCATGCAGCACGTCGCGCCGGTAATCATGGCGCGTGCGCGACTGAACGAGGCCAACCGTCATGTGCGCCGCTTCCTCAAGACGCGCGAGCGTCGCCGCGCCGCCACGCAGGAAGTTTTCGCTTTCATGCAGGCGGCATGGCACCGGCCCGACGCCGCCGACGGCAAGGCGCAGGTCGGCGATCGCGTGCGCGGCATCGAGCCGCACGACCGCGGCGAGGCACACGGTCGCGATGACGAGCGAACGGCGGTGGCCGACCTTCTCGAATTCCGCGCCATATCCCGGCAACGCCGCGCATTCGATGGCGAGGAGGATTTCATCCGCCTCCAGCGCCGTCTTGCCGGGGCCGCGCACGAAGTCGCCGAGCGCCATGCGCCGTCGAGTGATTTTGCCCTCGCGCGCGCAGGCAAGCTCGACCTGCGCGTCATGCGCGAGCAATGGCGGCGTCGCGTCGGCGGCGGGCGAGGCATTGACGAGATTGCCGCCGACGGTCGCCGCCGCACGGATCTGGTCGTCGGCGAACCACACGGCGCAGCGCGCCATCACCGGCATTGCCCGCGCCAGGTCGCCGTCGTCGAGGAATCGCTGCATGGGCGTCGCCGCGCCGATACGCACGCGCGTGGCATCGACGCGGCGCTCGCGCAGTTCCGGTATGGCGCTTACGTCGATCAGCGCCGGGATCGCAACGTCGCCTGCGCGCCCCGCGCGCGCCCATGGCAGCGTATCGGTCGCACCCGCGACCAGGCGATAGCGACCGCGATACTCGGCCATCGCGGTAAACGCGTCCGCAAGCGAGCGCGGGGTCAGGTAGGCGTCGCAATAAAGCATGGCGGCGGACGCTTCCGGTTGCTATTCGGCCGCGACTTTCTGTGCGGCCACATGACGGGCCTTGACCACGACCTTGATCGCATCCTCGACGCGGTCCTTGGCGTAGCGCAGCGCGGTCGGCAGATCGTCGAGGGAAAACGTATGGGTGTGGATTTTCGTCGCGTCGAACCGGCGCTGGCGCATGAACGCCTCGGCGCGGTGCGTGGCGCTCTTGCCCTCGCCGCGAATGCCGAAAAGATAGATGTTGTTGCGCACGATATGCGCGATATCGACCGGCGCCTGCTCGTGCGGGAACGCGGCGAGGCAGATCTTGCCGCCGCGATTGACCATGCGGGCCGCCTCATTGACCGCGTTGGGGGCGCCGGAACATTCGAGCACGTAGTCGACGCCCTTGCCGCCATTGTGGCGGCGAACCGTCTCGACCGCGTCCTCGTTGCGCACATTGACGACGTGATCGGCGCCGAGTTCCAGCCCGAGCTTGAGCCGATTGTCGCGCGTGCCGGTCAGGATGACGGGATGCGCGCCGAGCGCCTTGGCAACGGCGACGCCGAGGAGACCGATCGGTCCGGGGCCGGTGACGACGACGCTCTCGCCGGCGACCAGGCCGCCCAGTTCGGTCAGCCCGTACATCGCCGTACCGGCGGTGACGACGAGCGTCGCCTCTTCGTCGGTCATCGCGTCGGAAATGGCGACCAGCGTGTTGATGTTATTGACCTGGTACTCGCAGAATCCGCCGTCGGTGGTGAAACCGTTGGCGCGATGGCCCTTGTTCACGTCGCCGTAATTGAGCCCGTAATTGTGGCATGACGTGTACATGCCTTCGCGGCAGCGCTTGCACTGGCCGCAACCAGCATGGATCTCGACGGTGACGCGCTGGCCGATGGCGAATTCATCGACGCCAGGGCCCTGCGCCACGACGGTGCCCATGTATTCGTGGCCCGGGGTCCAGTTCTTGTTGAAGGGCGGGCCGCCCGCGATGAGCGCCGGCGGCCCGTGATAGATATTATCAAGGTCGGTCGCGCAGATGGCGACGGCGTCGATACGCACCAGCACCTCGGCCTTGCCTGGCACCGGCACCGGTTTCTTGGTCAGCTGCAATTGGCCCGGATCGCCGAGCACCCACGCTTTCATGGTGTCGGCGATGGGATAGGCCGGACTGATCTTTACCGTGGGTGGCGCATACATCGCTCTTCTCCCGTACGTCTCATTCGCGCGCCGGCACGCCGTCCGCGCGCTATTCCGCCGCGAGCGACATGCGCTCGCCGACCGCGCCGCCCAGTTCCGCCGACAGCGCACGAACCGCGCAAACGACTTCCTGGCGCAGCAGCGCCAGGCGATCCTCGCCGGCGCGCATGGAGGGGACCGAGGCGCTGATCGCGCCAACGACCGCACCGGCATAATCGCGGACCGCGGCGCCGATACAGACGACGCCGGGCTGGAATTCCTCGCGGTCCATCGAATATCCGTTGCGGCGCACGAGCCGCAACTCCTCGGTGAACGCGGCCGGGTCGACGATGGTATTCTCCGTGAACCGCGCCATGCCATGCGCGGCAAGGATCCTTTTCATCTCGTCTTCCGGCAGCCACGCCAACATGGCCTTGCCGGTCGCTGTCGCATGCGCGGCGTCGGCCTGGCCGAGATTGCCGGTGTCCACGCGCACCGCATGGCGCGACTCGCGCTTGAGCAGCGTCACGATCGTGTCGCCCTGCAGCACGGCCAGATGCACCGTCTCGCCGCTCGCCTGGCTGATGCGGCTGACATAGGGCTCGGCGCGGCGCGGCAGATCGATCTGCAGGCAGGCATGGCCAAGGTGCAGGATACGCGCGCCAAGGGCGTAGCTGCGCCGGCGCGCGATCCGCGCCACGTATCCGCGGCGCACCAGCGTCGAGAGCAGATGATGGCAGGTTGAGATATTGAGGCCGGTGCGCAGCGCCAGCGCGGTGAGCGTGATTTCGCCGCCTTCCTGCGCGATCGTCTCGAGCAGCGTCAGGGCGCGATCGACCGACTGGATGCTGATGCCCTCCGCGCGGCCGGAACGGCCGTCGCCGCGCGGCGGCGGCGACGCGGCGGTGGTAGCGCCGACGGTGGCGACCGGTTCCGTCATCTGGGCAAGACGTCCCCTCGTGACACAGGCTTGATCAATGAAAAAAACCAAGCCCCGCCGTCAGTCAAGGGATTTTTAAAATTGTGATTGCATATTTCATATTATAAAAATCGCCAAAATTGTCTCTGAACCGGCCATTATCCGTCAAAGCCTTGTTTTTCCTTATTCTTTCGATCAGGATGCGCGTTCCTGCGCTACCTTGGCGGCGGCGCGCAGGAAACGCTGCGGTGAAACGAAGGCCGGCGCATGACCTCGATCCTGACGCGCGACACGCTTGGCGCCTTCTGCCGCCACACGCATGTCGAACTGGCCCCAACCGGCGACGGCCGATTGAACGGATTAACTTGCGGTATCAAAGACTTGTACGACATCGCTGGGCAGCGAACTGGCTTCGGCAGCCCGGATTGGCTGGTCACGCATCCGCCGGCCGAAGTTACCGCGCCGGTGGTCGAACGCCTGGTGGGCGCCGGCGCGCGCGTCGTCGGAAAGACGCAGACAGACGAATTGGCCTTCAGCATCAATGGGATGAATGCCCATTACGGGGCCCCCGTCAACGTCAATGCGCAAGGCCGCGTCGCCGGTGGCTCGTCGAGCGGATCGGCGGCGGCGGTCGCCGGCGGCCTGTGCGATTTCGCGCTCGGCAGCGACACCGGCGGCTCG
>JACQAE010000025.1 GCA_016195095.1 Pseudomonadota bacterium
ATGCCCTGCTCGTGCAGATATTCGGTCAAGTCCTCGGCCATGCGCTTGGTAAGGACGGTGACGAGCGCGCGGTAGCCCTTGGCCGCCACTTGGCGCACCTCGCCGACCAGGTCATCGACTTGCGTGCGCGCGGGACGCACTTCGACCGGCGGATCGATGAGGCCGGTCGGGCGGATCACCTGCTCGACGAAGACGCCGCCGGCCCGGTCGATCTCCCAGCCCCCCGGCGTCGCCGACACACATGTCGTCTGCGGGCGCATGGCGTCCCATTCCTCGAAACGCAAGGGGCGGTTATCCATGCAGGAGGGCAGGCGAAAGCCGTATTCGGCGAGCGTCGCCTTGCGCCGGAAGTCGCCGCGAAACATGCCGCCGAGCTGCGGCACGGTGACGTGGCTCTCGTCGACAAAGACCAGCGCGTTGTCGGGCACGTATTCGAACAGCGTCGGCGGCGGCTCGCCGGGAAGGCGGCCGGTGAGATAGCGCGAATAGTTCTCGATGCCGGCGCAACTCCCCGTCGCCTCCATCATTTCGATGTCGAACAGCGTGCGCTGTTCGAGCCGCTGCGCCTCAAGCAGGCGGCCGGCGGCGTTGAGCTCGTCGAGGCGGGTACGCAATTCGCGCTTGATGCCCTGGACGGCCTGGATGAGCGTCGGGCGCGGCGTGACGTAATGCGAGTTGGCATAGACCTTGACGAACGCCAGCTCGTCCGTCTTGTGGCCGGTGAGCGGGTCGAACTCCTCGATCGATTCAACCTCGTCGCCGAACAATTTCACGCGCCAGGCGCGGTCCTCGTAATGCGCGGGGAAAATATCGGCGGTGTCGCCGCGTATGCGGAACGTGCCACGTGAGAAATCACCTGACGTGCGCCGGTAATGCAACGCCACGAGGTCGTTGATCAAGGTGCGCTGATTGACGCGCTCGCCGCGCTTGATCGTGAACGTCATCGCCGAATAGGTCTCCACCGACCCGATTCCGTAGATGCAGGAGACGGAGGCGACGATGATCACGTCGTCGCGTTCGAGCAACGCGCGCGTGGCGGAATGGCGCATGCGGTCGATCTGCTCGTTGATCGAGGACTCCTTCTCGATATAGGTGTCGGTGCGCGGGACGTAGGCCTCGGGCTGGTAATAGTCGTAATAGGAGACGAAATATTCCACGGCGTTGTCGGGGAAGAAGCTCCTGAACTCGCCGTAAAGCTGCGCCGCGAGCGTCTTATTGGGCGCCAGGATGAGCGCCGGGCGCTGCGTTTCCTCGATCACCTTGGCCATGGTGAAGGTCTTGCCCGAGCCGGTGACGCCGAGCAGCACCTGCGTGCGCTCGTTGCCGCGCACGCCGGCCACGATCTCGGCGATCGCATGCGGCTGGTCGCCTTTCGGCTCGAAATCGGAGCGGATCGCGAGCCGCAGGCCGCCTTCGGATTTTTCCGGGCGCGGCGGGCGGTGCGGCGTCCACGCCTTGGCCGCGGCGAATTCCGGCCGGCCTTCGCGCAGGAGCTGGTCAAGCGCGTTCTGGCTGGCGATCCCGGCGATCGCGCCGGTCGCGTCGCTTGTGGCGCCGGGGCGCCGGGGTGTCTGCGCCGGCGCCGAGGCGTCGTCGCCGCCGATGCCGAGCGCGCGCGCGAGGTCGGGGTCGAGCGGCCCGACCTCGCGGGCGACATAGCCGGTTTGCGGCGCCTCGCGCAGCCCGTCCTGGGTCGAGCGGCGGGCGCGGTGCGCGTCGGCGAAATCGGCGCGCCGCTCGCGTGAATTGTCGAACGGTGCCTTGAGCCCGGTCTGCGAGCCGACGCCGGCGGCGCCCTGGTTGATGGCCGGGTTGAGCAGGTCGGCGAGCGCCGGGTCCATTTCCGCCGATTGCGGTCGCGCCGCCTTGGCGCGCGTCGGGCGCGCCGGGTCGCGCGGCTTCTTTGCCTTGTCAGGAGGAGTGGCCATCGCGGCAATATGGCCCCGCGGCGCCGGCAAGGGAAGGGTTGCGCGGGCGGTCAGAAGCCGTCCACGACGCGCGCGACGTGTTCGACCAGCGGCGGCGCGGCGAAGCAATGCGCGACGTGCTTGCGCCATTCCTGGAAGTCGGCGGAGCCGCGGAAATCGACCGTGTGATTCTCCAGCGTCTGCCAGGTCACGAATAGTCGGTAATGGCTGGGTTGCTCGACCGAGCGATGCAGCGACAGCGCGCTGCACCCCTTGGCGCGACGGAAAACAGGCGTTGCTTTGGCCACACCGGCCTCGAATTCCGTTTCCATCCCCCCCTTGACCTCGATATGCGCGATTTCCAGCACCATGCATTGTCCTCCCAATGTGCTATTCGGCGGCCGCCACCGGCGCGGCGTCGAGCGTCTCCGCAGCGTCGATGAAGCCGCCCGACTGGCGCCGCCACAAGGCGGCGTAATGGCCGTCCGCGCGCAGCAATTCCGCGTGCGTGCCCTGCTCGACAATGCGGCCGCGATCGAGAACGATGAGGCGGTCCATGCGCGCGATCGTCGAAAGCCGGTGGGCGATGGCGATCACGGTCTTGCCCCGCATCAGCGTGCCAAGGCTCGATTGGATGGCGGCCTCGACCTCGCTGTCGAGCGCCGACGTCGCCTCGTCGAGCACCAGGATCGGCGCGTTCTTGAGGATCACGCGCGCGATCGCGACGCGCTGGCGCTGTCCACCGGAGAGTTTTACGCCGCGCTCGCCGACATGCGCGTCATAGCCGCGCAATCCGCGCCAGTCCACAAGCTCGGCGATGAACTCATCGGCATGCGCTAGCCGCGCGGCGCGCGCCACCTCTTCCTCGCTCGCCTCCGGGCGGCCGTAACGGATGTTGTCGCGAATCGAACGGTGCAGCAGCGAGGTGTCTTGCGTGACCATGGAGATGGCGGCGCGCAGCGATTCCTGCGTGACCGTCGCGATGTCCTGGCCGTCGATGACGATGCGCCCGCTTTCGAGGTCGAAGAAGCGCAGCAAAAGGTTGACGGCGGTCGATTTGCCGGCGCCGGAGCGCCCGACCAGGCCGATCTTCTCGCCGGAGCGAACGGTGAGTGTCAACCCGTCCAGAACGCCGATCTCTCGGCCATAGCCGAAGCGCACGGCCTCGAAGCGAATCTCGCCGCGCGGCGCCCGCAATTCCACCGCGTCGGCGCGGTCGGTGAGCGTGATCGGGCGCGCGATCGTCATCATGCCTTCCTGCACGACGCCGATATTCTCGAAGATGTCGGTGACCTGGGAGGCGATCCAGCCCGCCATGTTGACGACCTGCCAGACCAGCGGGATGGCCATCGCCACCACGCCGACCTCGATATCGCCGCGCGTCCACAGATAGATGGCGAGCGCCGCGTTGCCGGTCGTGAGCAAGGCGTTGAGCACGGTGAGGCAGAAGCCAAAGCCGGTAGTGAGGCGCAGCACCGCCTTGAACGCGTCGGTATGCGCGTCGATGCCCTCGCGCACATAGGCGTCCTCGTCGCGCGCGCGCGCGAACAGCTTGACCGTGAGGATGTTCGAATAGCTGTCCACGATCCGCCCGGTGAGCATCGAGCGGACTTCCGAGACGTCCTTGGAGCGGTCGCGCACGCGCGGCACGAAGACTCGCAGCAGCACGATATAGCCGCAGAACCACGCCAATATCGGGGCCGTGAGGCGCCAGTCGAATGCCGCCAGCATGACGACGGCGCTGGTGCCATAGACGACGATGTACCAAACGCTGTTGAGCAGCGCGACCACGCTCTCGCGAATCGCCGGCCCGGTCTGCATCACGCGGCTGGCGATGCGCCCAGCGAAGTCGTTTTGGAAAAACGTCCAGGACTGGCGTGCCACATGCCAGTGGTTCTGCCAGCGGATGCGATTGGACACGTTGGCGGCGATCGCCTGATTGGTGACAAGGTTCTGCGCCGCCATGGCGAGCGGCCGTGCCACCAGCACCACGAGCGCCATGCCGACCAGCGTCGGCCAATTGGCCACCCACATGTCGGCGCGCGCGCCCGCGCTGATGAGCGCGACGATGCGGCCCATGAAGGCGGGAATGAGCGAATCAAGCAGCGCCACCGCGAACCCGGCCAGGAACAAGCCACCGAAGAGCGCCTTCGACTGGCGCGCATAGTGCCAATAAAAGCCGATCAGGTCGGCCGGCGGTTCCGGTTGCCGCGGCATTTCCGTCGGATTGAGCGCATTCTCGAATAGGCGGAACATGGCGGAGGTTTCTAGCACGTTTCGGCGCTGTGCCGTTGCCCTGGTTGAAACGGAAAACGCGCTGTCCGCCCCGTTTCGGTGGCGAATGACGTGGTGCGCCGGCACGCGCCGCGCGGTCAAGCGCGGCTTGGGCATGATGGCGAAACGGGCTAAGCGGGTTTCGGACGCATGCTGATGAATTTCGATCGATTTGGACGAGTTCTTCGCGATCTCGATCTAATGGCGCTTCATCGTGTAGATGACGTTGTCGAGGGCGAAGAGCACGGTATCGCGGTCGCGAAAATGATAGGTGAAGAGGCCGGTCGTGCAATTCACGTCGACGCTTGGAATGTCCTCGCCGGTAAATCCCATCATCTGGGTGATGCGCAAGGCGGGCTCCGGCAGGCTGCCCTGGAACAGCGCGTCGCGCGCATAGCCGGCGGCGCGGTACCTGACCTTCTTGCAGCCGAGCGCGCCATGCCGGGCGCGCACGTCATGCCCGCCGAACGTGACCTGCAATTTGTGCAGGCGGTGTCCGCGTGCGTCGAGCTTGGCGCGTTCGGCGGTGTCGCTCCATGGCGCGGGCACCGATTCGACGATTTCCCACGTGCCGATCAGCCGGTTCTCGGCGGCGTCGGCTGAAACGGCGACGATGCTGGCGAATGTCGCGAGCATGCAGGCGGTACGGCGCATCGGTGCAATCATCGGCGCGGTGATCTCCTGGTCGAAATGGGCGATGGGCGAATACGGATCACGTCGCCCATGCCGGCGTGCCGGGCGCCGCCATGGCGAGGCGCAGGCATTGTGGGCACAGGCAGGTCGCGCCGCCGCCGGAGGCCGGCACCGGCAGGCGCGGCGGCAGTTGCTTGCACCAGCATTCGCCGCCGGGTCGGCATTCGAAGGCGCCAGCGCAGCAGCCGCATATCGCGGTGGCAGGCGATGGGGAAAGGGGCCGCGCCGTCGTCATCGGCGCTTTGTGCACCGCAAATTGTGGCGCCGCAAAGGCACCAATGACGCGCTCGCGGTCAGCGCGCGTGCTTGCCGATTGTCCAGCCGTGGCGGGCGAGATGCGAATGGCCGAAATGCGTCGGTTCGTCCTCGAGCGGCGTCGCCATCGTGTCGTTCCAGCGGTTGAGGAAGCCAAAGAGCGCGATGAGCCCGACGATTTCGACGATCTGCGCCTCGGTCCAATATTCGCGCAGCACGGTAAACATTTCGTCGGTGACGCCATTGGGCGTCATGGCAGCGGCGACGGCGATATCGAGCGCCGGGCGCTCGGCGGCGCTAAAGAGCGGGCTCGTCTGGTAGTCCCAAATGGCGTCGAGCTTGCGCTCTTCGATGCCAAGCTTGACGGCGCCATGGCCGGTATGCGCGACACAATATTGGCAGCCGGCCGCGCGGCTCGCCACATGCGCCAGCAGGCGCTTGAAGGCGAGCGGCACCTCCGATTGCGGATCCCAGATCGACGCGGCGAGCGCTTGGTAGGCTTTTACCATGCGCGGATTGCGCGCCATGATCCTGATGCTGTTGGGCAGAAAACCCATGCGCGCGCGCGCGCGCTCGAATTCGGCGGCGAGCTCGGGCTTTTCGCCCGGATCGAGCGGCGCCAGACGCGGCGTGGGTATCGTTCGCGTGTCCATGAAAGGGCTCCTTTGCGCCGCGTCAGCCGGCGTGTTTACCGACCGACCAGCCGCGCTTTGCCAGAAATTTCTCGCCGACCGCGATCGGCTCGTCCTCGAGCGGCGTCGCCATCGTGTCATTCCAGCGATTCATGAAGCCGAACATGGAAATGCAGCCGACGATCTCGACGATCTGTTCCTCGCTCCAATGCTTGCGCAGCTCCAGGAACATGGCGTCGGTCACGGCGTTGGGGACGACCGAGGCGGAGAGCGCGAGATCGAGCGCTGAGCGTTCGGCGGCGCTAAAGAGCGGATCGGTCTGATAGTCCCACACGGCGGCGAGCTTGCGCTCCTCGATGCCCATATGCAGCGCGCCACCCGCGGTATGGGCCATGCAGTACTGGCAGCCGGCGGCACGGCTCGACACATGCGCGATCAGTCGCTTGAGGCCGCGGTC